>NZ_JBDIAB010000017.1:0-26333 GCF_039812165.1 Microbacterium sp.
GCGTGCTCCGGCGGATCCACCGACTCCACCGCCTCGTCCGGCGAGCCGAAGGCCGGCGGCGACCTGACCTATCTCGACTCGCTCACCTGGAACACGCTCTACCCGCCCGGGGGCGGCTTCTACCCCAACGGCGGCATCATCAACAACATCGCCGACCGGCTGCTGTACCAGAACCCCGAGACGCTCGAGCTCGAGCCGTGGATCGCGACCGCGCTTCCCGAGGTGAACGCGGATGCCACCGAGTACACGTTCGACATCCGCACCGACGTCACCTACTCCGACGGCACCCCGCTGACCGCCGCCAACGTCGTCAAGAACCTCGACCTGTACGGCAAGGGCGACCCGGACAAGAAGCTGGCCGTGTCGGAGGCGATCAACAACTACGACCACGGCGAGGTCGTCGACGACGACACCGTGACCTTCTACTTCTCGGCGCCCGCGCCGGGCTTCGCGCAGGCGGTGTCGACCATCAACTCGGGCCTCCTGTCCGATGCCACGCTCGACAAGTCCACCGAGGGCTACGGTCCGGGCAACGCCACGACCGTGATCGGCAGCGGCCCGTTCGTCATCTCCGACGAGAAGGTCGGCACCGAGATCGTGCTCACCGCGCGCGACGACTACGACTGGGCGCCGCCGTCGCTGGAGCACCAGGGCCGCGCGCTGCTGGACTCGGTGACCTACAGCGTCGCCGGCGAGGACAGCGTCCGGGTCGGCGCGGTCGTCTCGGGTCAGGCCGACGCCGCGCGTCAGATCGAGGCGCCCGACGAGGCGCAGTTCAAGGCATCCGGGCTCGCGCTCGTCGCCGCCGCGACCAACGGCGTCAACAACGGCCTGAGCTTCCGCTTCCGCCACCCGCTGCTGCAGGACGTCCGCGTGCGCGAGGCGATCATCGCGGGCATCGACCGGCAGGCGATCGTCGACACCCTCTTCACCGAGAACTACCATCTCGCCACCGGTGCGCTCGCGAAGACCGCGCTCGGCTACGTCGACACGTCGGAGTACTACGAGTACGACCCGAAGAAGGCGGCGAAGCTGCTCGACGAGGCCGGCTTCGTGCCCGGGGACGACGGCGTGCGCGTCAAGGACGGCCAGCGGCTCACGCTGCAGTTCAACGAGGCGCTGCCGCAGCCGCGCTCCAAGGAGGTCGTCACGATCATCCAGGAGCAGCTGAAGGACCTCGGCATCGAGGTGAAGCTGTTCCCCGGCGACCAGGCCGCGCAGGACATCGCGCGCCTCGACATCGACACGATCCAGGTGTACCACTCGATGGTCGGCCGCGCCGACTTCGACGTCCTGAAGTCGCAGTACGCGTCGAAGAACCGCAACACGCTGCTGAACCTCGACACGCGCGACGGCAGCGTCGGCGACGCCGAGCTCGACGAGCTGCTGTCGGCGATCGCGTCGGAGCCCACCTCGGACGAGCGTCAGGCCGCGTCGGAGGCGGCGCAGCGGCACCTCGCCGAGAACGCGTACATTCTCCCGATCTTCGAGGAGCCGCAGGTGTTCGGCCTGCGCGCGGACGTGCAGGGCTTCGCCACCGAGTCGGTCGGCCGTCCGAGCTGGTACTCCGCCTGGCTCGACCGCTGATGCCGCAAGGATCGGGGGCGGGCGCGATCCGCCCCCGATCCCGCTGTGAAGGATGGACATGACCTACGTGCTGCGCCGGCTGGGCCAGGCCGCGATCGTGCTCGTCCTGGCCTACACGGTCGCGTACGTGCTGCTGGGCGTGCTGCCCGGCGACGCGATCCTCGCCCGCTACGGCAGCCCGGAGCTCGGCCTCACCCCGCAGCAGCTGGACGAGATCCGCGCCGCGTACGGGGCGGACGAGCCGCCGCTCACGCGGTTCTTCGAGATCACCGCCGGGTTCCTGCGCGGCGACTTCGGCTACTCGGTGCAGTCCGGTGCGGCGGTGTCGACGCTCATCGCGACGGCGCTGCCGTCCACGCTGCTGCTGGCGGTGCTCGGCATCGTCCTCGCGGTGCTCGTCGCGGTCACGGTGGCCTTCACCGCGACCTACGGCGGCCTTCCCATCCTGCGACGCGTGTTCCGCGGCATCCCGCCGCTGTTCGTGTCGGTGCCGGTGTTCTGGCTCGGCATCATCCTCATCCAGATCTTCTCCTTCCAGCTCGGACTCGTGCCCCTGATCGGCGCGACGCCGGCGCAGTCGCTCATCCTGCCGGTCGCGACGATCGCGGTGCCGATCGCGGCGCCCCTCGCCCAGGTGCTGACGCGTAGCATCGACGACGTCAAGGCGCAGCCGTTCGTCTCGGTCGTCAAGGCGCGCGGGGCGAGCACGTCGTGGCTCCTGTGGCGCAACGTCTCGCGCAACGCGCTCCTGCCCACCCTGACCATGGCCGGCCTCCTCTTCGGCGAGCTGGTCGGCGGCGCCGTCGTGACCGAGACGGTGTTCGGGCGCGCCGGGATCGGCCAGCTCACCGCGCAGGCGGTCGCCAACCGCGACACCCCGGTGCTGCTCGCCGTCGTCGTGCTCTCGGCGGTGACGTTCGTGCTCATCAACCTCGTGGTCGACCTGCTCTATCCCGTCCTCGACGCCCGGCTCCGGAAGGGGGCACGCGCATGACCGCCGTGACCGCGTCGATCTTGACCGCAGCCGGCCGCGGCTCGCGGCGCCTCTCCGTCGGCGTCGTGCTCTCGGTCGTCGTGATCCTCGTCGCCCTCGCGTGGGCGATCGCGCCCGGCCTGTTCGCCCCCGGCGACCCGACCCACGGCACCGCGATGACGGCGCTGCAGGCGCCGAGCGCCGAGCACGTCTTCGGGACGGATGCCACGGGCCGCGACCTCTACACGCGCGTCGTCTACGGTGCGTCGCAGTCGATCAGCGCCGCGCTCATCGCGGTGCTGGTCGGGTTCGTCGTCGGCACCACCGTGGGCGTCGTCGCCGGCGCGCGTCCCGGCGCCGTCGACGACGTGCTCATGCGGATCATCGACGTCATGCTCGCGATCCCGACGCTGCTGCTGTCGCTCACGGTCGTGATCCTCCTCGGCTTCGGCACGTGGACGGCCGCGCTCGCCGTGGGCGTCACCTCGATCGCCGTGTTCGCCCGGCTCGCGCGGTCGCAGGTGGTGAGCGTCCGCACGAGCGAGTACGTCGAGGCCGCCTACGGCAGCGGCGGCACCTTCCTGAGCGTGCTGTGGCGCCACGTGCTGCCGAACTCGCTCACGCCGGTGATCGCGCTCGCCGCCCTCCAGTTCGGGTCGGCGATCCTGCAGATCTCGACGCTCGGGTTCCTCGGCTACGGCGCGCCGCCGCCGACGCCGGAGTGGGGCCTGCTGATCTCGGAGGGCCGCAACTACGTCGCCACCGCGTGGTGGCTCACGGTGCTCCCCGGCCTCGTGGTGGTGTTCGTCGTGCTAGCGACGAACCGCCTCAGCCAGGCGATCCGCGGGGGTGAGGGCCGATGAGCGCCGAGCGAGCGCTGCTGCGCGTCGACGACCTGCGCGTGGCCTATCACACCCGCCGCGGCCACGTGCAGGCGGTCGACGGGGTCACCTTCGAGGTGCGGCCCGGCGAGGTCACCGCGCTCGTCGGCGAGTCGGGCTCGGGCAAGACGACCGTCGCCCAGGCCGTCATCGGGCTCCTCGCGGGCAACGGGCGCGTCACCGGCGGCGGCATCCGCCTCGGCGACACCGAGCTGACCGGGCTGAGCGACCGGCGCATGCGCGACATCCGCGGGCGGCGCATCGGCCTCATCCCGCAGGACCCCGGCAACTCGCTCAACCCGGTCGTCACGATCGGCGCGTCGATCGCCGAGAGCCTCAGGATCCACGGGTGGCGCGACCGCGCGAAGATCCGCGCCCGCGTCCTCGACCTGCTCGAGCGGGTCGACATCGACGACCCCGAGACCCGGATCCGGCAGTACCCGCACGAGCTCAGCGGCGGCATGCGGCAGCGCGTGCTGATCGCCGCCGCGCTCGCGCTCGAGCCCGAGCTCGTGATCGCCGACGAGCCCACGAGCGCGCTGGACGTCACGGTGCAGAAGCGCGTGCTCGACCTGCTCGACCGCCTGCGCACCGAGCTCGGCGCCGGCGTGCTGTTCATCACGCACGATCTGGCGGTGGCATCCGACCACTCGCAGAGCCTCGTCGTCATGCGCGGCGGACAGGTGCAGGAGCAGGGTCGCACGGCCGAGGTGCTGTCGGCGCCGGCATCCGAGTACACGCGCACGCTGCTCGCCGACGCGCCGTCGCTCGGCCGCATCGTCGAGCGCGTCGCCCCGCGCGCCGCCGTCGAGGGCGAGCGGCCGCTCGTGGAGGTCGAGGGGCTGCGCCAGGAGTTCTCGCGGGGGAGGGGGCACGCGCCGTTCGTCGCGGTCGACGACGTCTCGTTCGCGATCGCGGCGGGCACGACCCACGCGCTCGTCGGCGAGTCGGGGTCGGGCAAGACCACGACCGGGCGCAGCATCGCCGGCTTCGGCCGCCCCACCGCGGGTCGGATCCTCGTCGACGGCGTCGACGTCACCGCGCTGCGGTCGGCGCGCGACTTCCGACGCACCGCGCAGCTCGTGTACCAGAACCCCTACGGGTCGCTCGATCCGCGCCAGAGCGTCGCGGCGATCGTCGAGGAGCCGCTGCGCAACTTCGGCATCGGCGATGCGAAGGAGCGCGACGAGCGCGCCGCGCACTTCCTCGAGCTCGTCTCGCTCGCCCCCGAGATCGGCGCGCGCAAGCCCCGTGAGCTGTCCGGCGGCCAGCGTCAGCGCGTCGCGATCGCGCGCGCGCTCATCCTCGAGCCGCGGCTCGTGGTGCTCGACGAGGCCGTCTCGGCGCTCGACGTCACGGTGCAGGCGCAGATCCTGCGGCTGCTCTCGCGGCTGCAGGCCGAGCTCGGACTCACCTACGTGTTCATCTCGCACGACCTCGCCGTGGTGCGGCAGATCGCCGACACCGTCTCGGTGCTCCGCCGCGGCACCCAGGTCGAGCTCGGGCCCACGCGACGCGTGTTCGAGCAGCCCGAGCACGACTACACCCGCCAGCTGCTCGCGGCGATCCCCGGCGTCGCGTTCCGCGGCGCCCACCCGACGGAAGGACACGACCGATGACAGGCCCACGCGTGGGGTTCTTCACCCGACTGCTCGAGCAGGCGTCCGCGGCCGACCGCTACCGGTTCGCGCTGGAGCAGATCGAGCAGGCCGAGCGGGTCGGCTTCGCCTCGGCGTGGATCGCGCAGCACCACTTCCACGAGCAGGAGGGCGGGCTGCCGTCGCCGCTCGTTCTCCTCGCGGCGGCGGCGCAGCGCACCGCGCGCATCGCGCTCGCGACCGGCATCGTGACGCTGCCGCTCGACGACCCGATCCGCGTGGCGGAGGATGCCGCGGTGCTCGACGCCCTCAGCGGCGGGCGCGTGCAGCTCGGGGTCGGCACGGGCGGCACCCCGTCGTCGTTCGAGGCGTTCGGGCACACGTTCGACGAGCGGCGGGCCGTCTTCGCCGACCATCTCGAGGTGCTCGTCGACGCGTTCTCAGGGCGTGGCATCCGCGGCACCGCGGAGTCGCTGTACCCGGTCGCGAACGGTCTGGAGCGCCGCCTGTGGCAGGCGACGTTCTCGGCCGAGGGGGCGGCGCGCGCGGGTGCGCGCGGCGACGGGCTGCTGCTGTCGCGCACGCAGCCGCGCCCGGCCGACCGGCCGGACGCGACCCTGTGGGACGTGCAGCGACCCGTGATCGAGAGCTACCTGGCGGCCCTCGGCGACCAGGCTCCGCCGCGCATCCTGGCCTCACGCACGGTCGTCGTCGTCGGCCCCGAGGACCGCGCCGCGATCCTGGAGCGCACCGACGCGGGCCTGCGCGATCTCGCGGCGCGATTCCTGAAGCTGGATGCCGCGAGCCTGACCCTCGACGAGCTGCGCCGCCTCACCGACACCCACGTGGGCACGGTCGACGAGGTGGTCGCCTCGCTCGGCGCCGACGAGACCCTGCACCACGCCACCGACGTCGCGTTCCAGGTGCACTCGGTCGACGCGCCGCACGAGATCACGCTCCGCTCGCTCGAGCTGCTGGCGACCGAGGTCGCGCCGCGGCTCGGCCTGCGGGTGGGCCCCGAGACGGCCGCCGAGCTGCACGCCACCGCGACGGCGGACGCCGCCGCACACCTCCACCCGGAAGGACGTCCATGAACGCACCGCCCCCGGCCTCCGTCGCGGAGGCCGCAGACATCATCGACCTGCTCGCCGGGGTCGCACCGGGCGACCCGCTCGACGCGATCCGCGCGCGGCGGCCGCAGGCCCGCGAGAACGCGCAGCGCAGCTTCGAGGCGCTGCTCGAGCCGGCCGACCCGGGCACGTTCCCGCTGGCCGAGCGCTACGCGATCGCGGCCTTCGTGTCGCAGCTGCACGGCCTCGCGTCCGCCGCGGAGTTCTATCGCGACCTCCTCGACGACGAGGCGCCGCTCACGGTGGCGGCGATCGAGGCCGCCGCCGGCGACGCCGAGCGGACGGGACCGTACGGCGTGTACCGCGAGCCGGGGCTCGCCGCCGAGAGCGTCGTCGGCGACGCGTGGGCGCCCGAGCCCGCGCTCGTCGCCCTCCTCGGCGAACGGCTGAGCGTGGCGCTCGCGCACGCGCACCTGCTCGTCTACCGGCCGCGCGAGTCGAACCCGGCGGCCCTCGCCGCGCTCGTGGAGGCGGGCTGGTCGACCGACGACATCGTCACCCTCTCGCAGCTGGTGGCGTTCCTGTCGTTCCAGCTGCGCACGGCGTGGGGCCTGCGCGTGCTGGGCGAGGCGGCATCGGCCGTGGGAGCGACGGAGGAGACCCGATGAGCGTCACCGAGTACGAGACGCTGGACCGCCCCGAGCGGTTCACGCAGGAGGGCCTCGGCTGGGTGCCGTGGCTCGAGCCGGTCGCCGAGGCGGACCTCACCGCGGCGCAGCGCGACGCGCTCATCGACGAGTTCCGCATCAAGAGCCCGTACTTCCGCCTGCTCGTGCGGGATGCCGACGCGCTCCGCGCGCGCACGCTCACCGACCTCGACATCTTCTACAACACCGCCGACGGCATCGGCCGCGCCGAGCGCGAGCTCGCCGCCACCGCGGCCTCGCGCAGCAACGGGTGCGTCTTCTGCGCCTCCGTGCACTCGGCCGCGGCGACCCGCGAGTCGGGCCGGCGCGACGACGTGCAGCGGCTGCTCGACGAGGGCGTGGGCGCGGATCTCGGCGACGAGCGCTGGAACGCCGTCGTGGCGGCATCCGTCGCGCTCACGACCACCCCGCCGGCCTTCGGCGCCGAGCACGTCGCGCGGCTGCGCGACGCCGGCCTCGACGACGGCGAGATCGTCGACGTGATCAACGGCGCGGCCTTCTTCAACTGGGCGAACCGGCTGATGCTCTCGCTCGGCGAGCCCGAGATCCCGGCGCGGCGCAGGAAGGCGTCGTGAGCATCCCCGCCGAGCTCGACCACGTCGTCATCGCGGGACCGCATCTCGGCGATCTCGTCGACTGGTTCGCCGCGCGCACCGGCGTCGTCGCGACCCCGGGCGGGGTGCACCCGACCGGCACCGCCAACGCGCTCGTCGCCTTCACGGTCGACGGCCGCCGAGGGCCGCACTACCTGGAGCTGATCGGCCCCGACCCTGCCGCCGCCGAGGCTCCGGCCACGTTCGGCATCGACCGGCTCACCGCGCCGGTCGTGCGCACGTACTCGGTGCATCCGTCCGGCATCGACGAGGTCGTGGCGCGTGCGGCGGCCGCCGGCCACGACCCGGGTGCCGTGGTCGGGCTCTCGCGCCGCACTCCCGAGGGTGCCCTGCTGAAGTGGCGCCTCACGAAGGGCCACGAGTCGCGACGCGACCTGCCGTTCCTCATCGACTGGGGGAGCACCGCGCACCCGGGCCTCGGCGACCTGCCGACGGTCGAGCTCGTCTCGTTCGAGCGCGTCGAGCCCGACCCGGCGGCCGCGCGCGCGGCGCTCGACGCCTTCGGCCTGCCCGCGGGAGCGCTCGCCGACGTCGTGCCGGGAGATGCCGCGGCGTTCCGTCTCACGGTGCGGACGGCCGTGGGCGACGAGGTCGTCCTGTAGGGCGGCGCCGTTCACGCAGAGCGTCGTCCGGCACGGACGGAGGCAGACGAAAGGCCCCAGTCGCCTGGGGCCTTTCGTGTTGTTCGTCCTGCCGTCGCCCGTGCGTTCCCTCTCGGGCTCGCGACTCGTTCTGCGGTGTCCCCACACCGCGTCGCTCGTACCGGTCGTACCCCCAGGAGATTCGCTCGCTCGCAGGCGGATCGTGCTCCGTCCCAGTTGGAAGACCCGCCCCCACTCTCTGCGATCGAGGGTTGCTCGATGCTAACCGGTCAGAACTTGGGAAGTCAAGTTCCAACTCTGGCGTGTCGACGCGCCTTCCTCGGGACGGACGGAATCTCGACGTCCCGCGGTCGTGTGCGGGACGGGAGCGAAAAGTAGGATGAGAGAAAGATGAGAAGTTGTGGGTGAGTCATCGTGAGCAGTTCGTGGACCGGCGCGCCGCGTGAGCCGCAGCGGCTCTCGCGCGCCGAGATCGAGAGCAGGCTGCTCGACACGGCCAGGCAGCTCATCCAGCGCGCCGGGCTCACCGTGAGCCTCGAGCATCTCCGCCTCGACGAGCTGCTCGAGCTGGCCGACGTGCCGAAGACCTCGTTCTACCGCGTGTGGCAGAGCAAGGACCGCTTCTTCGCGCGCCTGCTCGAGGAGCTCGTGCAGCCCGAGGGCGGCGTCGGAGCCGCCTACGACCCCGAGACGATCCGGGTCGCCGGGGCCGTGATCCGCCAGCACCCCGACCTGCTGGTCACCGCCGAGGGCCGGGAGCGAGTGCTGCGCGAGACGATCCGCCTGGGCGCGCAGCAGAACTTCGCGTCGCTGCTGAGCTCGGTCGGCTGGCGCACGTACATGGCGATCCTCGCGACCCTTCCCGGCATCGCGGACGAGGGGGCGCGCGAGCGCATCAAGACGGCGCTGCAGGTGGCCGAGAACGACTTCCTCAACCGCATGGCCGACTTCTACAGCGGTCTGCTGCCGGTGCTGCACTACCGGCTGCGCCCGGGCATCACGACGAGGCACGTCGCCGCCGCGGGCGCCGCCGTCGTCGAGGGACTCGTGCAGCGCTACGTCGTGAGCCCCGAGCTCGTCGACGGCACGGTGCCCGGTCCCGCGATCGACGGCGGCACGACCGACTGGAGCCTCGCGGCGCTGGGCTTCCTCGGCGTGATCCAGGCCCTCGCCGAGCCCGACCCCGACGCCCCGGGCGCCTGAGCGTCGGCGCCTACGACTCCGACGGCACCAGGGGCAGCTCCGGGCCGTGGTTCCAGGCCAGGATGGAGGGCTGCTCGCGGTAGAAGCCGAGCACCGAGACCGAGCCGGCATCCAGCGTGATCATGGCGCCGAACCGGGGCGCGAGACGCAGGAACACGGCGGTGAGGATGCGCAGGTAGTGCCCGTGCGCCACGAGGGCGACGTCGCCCTCGGCGAGGGCGGGGAGCACCCGCGTCAGCACGCGCGACGCGCGCGCGGCGACCTCCTCGACCGTCTCGCCGGGCGTCTCGCCGCGGATCACGCCGTGCGTGAACGCGCTCCAGTTGTAGCCCAGCTCCTGCCGGATCTCCCTCGTGGTGCGACCCTCGTACCCGCCGTAGTCCCACTCCACCATGAGCGGGTCGATGTCGGCGTCGAGGCCGGCCAGCTCCGCCGTGCGGCGGGCCCGCTGCAGGGGCGAGCTCAGGATGAGCCGGAAGTCGTAGCCGGTGACGAGGGCGCCGGCCCCGCGGGCCAGATCCTCGCCGTGGGCGGTGAGCGGGATGTCGGTGAGGCCGGTGTGCTTTCCCGCCTTCGACCAGGCGGTCTCGCCGTGCCGCAGCAGCACGAGCTTGCCGGAGGGGTTGTCGGGGGCGGGGCGGTCGGGGAGCGCGTCGAAGGTGGTCACGCGGCAACCGTAGCGTGCCTGGGGCGTCGTTCGGATGAGGCGACGGGCATTGGTCTTACACTGGCCGTCAGGGGCGTCGCGCGTCGACGCCGGAGGGGGAGCTCCATGGCCAACGTCGTCTTGCGTCGCGCATTCGTGACCGGTGCCGCGCTCTCGATCGTCCTGCTCGCGGCGGGCTGCGGCACGCCGCCGTGGGAGGAGGACGCCGCGGCGCCGACACCCGCATCGTCCCGCTCGGCCGTCGCCCCCACTCCCGTCCCCAACGACCTGTCCGGCGGATCGACGCAGCGGGAGCTGGAGGCCGGCGCGGTCGTCGCCACCGTCGACTACTGGTCGTCACTCGACATGGGCGAGTGGACCGCCGACGCGCTCAAGCCGCTCGAGATCTCGATGACCACGACGATCACGCCCGCGGACGGGCAGAAGGTGTTCCTGCAGCGGGCGAGAATGGTCGCCGTCCCCGGCACGCCCGCCGGCGATCTCGCACCGCTGGACGCGCAGACGGATGCCGCGACCGTGAGTCCCGGCTACCTCGTGCTGTCGCCCTACAGCTACTCGCAGACCTTCACCGTGGGCGCGCTGCCCGAAGAGGCCACTTTCGTGACGCTCCGACTCGAATACGACTTCCTGGTGCAGGCCACGCCCACCTCGAGCGACTACGCCAAGCAGACCGTGACCGACGTGCTCACGGTCGCCCTGGCCCGCTGAGCAGTCGCTCCACGACGGCCGGGCCCACGCGCTCCCACCGGTCGCCGCCGTTCTCACGGGCGAGCGCGGCCGCCTCGCGACTGAAGTAGAGCAGCGATCCGAGGTCGTAGCCGGAGGTCGACGTCGGCGCCCAGCCGGCACTCGCCGACGGCTGCACGGCGATGCGACCGTCGAGATCGAGCTGCGAGATCTCGAGCAGCACGGTGCGGATCAGCTCTCGGATCGCGGCATCCGGTCTGGGCACCACGACGACGGCGCGGGCGGCATTCGGCGCGCCCACCTCGGCCTCGGCGGGGAAGACGTCGCGGACCGCCGCCTGGAACCGCTCCGTCAGCTGCGAGAGGGCCGTGCTGCCGACGGTCTGGCGGATCTCGGTCACGTCGTCGAGCTCGAGCCACACGACCGAGGACGCCTGCCCCGCCCGTTGCGCGCGCGCGAGCTGCTCCGCGGCCGCGCGCTCGAAGTGCTGCCACCCCGCCTCGGAGCCGTTCGCCGACCGGCTCCGGCGGATCCGTTCACGCGTGGAGATGTCGAGCACGGCGACGATCGCGCAGACCACGTAGACCACGATGCCGATCGACCCGACGAGACGGACGACCGCGGGGTCGACGCCGTCGGTGATCGGGAGCCAGAGGCGATTCACGACGCCGATCGCCCCGGCCACGCCGAGGACGCCCACGACGGGGAAGGCGAGCGAGACGATCGCGAGCGGCCATTGCAACGGGTCTTGTCGCCGCGGCATCCGACGCCATTCCACGAAGAGAAGCAGGCCGAACACGGAGGCGGCGAGGAAGACGAAGCGCGACAGCGAGGCGTACCAGTCCGTGCCACTGGAGAGGGCGAGCGCCCCCATGGAGAGCACCGAGACGACGGGACCGATCCACGCCAGGTTGCGAGCGCCGCGGAGCGCGCGGAACCCGGACCACAGCAGGGCGGGTGCGCCCATCATCAGGCCGACCGAGATCCCGCGCACGGGCTCGAAGCCGTCGGCAGAGCCCGCCACCATTCCATACGACGCGACCATGACCAGCGTGAACGTCAGCGACCACCACAGCGTGCTACGGCTCGGCGCCATGAGGAAGGCGACGCCGATCGCGAGCATCGTCGCGGCGGTCGCGATCGCCACCTGTGCGATGCCCACGCCGGGACCGTCGAGCAGGATGAGGTCGATCACACCGCCTCCTTCACGGACGCCATCGTGCGAGCCGAAGCCCGCGGCAGACGGACCGTGACGGTCGTGCCCGTGTGCGCCTCGCTCTCAATCGTCAGCGTTCCCTTGTGCGCCTTGACGATGTCGCGACTGATGCTGAGCCCCAGACCCGTCCCGCTCGCGGTCTCCTTCGCCTCGTCGGTGCGGAAGTAGGGAGTGAGGATGCGGGGCATGTCGGCGGAGGAGATCCCGATGCCGGTGTCGGCGACGGTGAGGACGACCTCGTCGCCCTCGAGTGTTCCGGTGATGTGCACCTCGCCCTCCCGGGGCGTGTATTTGATCGCGTTGCTCACGAGGTTGTCGACGACCTGTCTGATGCGGAATCCGTCGGCGGTCGCCAGCAACGGTCCGCTCATGCGCAGCTGCACCGAGACGTCGTGCGCGATCGCCGCGGGGCGGAACGAGTCGATCGAGTCGGTGACGACCTGGCGCATGTCGACACGCCCCAGGGAGTCTTCGGCGGGCGCTGCGGAGTGCGAGCCCTTCAGCATGCTCGTGGCCATCTCGAGCATGCGCTCGCTCGCGCGCACGATCCTCTCGAGCCGCTCCCGCGTGCGGGGGGTGAGGTCATCGCTCTCCAGGGCGAGCTCGGCGTTGCCGATCATGACCGTGAGTGGATGCCGCAGCTCGTGCGAGGCGATCGCCGTCAGCCGCTCGCGCTCGCGCTGGGCGTGCGTGATCGCGGTGACGTCGTGGACGAGGAGGAGCACGGCCGCGTCCTCGTTGCCCCACGAGCCCTCCCTCTTCGCGGTCACGGACAGGGCGCGCCACTCGCCCTCCATCGTGAAGAGCCAGACACGCACGTCGGTGAAGACCGCTCCGCGCGCCGCGCGCGCGAACGGGCGCTCCGCCAGCGGCACCGGCATCCCTCTCAGCCCGTCGTACTCGACCGATCGTGCGGGCTGACTGGGATCGAGCGGATTCAGCCCGTAGAGCTGGATGTAGGCGTCGTTGACGGCGAGCACGGTGCCTCCGTGCGCCACGCGCACGACGCCGATGTCGAGACGGTTCAGCATCTCGGTCACGCGGCGCTCCTGTTCGGAACGGCGGGTCAGGGTCGCGTTGAGGCGACGTGCCTGCCGGTTCAGCAGCTTGCGGAATGCGTGCATCTGGCGCATCGTCAGATGCGCGGTCACGCCGATGAACGTGAGCGAGAGCATCACGATGAGCACCGGCAGGACGGCCAGCTCGTTCGAGTTGAGCGCCGCATCGATCAGCACGATGACCGCGATGCCGCTGAGCATCGAGGTCAGCACCAGCGGCCGGAAGTGCATCGCCGCCCACATCACCGGGAAGACCCACAGGTAGCTGAAGCGCAGGCTCGTGCCGAGCGTGACCGAGCCGATCGCGAGCGCGTCGAGGAAGGGGATCGCCAGCACGGCCCCCTGAGGCAGCCGCGACCAGGGCGCACCGAGTGTGATCGCGGTCAGCGCGAGGATGCCGAGGATGCCGGCGGCGAAGCTGGCCTCGAGGAACAGCGACGGCGTCAGCACGGTCACCAGCAGTGCGATGATCACGACGCCGGCCGCGAGCACCAGCTGGGTGAGCCAGATCGAACGCGTCCGCGAATCAGGCGCACTCGCGAACGGCTCGTTCGACAACCCCCCGGTAGTCATGACAGCGAGTCTAGAGGGGCGCACGCCCGCCACCCGGGAACGGCGTTGCGGCAGCCTTGAGGAAACCTTGCGCCAGGCTTCGTGGTCCCCGAAAGCTTCGTTGCGGTCGGTGGGAGATGCTGTTCATGCAGCGGGAGAACGCCCGCCGCACAGACCTCGATCCGAAGGCGAGACCGTGACCGTACTGGCACCCCGCACCGCAACCGTCCACACCGACGGCGTCGACGCCGAGCGCGACCTCGCGGACGACTTCGAGTCGGTGATCGAGCAGATCTCGATCCACCGCTCCACGATCGGCTGCGTCATCCCCGCCTACAACGAGGAGGAGTCGATCGCCCAGGTGATCGAGGCGCTGCTCGCCCAGACCCGCGTCCCCGACGCCATCCACGTCGTCGTCAACAACACGACCGATGCCACCGTCCGGATCGCGTCGACCTTCAGCGGCCCGCACGAGCTGGAGACCGAGCTCGGCTCGCAGTTCACCGAGGTGTTCGTCCACGACATCGGCAAGAACCCCGACAAGAAGGTCGGTGCCCTCAACTACGGCTACGCCCTCGTCGAGGGGTACGACTACCTGCTCGGCGTCGACGGCGACACGGTCGCCGACCGCCGCGCTGTCGAGCTCCTCGAGGCCGAGGCCGTCTCCGACACGCGCATCGGCGGCATCTCGGCGATCTACTCGATCGACGACCGTCCCATCAAGGGCGCGATCGCGAAGTTCCTGATCGCGGGCCAGCGTACGCAGTTCGCCGCGTTCAACCTGCAGAACATGCTGCGCGGCCGCAACATGGCGGTGCTGGGCGGTCAGTTCTCGATCTTCTCGACGCACGCGCTGCGCGAGGTCATGGCCGCGAACCACCAGTCGACGCCGTGGGTGCGCGACAGCGAGGTGGAGGACTCGCTGCTGTCGCTGCAGATCAAGAGCGCCGGCTACCTGACCAAGATCAGCCCGTTCGCCCGCGCCGACGTCGGCGGCATGACGACGCTGCGCAGCTACGACGCGCAGCAGGTGAAGTGGACGTACGGTGCGATCGAGCTGATGTGGCCCGGCCAGCGCGGTGACACCAAGGGGCAGCCGTTCCACCCGAACCTGCGCGTGCGCTGGTTCGAGAACCTGGCGATGGTGACGAACCTGTTCGTCCGGGTCGCGTTCCTGGTGCTCTTGGCCGGCTCGCTCTCGATCGGCGCCTTCGTCTTCTCGCCGTGGTGGCTGCTGCCGCCGGTGGTCGCGATGCTGCTCAACCTGCGGGTGGCCCTCACGATGAACGACCGCGACGCGCGAGACATCCTGTTCGCCGTGACGCTGGTGCCCGCGGAGCTGTTCATGTGGATCCGGCTGAGCCACTTCATCCGCTCGTGGACGCGCTTCCTCTCGCGCAAGCAGGTCGACAACTGGGCGATGCAGGCGAAGGCCGAGCGCGGTGGAGGCCACGGTCACTGGGTGCCGCTCATCGTCCTGGCGGCGGTGCTGGTCGCGATCGGCGTGTGCTGGACGATGCTCGGGCCCGTGGTGCAGTCCTCGATCCTGTGGATCGGCTGGCCTGTGGTCGGTGTGGTGACGGTGCTGCAGACGCTCTCGATGTTCGTTCAGCTCACTCGTCGCCAGCACGGGTTCAAGGTCTGACGGTCGAGGCCGCGAGATGGGGGAGCCTCGGAGCAGCTGGGGAGCTGCGGAGCCCGGGACTGGGGAATCCCGGGGCGGGGGATCGGGGAAGGTCGGGACTGGGGAGTCCCGCCGGAACCGGAGAGGGGATGCGGGGGAGGTTCGGACTGGGGAGTCCGGAACGAACGGGGGAGGTTCTGGACTGGGGAGTCCGGAACGAGCCGGGGGTGCCGGGACTGGGGAGTCCCGGACGAGCTGGGGATGCTGGGGAGAACTGGGGAAGCCGGAGCTGGGGCTCTGGACGGACGGGGCGCTGGGGCGCTGGGGGAGGTTCTGGACTGGGGAGTCCGGAACGAGCCGGGGGTGCCGGGACTGGGGAGTCCCGGACGAGCTGGGGATGCTGGGGAGAACTGGGGAAGCCGGAGCTGGGGCTCTGGACGGACGGGGCGCTGGGGCGCTGGGGGAGGTTCTGGACTGGGGAGTCCGGAACGAACGGGGACGCGAGTACTCACGTCGGGACTGGGGAGTCCCGGATGAGCTCGGGGAACCGGGGAGCGGGAAAGGCTCGGGACCGGGGGAGTTCCGAGGAGCGGGGCACCTCTGGGGAGGGGTGCCCCTTCCGGGCGTCAGGACGCGATGAGGTCCTCGGACGTCAGCCGGTAGCCGACGCCGCGCACGGTCTCGATGTAGCGCGGATTGGTCGGGTTGTCGCCGAGCTTGCGGCGGAGGTTCGTCATGTGGGCCTCGACCGCGCGCTTGTCGGCCTCGCCGACCAGATATGAGGTGACGTAGGACTCGCCGCGCAGGACGAGCGTCAGATCCGCCTTGCTGCGGACGCGCCGCTTGGACTGCATGAGCGTGGCGAGCAGGTCGAACTCGGTGCGGGTGAGATCGAGCTCGTCCAGTCCGAGCGCCGCGATACGGGTCTCCGGATCGACGCGGAGGTCGCGGTGCACGAGCCAGTCGGCGTCGTCCGGCAGGGTATCCTGCCCGTTGGATGTGGGCGACGGCTCAGTGGCGGCCGGAGTCGCGGCGGGTGTCGCGACCGGAATGACCGGCGGGCGCACGGGGAAGGAGGGACCGACCTGGTCCTGCGCGGGGACTGCGGGCGTCGGCGGCGACTGCCGGTGCCGGCGCATCAGGGCGTCGATGCGCGCACGCAGCTCCCGGGGACGGAACGGCTTGGTCAGGTACTCGTCCGCGCCGGCGCCGAGGCCCAGCACGACGTCGGTCTCGTCGTCGAGGCCGGTGAGCATGATGATGTAGGTGTCGCTCTGCGCGCGGATCCGGCGGGCGGCCTCGAAGCCGTCGATGCCGGGCATGTGCACGTCGAGCGTCGTGATGAGCGGCTGGTAGGCGGCGACGGCACGGACGCCGTCGAGCCCGTTGCCGATGGAGACCGTCGAGAACCCGGCCGACTCGAGCACCTCGGCGAGCAGGTGACGAATGTCGGGATCGTCCTCGATGACGACCGCGGTCTTCAGGGTGTCGGCCGAACCGTCCATAGGGGCCCCCGTTTCAGCGAGTGACATGAAAAAGGGGTGACGACATAGACATCGCTCCACCCCCGTCGCACGATGCCTCTCTGATCGTACAGCCATCGCGCGCGCCCCGTTCGGAACACGACGGCGCGACGCACCCGCGCGAGCCGGTCGGTGTCAGCGGTAGCGGTAGTGCTCGGAGACCGTGTCGATCCACCCCGCGAACGAGCGGGCCTGCTGCTCCTGCCCTGCCCCGACCGGTGCGAGCCACGTCTGCCCGGCCACCTCCACGAGCAGGAAGGCCGCCCGCGGGTCGACTGCGCGCTTCAGCAACCGCGGCGTGATCGCGCCCGTGGGCCCGAACAGCGTGTGTGCGGCGGCGGGAGCGCTGAGCCGCCCGCGCTTGACCAGCTCGGCGCCGCTCTCGTACGAGGCCGCGGCGCCCCCGATCGGTTGGCTGAGCGCGCCGAAGTGGATCCAGCGGCCGTCCACGACGATGCCCGCGAGCGAGCGCTCCTCGCCGCTGTACCTGACGGCATCCGCCCAGCGGGCGCCGTCCCACCACCGCTGCCGGCCGCGACCGTCGTCGTACCAGCCCGGCGCGGTGGGAGCACCGGGAACGGCGTCGCTGTGCAGCTCGACGTCGCGCTCGCGCAGGTCGACGTAGTGCTCGGTCCAGCGGGCGCCGTCCCACCACCGCTGTCTGCCGGTGCCGTCGTCGTACCAGCCCGCCTCCGGTCCCGTCGTCATGACTGCGCACCTATCCAATCCGCGAAGCTGTCCGAGGCCGGGTCGAGATGGCGGAGACCCGGGATGCCGGCGAAGGCGCGATCGGCGGAGACCAGAGCCGTCACGTGATCCCGCCGCAGCGCAGCGGCGGCGAGCACGGCGTCGAACGCACCCACCCGATCGTTCTCGCGGAAGATGCGCAAGCCCTCGTCGAGGTCGTCAGCGTCGGGCGAGATCAGCGGGGACAGCAGAGTCACGAACTGCGCGGTGAGCGCCGCGGCATCCGCCCGGCCGCGCCGGCGCGCGCGGACATGCGCGAACTCCTGCAGGACCTCGACGGTCGTGGTCGCCCGCAGTCTGTCCTCGCCGATCGCCGCGACGACACGTCGGCACGGCTCGCGCAGCGCGTGTTCCGCGCCCACGGCGTAGAGCAGGACGGTCGTGTCGAGGACGATCATCCGCGCCGCCCGCGCAGGTCGTCGAGCTCCCGAACGAGATCGGATACCGACGGCGCCTCGATCGGCGGCGCGGCGAGGATCGCCGACGCGGCCTGCGCGCGCTCCGCAGCGGTCGACGGGTAGACGACGTCGATCGCCGAGCGCACGAGCGAGGCCACCGACACGCCGCGCGCCGACGCCGTGCGCTCCAAGCGGTCGCGCTGGGCCGCGTCGATGAGCACCTGCAATCGCTCCGTCTTCATGAGCATACTGTAGCATGTGTAGGTTACAGAAGGCCGTTCCGGCGCTCGCGCGGACGAGACGTCCGCGGGCCGACGGTGCCTGTTGACAGGTCCGGAGACCGCGCGGACACTGGGGTCATGGACGTCGACTGGCGCGACGACTGGCTCTTCCGCATCATCTGCTCGCTGGCGCTGCGGGGCCTCGGCCTCGTGAGCGTGGGCCTGCTGATGTTCGGCACGCTCGCCCTCGTGCAGGGGCTCCTGCTCGGGATCGGAACGGTCGTCGCCGTCATCGTCGGCGGCGTCGGCCTCGCCGCGTGCATCGTGCTCGCCCGGCTGAACGCCGCGAGGCGGCCGGTCGGCGCGCCCTGAGCGGCGAGACCGTGCCGCTCCTCACCGCAGGTGGAGGACGTTCTCCCGTGCCTCGGCCTGGTGCTCCCTGACGCTCATGCCGGCGTGCCGCCGGAACGTGCTCTCGCCGCGCGGCTGAGCCCGGGTCGCGCCCGCTCAGATCTCCCAGTCGGACGAGTACGCCCGGTCGCGGAGGCGGTCGCGCAACTCGGAGTGGACGGCGATCGTCTTCCGCAGCCGGGTCGCGACGGTCTCGCTCAACGCGTCGGACGTCGTCCAGTCGCGTTCGGTCGCGTAGACGACGTACGGGTTCACGATGCACTTGAAGTCGAGCATCATCGAGGCGGCGAGCGCGCTGTAGGCCATGTACGAGTGGGGCAGTCCGCCGGCGCAGAGGAAGGTCACGATCTTGTCGAACCAGGCGGCGCGTCGCCCGTCCTCGCCGGTCGCGCCGGTCAGCTCGATCAGGTTCTTCGCCGCGCTGCCCGCGCTCCAGTTGTAGACGGGCATCGCGACGACGACGCTGTCGGCGCCGTCGATGAGCGCGTGGGCGCGATTGAACGCCTCGGAGTCGAAGGAGTCCCCGTTGTCGAACGCGGGCACGGGCGTCTCCCTCAGATCGAGCAGCCGCGTGGTCGCCCCTGTGCTCTCGAGCTCCGCGCGCGCCGCCCGGGCGAGCCGCCGACTCTTGCTGCCGGCATCGAGGCTCGAGGAGATCACGAGCGTGTAGGGCCGGCGCGGCGCGTGGGTCATGACCTCATGATCGCAGTCGGCGGCGGTGTCGCGAGCATCGGGGCGAGGCCCTGCGCGTACTGTCGCACGTGTACGCCGGCGTCCGTCGAGCGGAGGGAGAGCTTCGTGGACCAGGTGCTGCCGCCGCGGCTGTCGCCCGGCGATGCCGTCGCGCTCGTCGCTCCGGCGAGTTGGGCGGAGGACGACTGGATCGACGAGACCGCGCGACGCATCGCAGACTGGGGATGGCGCGTGCGCCGCGGCGCGCGCGTGCGCGATCGACTGGGCTACCTCGCGGGCTCCGATGCGGATCGGCACGACGACCTCGACGCCGCCATCCGCGACCCGGAGATCCGCGCGATCGTCTGCGTGACGGGCGGCTGCGGCAGCTTCCGCCTCGTCCGCGGACTCGATCTGGGTGCGTTGCGGGCGGATCCGAAGCCGCTCGTGGGCTTCAGCGACATCACCGCGCTCCACCGCGCGTGGCAGGCGGCCGGCGTCGTCTCGTTGCACGGCGCGGTCGCCGGGGATCATGCCGACACCGTCCGAGGCCTGTTGCTCGGCGCGATCCCCGAGCCGATCCACGCGGATCCGGCGCGCTACGGCGTCGACCTCACGACGACCGGTCGGGCGACCGGGCCGCTCGCCGGAGGGAACCTCGAGATGCTCGCCCGGGGCGTCGGCGTGCTCGACGTCGATCTGATCGGGCACGTGCTGCTGATCGAGATCAACCGCGCGGCCGGCCTCGGCATGGTCGACCGGGCGCTCACGCAGCTCATCGACTCGGGCTCGCTCGAGGGGATCGTCGGTGTCGCCGTGGGCACCCTCGACGGGTTCGAGGGCTACCGTGACCGCGGCTGGGACGTGCGGGACGTGCTGCGTGAACGTCTGGGCACGCTACGGGTACCGATCCTCGCCGGTCTCCCGCTCGGGCACGATCCGGATCCCGTGACGGTGCCGCTCGGCGCGATGTGCGAGCTGGATGCCGATGCCGGCACGCTCCGATGCAGCGCCGGTCTGCGGTAGGCGAGGCGGCGGCCGGGCTCACGACGTCGGGGCGAGGGCGTCGAGCACGGCCTGGGCCGTGCGGGCGGTGTCGAGCCAGCTCGGCAGCGACGCACCGGCATCCGCCGCCGCCTTCGACATCGCCGAGCGGCGGACGCCGTCCTGCAGCAGCACCCGCAGCGCGTCGGCGAAGGAGTCCGGATCGTCCGGCGGCACCAGGAGGCCCGCGTCCGCCGGCACGGTGTCGGGCACCGCGCCGGTGCGGCACGACACGATCGGGAGCCCGTGTGCGAGTGCCTCGTCGAAGACGATGCCGTAGCCCTCGTAGCGGGTCGCGAGGGCGAAGACGCTCGCCCGGCGGTACAGCGCGTCGCGCCGCGCGACCGGCACCTCGCCGGCGAAGCCGACGCGGTCGTCGAGCCCGAGCTGCGCGCGCAGCCGGGAGAGGTCGGCGGCGTGCTCGGCGTCGTAGGCCGAGCCCACGATCGTCGCGGTCCACTCGAGGTCGGTCACCAGCGCGAGCGCACGGAGGAGGACGTCGTGGCCCTTCCGCGCATGGCGGATGCCCACCGACAGGATCAGCGGCGGCTCGACGGGCGTACGGCGACCGGTCGGGCGGTCGGTGCCCGGGCGCGCGACCGTGATGCGCGCGGGATCGGCGCCGTACTCGTCGACGAGGATGCGGGCGGTGTGCGGACTCGGGACCAGCACGGCGTCCGCGACGCGGAGGTTGTCGCGCTCTGTGCGGAACAGGTGCGCGCGGCGGGCCGCGTCGAGCCCCTCCTCGTGCGCGAGCGGATGGTGCACCATCCCCACGATCGGTGGGGCGATGCGAGCGAGCGCGGCGGGGTCGATCGAGCCGAAGACGAAGCCGTCCAGGATCAGCGGCGTCGCGGCATCCACCGCCGTCATCGCCTCGACGGCGTGCGCGTGATCCGCGGCGGACGGGTCGGGGAACGTCGCCCCCAGCGGAAGGTGGACGACGTCGGTCCCGACCTCGCGCAGGCCCTCGAGCAGCCGCCGCTCGTACAGATAGCCGCCGGTGACGGTGTCGAGGTCGCCCGGGATCGCGAAGACCGCGCGCCTCACGCCTGCTGCTCCGGCGCGTACACGCGGAGCACGCGCGACTCGAGGGCGCCGACGGCCGCGTAGCCGAGCGCCGACAGGGCCGTCACCAGCACGACGGCGCCCGCGAGCACGTCGTACCCCGAGCGGGATGCCGCGAGCGCCATGAGGGCGCCGATGCCCGTGCCGGTGGCCAGCCACTCCACGACCGTGACGGCGAGCACCGCCGCGGGCACGCTCATGCGCGCCGCCGCGAAGAACGCGGGCAGCATCGCCGGGATGCGCACCCGCACGAGCTGCGTGCGTGCGGGCGCGGCGTAGCTGCGCAGCACGTCGAGCGCCTGCCCGGGCGCCTGACGCAGGCCCTGCAGGCACGCGACGAGCGTGGGGAAGAACACCATGATCGCCACGAGCGCGATGCCGCCGACCGCGCCGCGGCCGAGGAGCAGCACGACGAGCGGCGCGGTCGTCACGATCGGCACCGCCCGGAGAGCGATCGCGACGGGCATCGCGACGGATTCCGCGCGAGGCATCAGCACCAGCAGGATCGCCGCGCCCGCACCCGCGGCGAGGCCGGCCAGATAGCCCGGCACGGCGAGCACCGCGGTCTCGCCGAGCGCGGTGAGCAGGGCGTCGCGCACGGCTCCGCCGTCGCCCGTGCCGGAGAGGATGCGCACCACGTCGACGGGGGTCCGCGCGAAGAACGGGTTGAGCCCCGTCACGACGATGCCGCCCCACCACAGCGCCACGATCACGACGACGAACGCCGCAGCGGTCAGGGCGGCGCTCCGGACGCGTCGGCGGGTGGAGGCGCGGGGCCGGGCGGGGGCGAGGATGATCGGGGGCGCCTCGGTCACGAACCGCCTGCCGATCGCGCCGATGAGCGCGTACGCGACGACCGACACGACGGTCGCGACGGTCGCGAGGGCCCACGTGAGCTCGATGTCGAGGTCGCGCGAGGCACGGATGGTGAGCACGCCGAGACCGCGCTCCGCTCCGGTGAACTCGCCCACCATGGCGCCGAGGAATGCCGCCGGCGCGGCGATCTGCAGCCCCGCGACCAGGTAGGGGAGCGCGGCCCGTGCCCGCACGTGACGGAGCGCCGCAGCTTCGCCTCGCCCGTAGCTGCGGACGAGGTCGAACCAGCCGGCCGGTGCCGCTCGCAGCCCCACGAGCACGGGGATCATGGTCGTGTAGTAGACGGCGAGGGCCGCGAGCGCGATCTGGGGTCCGTCGCCCGGGCCGAGCAGCACCCGCAGCACGGGGCCGGTGGCCACCAGCGGCAGGCAGAAGACGACGAGCGCCACCACGGTCACGACCCGCTCGGTGCGCGGGAGCAGCACCGACATCGCCGCGAGCGCCACGGCGGCGAGGTTGCCGATCACGAACCCGACGAGGGCCGCCTGACCCGTCACGAGGAGCGCGCGCCCGAGGAGGCCGGCGTGCTCGACGAGCGCGATCGCGACCTCGCTGGGCGCCGCGAGGACGAACGATCCGCTGATGAGCCGCGCGACGATCTCCCACAGGGCGAGCAGCGCCAGGATAGCGAGGGCCGTCTCGCCCCGCCGGGCGGTGCGCACGGGGCGCTCGGTGCGCGGCGGTGCGCTGATCGTCTCGGTCATGGCCGTGGGTCGGATGCGGCGGCGTCGGGAACGGCGATGTCGGGGACGGTGATGTCGGGGACGGCGACATCATCGCGGGGGATGCCGGTGGCCGCGGCATCCGCCCCGCCCGTCGGCCGGCCCTCGGAAGCCTCGCGACGCGAGCGGGCGAGCGCGTCGGTCACCTCGTCGACGACGTCCTCGAACGCGCGGGAGCGCGACAGCGCGGGCGTGCGCGGGTGCGGCAGGCCGACCGGCACGTCGGCGACGATGCGCGCCGGCCGGGGGCTGAAGACGACGATCCGGTCGGCGATGCGCACGGCCTCGGCGATCGAGTGGGTCACGAGCGCGGTGGTCGTTCCCCGGCGGCGCCACAGGGGCGGCAGCTCGGCGACGAGATCCTGCCGTGTGAGCTCGTCGACGGCGCCGAACGGCTCGTCGAGCAGCAGCAGCTGCGGCTGCGTGACCAGGGCGCGCGCGATCGCCGCGCGCTGCCGCATGCCGCCGGAGAGCGCGGCGGGTCGGACGTCGCCGAAGCCGTCGAGGCCGACCAGGCCGATCAGGCGGTCGACCGCCGCCGGGTCGGCGGGGCGGCGAGCGAGCGAGAGCGCCAGCGCGACGTTCTGACGGACGGTGCGCCACGGCAGCAGCGAGGGGTCCTGGAACGCGACGGCGAGGTCGCCCCGTGCGGCGACGGTCGCCGGGCGCGCGCCGTCGATCGACACCGATCCGTCGGTGGGCTGCTCGAGGCCCGCGACGAGCCGCAGCAGGGTCGACTTGCCGCAGCCGGAGGGGCCGACGAGCGCCGTCGTCCGGCCCGCCGCGAGGGTGAGGTCAAGAGGGGCGATCGCCTCCAGGTCGCCGGGATAGACCTTCGTGACGCCCGCGATCTCGACGACCGGCGCACCGCTCGGGTGCGCGGCATCCCCATCGGCACGCGCGTCAGCGACCATGGACCTGTTCCAGGATCGACCGATCCCACAGGCTCGCCTCGACCGGGTGGCCGAGCAGTTCGAGGGTCTTGCGATTGGCCTCGACCGACTCGTCGGTCCACCAGCCGAAGCCGAACTCGTCGGTGAGCGGCGAGAACATCAGCGGCACCTGAGCGGCCGCCTGCAGGCGCTGCGTCTCGAGGTCGAGGCCGGCGTCGGGGAACATGTCCACGGTCAGCTGCGCCGCCGCGTCGGTGTCGGTGCGGTACTCCTCCCATCCGCGCACCTCGCCGGCCATGAGGGCCACGAGGTCGTCACGGCGCTCGGCGAGGCTCTGCTCGGTGGCGATGTAGGTCTGCGAGTGCACTGCGTACCCGAAGTCGGCCATGAGCATCGTGACGCTCTCGATGCCCTGCACCGTCATCGCGACCGGCAGGTCGGTCTGCCAGCACAGCAGGCAGTCGACCTCGCCGGCGAGCAGCGGCTGGGCCGAGTACTGGGTCGGCACCACCTCGATGCGGTCGACGTCGACGTCGTTGAGCGTGCACAGCGTCTCGAGCACGGGTGTGTTGGCGAGCGCCATGCCGATCCGCATCCCCTCCAGGTCGGCGGGCTCGTTCACCGGGCGCTGGGGGAGCGACGCGATCACGAAGGGGTTCTTCTGCATCGCGACGCCGATGATGCGGAAGGGGGCGCCCTGGGCGACGGCGGCGGCGGTGTAGTCGGCCGCCGAGATGCCGACGAGGGCGGTGCCCGAGACCACCGGGGGCTCGACGGGCGCGTTCGGTCCGCCCTGCAGGAGCGAGACGTTCAGTCCGCCGTCGCTCCACCACCCGCGGTCGAGCGCGATGTAGCTGCCGCCGAACTGCACCGAGTGCAGCCACGACAGCTGCAGCGCGACATCGCGGGCGGCGAGCCGATCGTCAGCCGGTTCGGAACGGCTGCATCCGAGCGCGAGCCCGGCGAGGCCGACGGCGCCGACGAAGCCGGCGCCGAGCAGGGCGCGGCGCGAGAACGTGCGGTGTTCGTTCATGGGACTCCTTCGGGCGGGTGGTCCGCGGCGGATGCCGCAACACGACGTGCTTCGAGCCTGTCACCTCGCACGGGTCGCGGGCAGGCCTTGACGCGAGCGGGACAGGCGGGCGATGTCGAGGCCGAACGACCACGCGACGAGGCCCGCGGCGAGCGCGACCAGCGTGAGAGCCGCCCAGGGCGGGAGGAACGGCAGCTGCAGCGCGATCAGCGCGATCAGCTGCACGACGCAGACGGCCTTGCGGCTGAAGCGGGGAGCGAGGGGCGCGTTCAACCAGGGCGCCAGGAGCTCTGCGACGCCGAAGACGTAGCGCGGCAGCCCGAGGACGAGCGCGAGCGGCCCCGCGGGACCGAACGCCGCGAGCACCGACAGCACCAGTGCGAAGGCGGAGTCGACCTCCATGTCGAACGCCGCCCCGAACCGCGATGCGAGTCCCTGCCGCCGCGCCAGCCGGCCGTCGACGCCGTCGAGGCACAGCGCCACGACGCCGAGGGCGACGATCGTCGTCGCGTGTCCCGCGGTCGCGTGTGCTCCGCCGGCGAGGAGGATGCTCAGCAGCAGGCCCACGATCGTGAGCCGCACGAGCGTCACGACGTTGGCCGCGCCCAGACGCGCGTGCGGATGGGTGCGGTGCATCCCGACGGTGCACACGACGAGCGCCGCGACGAGTGAGCCGGCACCGGCCGCGACGGATGCCGTCGGCATCCCGAGCAGCATCGCCGTGGCGGCCATCGTGCCGACCGCCGCGACGCCGAGCGCGACGAACCGCGGCACGGCACCGCCGTGCGCCGGCGCAGCGGAGACGTGCGCGCCGCCGGCGATCCGTGCTCGTACAACGGCCATGAACCGCACGCTAACAGTTGTCGGCGGGGTGCGGCCGGGATCGGCCGGTTTGCCCGGGGGCCTTGACTTTCGGGTGTGGCGTGCCTAGCCGGGCGGCGCGGTGCGATCCCATCGGTCGAGAACCTGCCGAAGTGTGTGCGACGTCGCGCCCGGTGCGTCCCAGGTGACGACGTGACCGGCATCCGGGATGACGTGCTCCACGATGTTCTCGGCGTGCGCCCACCGGGGCATCGCGGTGGCGATGTTCCCGGTGCGATCCTCGGCACCCCGCACCAGCGCGAGCGGCACCGGCGCGCGGTACTCGGGGTCGGGATCGACGAACGACACGGTGGCGGTCCAGACCTCGAGGAAGCGTCGCTTCGGCATGCGGGCGAAGACCCGCTGGGTGCGGCGGATGGCTGACGGCGTGATCGCTGACGCGCGGGCCATGAGGCCCGGAAGGGTGTGAGCGGGGATCAACGTCAGGGAGGGCGCCGCAAGACGGAGTGCGAATCGTTCCAGTCGTGACAACGGTCCGGTGTTCCACGTCGCATCGACCACGATCAACCCGGCTGCCCGGTCAGGGTGAGAGCGGACGAAGGCCTGGGAGAGATTGCCTCCGAGTGAGTGCCCCACGAGCACGGCTCTGTCGACGCGGCACTCCTTCAGCAACGCCGCGAGGTCTTCGAGCGCGTCGGCGGCCGTGAACCGGGCCTGCGGGGCCAGCGTCGACTCGCCGTGCCCGCGCATGTCCCAGAGGATCACGCGGTAGTCGGCGTCGGTCAGCGCGACGGCCTGCTCCTCCCACATCGTGTGATCCATGCCGGCGCCGTGCGTGAGCACGACCGCCGGGCCGTCCGAGGC
>NZ_JBDIAB010000018.1:0-24890 GCF_039812165.1 Microbacterium sp.
CCGTGTTCCCCGAGTTCCGCGGAAAGGGAGTCGCGGCGCGACTCCTTGGAGGCGTCCTCGACAGTCTCCGCGAGGACAAGAAGACCGCGACGGTCTCGTGCCCCTTCGCCGCCGCGTACATTCGCGCTCATCCGGAGTATGCGGACGTCGTCGACATGCGATTCCCCGGCAACCCCCATGGACACCACCACTGATCATCATGCGCACAAGAGGAGAACCCACATGGCAACCGTCGAACTGACCGAGGACAACTTCGAGGTCACGATCAATCAGAACGACATCGTCCTCGTCGACTTCTGGGCGGACTGGTGCGCACCATGCCATCAGTTTGCGCCGGTCTTCGAGAAGTCGTCGCAAGACAATCCGGACATCGTCCACGCGAAACTCGACACGGAGTCGGAGCAGCGCATTACCGCGGCGGCCCAAATCACCGCGATTCCCACGCTGCTCGCCTTCCGCCAGGGGTTGCTCGTCTTCAGCCAGGCCGGCGCTCTACCGCCCACTGCCTTGGCCGAAGTAGTAGAGAACGTCAGAGGACTCGACATGGACGAGGTCAGGAAGGACCTCGACTCCGATGGCGGCTCGGCCAAGGATGATCGGTGATGACGACCTTGCATGAACCACGCCCCTACATGGACAAGGCCGTCCCAGAAGCATGGGAAGCCGCGTCTGCGTTCGCGACCGCTGTGTCTGAGGCCGCTTCGCAACGCGGACTCAGTCCCGCCGAGAGCGAGTTGATCAAGGTTCGGGCGTCGCAGCTGAACGGATGCGTCTTCTGTCTCGATCTGCATTCGCGGCAGGCAAGGCGCGCAGGCGTTAATCAGCAACTACTCGACATCTTGCCCGCCTGGCGCGAGTCGCCCCTGTTCAGCGATCGAGAGCGAGCCTTGCTCGCGATCGCTGAAGCAGCCACCCGGCTCCCGCTCGACGCCGCCGTGAATGTCGAGCTCGCGCAGGCCCGAAGCACCCTCACCGAGGAGGTGTTCGCGGCCGCGGAGTGGGTCGCTGCGGCCATCAACATGTTCAATCGGATCTCGATCCTCAGCGAACACCGCGTGCGACCACGCGACTCGGAAGGCAAGCTGAGCTGACGGTGTGCTGTGCGCAGCGTGGCCGCTACGCCAGAGGAGGCGTTCGAGGCCGCGCATGACTTGCCGCCCACTCAACCGATCAGGTTCACGCGCCCCTACCCAGCGGTTCAAGCGTCAGGCGATATTGCGGCCATAGAGATGGTGCGTACGGTCCCGTCAAGCCGTACCGTGTTTCGGCATGCGAAGATACTCAACGTCGTCGAGGGGTCTTGCGTCCTCGAGACTGCTGAGAGCGTGCACGTCCTGCGTCCTGGTATGTCTCTTGCCCTCGGCACCGGCAAATGGTGTCGCTTGCGGCCATCCCCGTCCGTACGCATCTGGGCCATCTACGCCGACGAGCAGTTCTGGCGCACCCAGATGGCGTGGTTTCTCCCCGATGCAGAACGAGTGATCGCAGGAGTACACCCCCTCGAGTGGGACGGCCACGCGATCGTCCTTGCGCCAGGAATCGCTGCGCTGCGGCGAGTCGAGCCGCTATGGCGACAGATGAGCGTACTGCGCGGCGGGACCCACTCGCCCGAAGTCGTCGCGATTCACACTCTCGAGCTTCTCGCACGATGGATGAGGCTGATACTGCCGACTTTTCTGGATGAAGCGCCGGACACCCCCACGACACCGTGGACACCCATCAATGGACGACTGACCGACACCGGATCTATCGGCTACATCGGTCGCGCAATCCAGTTGCTTCGCGGGCGCATCGCAGAACCGTGGACCGTTGGAGCACTCTCACGAGAGCTCTCCCTCTCACGGACTCACCTCACCCGCATGTTCGTACAGCACGCCGGCGCCGCACCGATGCGCCTACTCACTGAACTCCGGCTCACTGAATTCGCTCGGCTCATCGAAGAAACAGACATCTCCGTGGTACGTGCCGCGAGTGAAGTCGGGTGGAGCGACCCGCGTGTAGCATCCCACTGGTTTCACCGTCGTTACGGCATAACGCCGACACAGTACCGACGCACACCACACACGGTGGCTGAGGATGGGCAAGCCCACGCTATCGCTGTCAACGACGCAGCTCGGTGACCCGACGTCGTTGTCCCAACTCACTTGCCTACCAGGTTCGTGGAGAATGTTGTCGACTGGTCGCCTCGGCCTCTCTTGCCGCTACTCGTCGCACGAACCGTGATTCTCGCCGAATGGCCCACGTTCGTCATGCGCGTGTCGACGGATACGCCGCCAGCCAGTAGACCGGACCAGACACGTCGGGTTCGTTGTGGAGCCTGACGGTCGGCACACCGTCAGCCATCCGTCCTCGCTCCGCTGATCTTCCCGGCGCACCTCATGGTCGCAAGGCCGTCCGCATCTTGCGGGAGCCCTGGGAAGGAGTAGCGCATGGCTATAGAGGGGATACAGAACGAAGCTCGCAGAACCTGTCACGGGTCCGCGACGGTGATGAAGCGAGTTGCGCCAGCCAGTGGGGCAGCTGACGCTGCCGCCCGCGAGGTCGCCGTGCCATGTCCACTGGCGGGGTTCCTGATGGTCGATCGCGGGATGAGAGTAGCGCTCGTGACAAACGGCCCGTTCGGGCGCACAGAATCGGTTCCCGGCCGTGCCGAGGGTTTGGGGTCGCGTTTACACACCTACTGGTCACCTCGTCCTAAGGAGTTGACCTCATGAAAGACCCTTCATCTGAACCACTACTTCCCGACTTCACCACCGGGGAAGGGCTCCGCGCCCTGCTGGAGCAACTCACCGCCGAGCAGCTCTGGCGCACGCACCCCGCCGCCCGCGCGTTGATGCAGTATGCGCAGGAGAAGTACCTTCCGCTGGCACGGTCCTGGCACCGTGACCCCGCCGATGCCGCGTATGAGGCGTTCATGGCTATGCGGACGCCGGCGATCCGCCGTGCCGCCGACCCGTGGGCCGCGATCACTCGTGCGGTGGAGCTTGGCATGGCCGCCGAGGTGCACGCCGAACGTCTCCTCACCTCGACCGATAAGGCCCGCCGGCCCGATCAGCGTCCCGACGAGTACCCGATGCGGGCCGGCCACTACGAGACGTTCTTCTACCACGTGCTCGCCGCCGCAACCCCGCCTACTTCACCGACCGTGGCTGTGGAGAGGGTCGTCCGATCCGCGTCCGTGTTCCTGGTGACCACCGGCTGGTATCCCCGCACCATTGAGACCGCGGTGGAATACATCTGCCACCGCCTCACGAGTCTGGCGAGCACCCAGTCCGGGATCGACGTGCTGCGCAAAGACAACGCGATGCGGCAACGGCTCGGGTTCTCCGCCCGCGACTGGAATGGTCTGCTGCGTTTGCTACTCGGGCCGCGGTCGAAGAAGGAAGCCACCGGAGCCGACCCGGCGCGGCTGGGGATCTTCGCGCGGCTGCTGCTCGGGGACCGCACCGAAGACCTCCTCGCGGATCACCAACTCGCCGCCATCTCCCGAAAGTTCACGAGGGGAGCAGCGGCATGAACACCACAGCGTCCGGGACCGGGCAGACAGTAGCCCAGTTCCCCATCGAGCGCATCGTCCTGGGTCGCTCCTACCGGCGTGAGCTCGGTGACCTGGCCGACTTGACTACGTCGATCCAAACGCTCGGGTTGCTGTGCCCGATCGTGATCACCTCCGACGGGGTCTTGATCTCCGGCCGGCGCCGCCTGGAAGTGATGCGGCAGCTCGGGCACGCGACGGTCCCGGTGTGGATCGCGTCTGAGGTGTCGGACAAGCTGCGGACGCTGCTGGCGATCCAGGACGACAACCTTCTGCACAAGCACTTCACCACCACGGAGAAGGCAGCCCTGTACGCGGAGTACAAGACGCTTCTCACCGAGGAGAACGCCCGCCGTCAATCCGCGACCCGCTTCGGCGCCGACGCCCTCCCGGGCTCGGACGACGGCGAGGCCGACGACACGGACCCGGACGAGAAGGAAGCGATGATCGTCGCGACCTATCAGGGCAGCGGCAGCGGCCGTTGGGATTCACAACCACCGTCGAAACGGAAGTCCCGCGTGCAGGCCGCGACCGCGGTGACCGGCCGGGACTCCTCCCAACAGCTCGAGCAGGTCCTCGCGCTGGAACGGCTGGCGACCAACGAGGACGAAGACGAACGAGTCCGGCAGGCAGCCGCCGAAGCGGTCGTGGAGATTAACAGCGACGCAAAGGTCCATGGCCGTTACCACAAGGTCATCGCCCTGCGCGGGGTGTGCTGGCTGGAGAAGACCGCAGTGAACGAGACTGCGAGCGCCGCCGTCCGGGAAGCCGCCGACGACGAGCTCCGCGCGGTGCGGCAGATCGACCGTCCGGTAGAACGATCCCGAGCGGTCGCAGCCGCCATCGCCCGCGTGCGCAAGCTCGCCCTCACCCCAACTTCCGCTGCGACAACCGCGGAGAACGGCGAGTCGGGTGCGGAGGAGGACGGGATGTCCGCAGACGGGGTGCGGGGCCGCTACCACGCCCGCCGGCTCGTCGACATCCTCGCGAAGGCCGAGGGATGGTGGGAGATCAACGACGCCGCCCTCGTCGGCCGGTACGCGACCGACGAGCAGTGGGACGCGATCACCCGCCACCGCGACCAGGCGAACGCTTTTCTCGATACCGCCGCCGACGCACGCCGCGCCGCCGCCTGTGCGAGTGCCCCGCCGCGAAGTGACCAGTGGGGTTAGGCGCCCGCACCTGCATGGCACACACCGTTGACGGTTCTGCTGTGAAAGGACGTGCCTTGCCATGTCGACTGATTTCTCCGATGCGGCCCCGCGTAAGCGGGGCCGCGCCCTGTTGATCGCCGGTATCTCCGGAACGGTCATCTTCCTCGTCCTGGTGGGACTGGGCGTGTACGGGCTGATCGCCCGCCCGCACGAGAACACCCCCGCCCCTGTACCGACCACGTCTGAGCAACGGCCAACGGCCCCGGCGCCGTCCGGACCGCCCGAGCTGACGCCGCTGCCGCGGACGAACGACCCGATCCGGTACGCACGCGCCGTCGCCGAGGCCCTCTTCACCTGGGACACCGCCTCCGGGCTCGGACCCGCCGACTACGGGCAGGTGGTGCTCTCCGACGCCGACCCCACCGGAACCGAGACCCCCGGTCTCGCCTCGGACATCGCCGGCTACTACCCGGCGCCCGACGCCTGGCGCCAGCTCACCGGGCACGCCACCACCCAGCACCTCACCACCGAGACGGCGGTCATCCCCGACGCCTGGGCCGACGCGGTCGCGCAAGACCGGTCCGGCACGCTCGTGGAGGGGATGATCGCGGTCACCATCGACGGCACCCGGCACCGCACCGGCACCGTCTCCGGGCAGGAAGCGACCAGCGAACACCCGGTGTCGTTCACCGTGTTCCTCGCGTGCGAGCCCGCGTTCGAGCGGTGCCACACGCTGCGGCTGTCCGAGCTCGACAACCCGCTGCGCTGAGTCCGGGGTCTGTCGTGCTGAAGAAGATCCTCGCCGCGCTGGCGGTCCTCGTCCTGTGCGTGGGACCGGCGGCCGTGCTGGTCGGGGTCGGGGTGCTGATGAACCCCGCCGCGAACGCGAGCTGCGGTCCCGGGTCGTCGCTGACCGTGGGGCCGATCCCGGACGAGCTGGAAGTGACCACGCGGGACGGGGAGACATTCACGCTGAACAAGAAGCAACTCACTCACGCCGCCACGATCATCACCGTCGGCGGGCAGACCGACGGCGTCGATGCCCGCGGGGCCACGATCGCCCTCATGGCGGCGCTGACCGAATCGACACTGCGGCAACTGGCGAACACCGGCACCTACCCGGAGTCTGGGAGCTACCCCAACGACGGCAACGGGTCCGACCACGACTCGCTCGGCTTATTCCAGATGCGCCCGCAGGCCGGGTGGGGAACCGTCGCCGAGCTGATGGACACCACCTACCAGGCCAGAGCGTTCTACGGCGGGCCTTCGGGTCCGAACTACCCCTCCCCACGGGGCATGCTGGACATCCCGGGCTGGGAAACGATGGACATGGGCGAGGTCGCGCAGGCCGTCGAGGTCAGCGCGTTCCCGGAGCGGTATCAGAACTACCAGCCCGTCGCCGAAGCGATCCTCGATGCCCTCACCGTGCCCGCTCCCTCCGGCACTGGCGGCGGCACTGGGTCGGTGCCGGAGACCACCCGCATCATGTTCCCGCTGCCCGAGGGGACGTGGACGAAGACCAGCGACTGGGGGTATCGGTCTGACCCGTTCACCGGGGAGACCACCTACCACGCCGGCACCGACTACGCCGCCGCCGACGGCACCCCGATCTACGCGGCCGCCGACGGTCGGGTCGTGTGGGCCGAGTTCAACGGAGGCTACGGCGGCCTCATCATCATCGAACACACTGTGCGGGGCGAAGCCGTCCGCTCCGTGTACGCGCATATGTGGGAACACGGCATCCACGTCCAAGAAGGACAGACGGTGACCGCTGGCACTCACATCGGCGACGTCGGTTCCTCGGGCCGCTCCACCGGCGCGCACCTGCACTTCGAGATCCGGCCCGGCTCCACCGGCACCGAGTCGATCGACGCCGACCAGTGGCTCGCAGACCACGGCGCCACCGAACCCGACGGCAATAGTGCACCCGGGCCCGGCTGCGCGCCTGGCGGGGCCGGGGCGGACGCGGCGGAGTTCACCGGGGACGGCGGGAAGGTGGTCGATGACCCGACCGGCACCGGCGGGCAGGTCACCGCCCGCACCGCGCATATGGTCGTCCAGACCCGCAACGCGTTCCCCGGCACCGGGTGGGCGTGTTACTCGCCACGTCCCGGGACACGGTCGGATCATCCGCTCGGGCGGGCCTGCGATGTCACCGTCGGCAATCAGATCGGTCACTACCCGAGCGCGGAGCAGGTCGACTACGGGTGGCAACTGACCGACTGGCTCGAGACGAACGCTGAGACCCTCGGGATCAGTTACCTCATCTGGCAAGGACAGATCTGGTCGACGGCTCGCGCAGACGAGGGGTGGCAGCCGTACGGCGGCGGCGGGATGCACGACCCGGGGAACGTCACCGGAGGGCACTTCGACCACATCCACATCTCCGTGAAAGAAGGGTGACCCGCCGATGACGTTTTCCTTCTCCCGGCTGCAACCGGCCGGATTCTTGGCCTCGGGGAACGTGTTCCCCGACTTCGGCGCCGTGGGCGGCTCCAACGAGCTGGAGAGCATCATCGGCGCGCTGTTGACGATCGTGCTGATCCTGTCGGTGTTGATGATCGTGGTGAGCGCGGTGATCTGGGCGATCGGCTCCGCGAACGGGCACCACCAGGTCGCCACGAAAGCACGCATCGGCGTGTGGACGGCGCTCGGCACGGCAGCTCTCGCGGGCGCCGGGATCACGTGGATGAACTGGCTGATCACTCTCGGCGGGCAACTCTAGCCGCGGACGTGAAGAACTGGCGGGGGCGGTGGAGGCGACGGAGCTCCACCGCCCCCGCTTCCTGCGTCGTGGGGTGCGGGGAGCGCACCTGTGCGATACCCGGCTGATGCCGGCCGGGTATCCCTGCTTGATTCATGAAGGAGCACCCGTGTCCGCCGTTCTCGATCTCACCACCACCGTCCTGCCTCATCTGGCCGCACTCGTCCCGATGCAGGTCGATATCGACCCCAACAGTTCCGGGCTGCCCGGTATCGCCCAGCTGCGCACCATCGTCGGCGCCGTGATGACGGTCGGCCTGATCCTCAGCGTCCTGGCGTTGATCATCTCGGCGATCATCTGGGGCTTCGGCGCGAACAGCAGCAACCCGCATCTGGCCGGGCGGGGAAAGATCGGGGTCCTCGTCTCCTGCGGGGCCGCGATCATCTGCGGCGCAAGCGTCACGCTCATCAACTTCTTCTGGAACGTCGGCCAGGCCGTCTGAACGGCCCCTCCACCGCACCGCCCCGGAAGGAGACCGTCATGGCACTGTGTGACGTCCCGGTCATCTCGAACGTCTGCGACGCCGTCGGAGAAGGGGCCGCGACGCTCGTCGCGGCCCCTTTCGACTGGCTTGCTCAAGCGATGGGACAGGCCGCCGCCTGGCTGTTCGAGGGCGTCTGGTATGTCTTCGACACCACCACGCTCGTCGACGTCCAGTCCCCGGAGTACGTCGGCGTCTACAACATCCTCTTCGGCGTCGCCGTGCTGATCATGCTCGTGTTCTTCTGCCTGCAACTGATCACCGGCCTCATCCGCCGAGACCCCACCGCACTCTCTCGGGCGGCGCTCGGACTCGGCAAGAGCGTGCTCGGGTCGTTCCTCATCATCACGCTCACCGCGACGCTGCTGGAGATCACCGACCAGTTGACCATCGGCATCATCCAAGCCACTGGCAACTCGATGGAAGCGATGGGCGACAAGATCGCCCTGCTCGCCGCGGGGCTCACCGCGATCAACCTCTCCGCTCCCGGTGTCGGCGCGATCATCACCATCTTCTTCGCCGGCCTCGCGATCACCGCCGCGGCGATCGTGTGGTTCTCGCTCCTGATTCGCAAAGCGTTGCTGCTCGTCGCAATCGTGCTCGGGCCGATCGCGATCAGCGGCGCGAGCTGGGACGTCACCCGCGGCTGGTTCGGAAAATGGGTGTCGTTCGTGATCGCGCTGATCTTGTCCAAGCTCGTCCTCGTCGTGGTGTTCCTCGTCGCGATCACCCAGGTCTCCCAGCCGATCGACTTTGACCTGGCATCCATCGCCGACCCCATCGCGGGGATCGTGCTCATGTTCGTCGCCGCGTTCGCGCCGTACATGGTCTACAAGTTCATCTCCTTTATCGGGTTTGACATGTACCACGCGATGAGCGCGGAGCAAGAGGCCAAGCAGTCCATGAATCGGCCCGTGCCCACTCCGTCCAAGCCCGCTGGCGACGGCCCGCAGAAAGTCCTCGACGGGAAGGGTCAAGGCGATGGCCCACCGCCCGGCAGCGGGGGTGGTGGAGGCGGCGGCACGCCGCCCCCGCCTCCGGACGGCGGGAGCGGTGCGACCGCTGCTGGTACTGGTGGAGCCGGAGGCGGCGCTGCGGCTGGTGGCGGGGGCGGCGCAGCCGGTGGTGCTGCCGGTGGTGCTGCCGGTGGTGCTGCCGGTGGTGCTGCCGGTGGTGCTGCCGGTGGTGGCGGGACTGCTGCAGGTGGCGGGGCTGCTGCGGGAGGTGCGGCAGCGGCCGGACCCGCCGCAGTCGCGGTCGTCGCGGCGGCGGCCGTCAAGGAAGCCGCCACGGCCGGCCCCAAGCTCGGTGGCGTGATCGGCGGTGCTGCAGAGGACCAGGCATCAGCGGCTGGCCAAGATAGCGCCCCGCCTCCGTCCGGTAACGCACCCCCGCCGTCTGCCCCATCGGCGCCGCAGGAGCCGCCGTCCAGCACACCGTCGGCATCGTCTGGCCCGTCGTCGACGCCACCGCCGAAGGACCCGCCGCCACCGAACACGGCGCCTGAAGGGAAGGAGTAACCCGTGGCGAAACCGCAGAACACGAAAGACGACTACCCGCTGACGGCGGTGAAGTTCTCCCGCCTCACCCGGCGTGGCCTCATCCTCGGCTTGTCGCTATCGCAGGTGATCGCGCTCGCGATCGCCGGGCTGGCGTTCATCGGGTCGCTGTACGCGGGAGGCGGGATGATCCTCGCCTATACCGCCCCGATCTGGGTCACCTGCCTGGCCATCACCTGGGTCCCGATCGCGGGCCGCAAGACCGTCGAGTGGCTGCCCGTCGGGGTGCACTGGCTGTGGCGGGTCACCGTGAAGCAGACGATCTACCGGATGCGGGTCGTCAAGCCCCGCCCCGCCGGGACCCTCGCGCTCCCGGGGGACATGGCGGCGCTGCGTCAGTACGAAGACCCGATCACCGGAGCGGTCATGGTGCATCACCCCTACGCAGCCACGCTGACGGCGCTGCTGGAAGTCACCCATCCCGCGTTCGTGCTCCTGGACCCTGGCGAGCAGGAACGCCGCGTGGCCAGTTGGGGGCGAGTCCTCGCGACATGCTGCCGGTCCGGGCGCATCGCCCGCTTGCAGGTGCTGGAGCGCACCCTCCCGGATTCAGGGAGCGGGCTTGCGCAGTGGTGGGCCGAGCACGGCAACCCCGACGACGAGTCGTGGACGTCGCGCACCTACGCCGAGCTCATCGACCGGGCAGGCCCTGCCGGGGAACGCCACGCGACGACGATCTCCCTCGCCCTGGACATGAAGGCCGCTGCCCGGGCGATCCGCACCGCCGGCGGCGGCATGAAAGGTGCAGCCGCCGTGCTGCGACAGGAGATGAACACCCTCACCGCCGCGCTCCACTCCGCCGAGCTGAAAGCCACCGGATGGCTCACACCCGGCCAGCTCGCCGTGATCCTACGCTCCGCGTACGACCCGGCGATCGCCGCGACCCTGGAACGCTCCGGGAACCTCGGGCAGGACCTGGCCACGGCAGGACCGGTTGCGTTGGAGGAGACCTGGAACGGGCTCCGCTCCGACAGCGCACACCATGCCGTGCTCTGGGTCAGCGAATGGCCCCGATCGCTCGTGTACCCGGGGTTCCTGTCCCCGGTGCTCCTCGCCTCCGGGGTGCGGAGATCGTTCTCGTTACTGTGCACGCCGATCCGGTCGGATCAAGCGGCCCGTGACATTCGGAAGAAGAAGGTCGAGTACATCTCCGACGCCGCACAACGCCAGAAGATCGGACAGGTCGAGGACGCCCAGCAGTCCGCCGAGTATCAGGACGTGCTGCAGCAAGAAGCCGACCTCACCAGCGGGCACGGCATCCTCCGCTACACCGGGCTGATCTCTGTCAGCGCCCCCACCCCGGACGAGCTGGAAGCGGCGGTCTCGAAGATCGAGCAGGCCGCCATCCAAGCCTCCTGCGAGACCCGGCGGCTGGTCGGACAGCAGGCGCAGGCGTTCACCGCGGCCGCACTGCCGCTCGCACGCACCGTCTGACCCTGGGGCGCCGGTCCCGCACCTCCTTCCTGCACACCGCCTGCCCGGGCGGGTGCAGGAAGGAGTCGTGCTGTGAGCATCCCGAAACGTCGCGTGTACTCGACGGTGCTGATCGGACCGGAGTCCGAGCACCGCAAGCAGCGCCGCGCCCGCCGGAAGGCCGCCGCGCAGATCCAAGCGAAGGACGTCGCCGCCCGCAAGGCCGAAGCGCGCGCCCAGTGGGAGGCGGAGCAGGCCGAGCGCCGCGCCACCACCTACCTCCCCCGATCTGGTGAGTCAGGTCCCGCCGCCCTCCGCTCGCTGCGAGGGCTGCGGCTTCCCTCCCATCAGGACACCAGCGCCGCGCTCGCCGGTGCGTACCCATTCCTCGCCGAAGGCGGACTCGGGCCGGAAGGCGTGTTCGTCGGACAAGATATGTACTCGGGCGGGTCGTTCGTCTACGACCCGTGGGAGCTGTACAAGCGCGGCGTCATCACCGCCCCCAACATCGTACTGGCCGGCATCGTCGGCTCCGGAAAGTCCTCGCTGGCGAAGTCGCTATACACGCGGTCGATTCCGTTCGGGCGTCGCGTCTACGTCCCCGGCGACCCGAAAGGCGAGCACACCCCCGTCGCGGAGGCTGTCGGCGGGAAGGCGATCGTCCTCGGCCACGGGCTGAAGAACCGGCTGAACCCCCTCGATGAGGGCCACCGGCCCTCCAGTCTGACGGATATCGAATGGGGCGCCCAGGTCGCCTCCCGGCGGCGGGAGCTGATCGGCGCACTGGCCGAGACCGTCCTCGAGCGGTCGCTGTCGCCGTTGGAACACACGTCGATCGACGTCGCTCTCTCCGCCGCCGTCGCCAACAACGACATCCCGATCCTGCCAATGATCGTGGACCGCATCCTCAACCCCGACAGCACAGACGACACCGACGGGCGGCTCGCTGAGGACGGCCGGATCGTCGGGCACGCACTGAGGCGCCTGGTCGCCGGGGACTTGCAGGGCTTGTTCGACGGGCCCTCCACGGTCACCTTCGACCCGTCCCTGCCGATGATCTCCCTGGACCTGTCCCGGGTGGCGGAGAACTCCACCCTCATCTCGGTACTGATGACGTGCTCGTCGGCGTGGATGGAATCGGCCCTCCTGGACCCCGAAGGCGGACAGCGGTGGGTGATCTACGACGAAGCCTGGCGTCTCATGTCCCATCCCGCGCTGCTCAAGCGCATGGACGCGCAGTGGCGGCTCGCCAGGCATTACGGGATCGCGAACATGCTGATCTTCCACAAGCTGACAGACCTCGACAACGTCGGCGACAGCGGGTCCGCGATGCGGGCCCTGGCGTCGTCCCTACTGGCGAACGCGGAGACGCGGATCATCTACCGGCAGGAAGCCGACCAGCTCGGCACCACCGCGACCGCGCTCGGCCTCACTGGCACCGAACAGTCCCTCCTACCGGGCCTAGGCACGGGGCAAGGACTGTGGCGGATCAAGGAGCGATCTTTCGCCGTCCAGCATCAGCTGCATCCGGACGAGCTGTCCACGTTCGACACGACCACGCGGATGATCGGGCGGCAAAAATGAGCGAACTTGCACCCTCACGCCGCTCCCGCCGCAATCGCGCCACGACACGCGAAACCGATGGGGATCTCGTGGTGCCCATCACACTCCCGCACCTGGTCGTCCGGGTAGACGCGGACGACCAGATCAGCGTCACCCTCGACGGTGCACCCGTCACAGGGGAGCCCGTCGGCAGGCACGCGCTCGGCGGGCTGATAGACGAGGTCCTGCGACGGCGGAAGGTGCCGGTGCGGGTGGAGATCGTCGAGCACAGCGGCACCACCTACACCGATGTCCTCACCCCGCCCGTCCCAGAGCCCGACCCCGAACTGGCCTCCGAGACCGCGGGAATGACCGCACAGGACCCCAGGCTGCCGGTGTTGTTCGAGGCAGTCGGGGAAGGCTTCGTCCCCGGTGAAGATGTCGCTCTCGCGGTGATCATCCGCCATTCCTCCTCCGACGGATACGGACGTGTGCGGCACGTGATCGAGGACCGTGAACTGCAAGGCGGCGGCAGTGAGGTGCTGCTGTTCGGGCGGATCTCCGGCACCACCCACATCGTCGGAGGGCTGGGATGAACCCGCACCAGCCGTCCCAGATGCTCGCGAACTTGGGACTTGCGGCCCTGGCGGGGTTCGCTGTCCTGGCCGGGCTGCTTCGCGCCGCCGGTAGTGCCGCTGCGTTCTTCACCGGGCTCCCGCAACCCACCGGCGGGCCCTCAACGGGGCTCGGTGTGCTGCTCACCCCGGCTACCCCGGGCGAGGCGATCGGCGCGCCGGGCCTGAGCCCGGTCGTGTACTGGCTGGTCCTCGCCATCACAGTCTCGGTCCTCGGGATCATCGTGTGGTGGGTGTGGCGAGTCATCGCGCGCGCGAAAGAGAACCGGGCGCAGGATCCGCGCCTGCTCCACGGCATCGCCACTGCGCGCGATGTCGCCAAAGCCGCAGGGACGAAGGCCCTCAGGAAACGGGCGGGCACGTTCCGGCCTTCGCTGGAAGATCCTTCCCCCGAGGACGTCGGCTACCTCCTCGGCCGGTCGAAAGGGCAGGAGGTGTGGGCGACCGTGGAGGACTCCATCCTGCTTATCGGCCCACCCCGGTCGGGCAAAGGGCTGCATGTCGTGATCAACGCGATCCTCGATGCTCCCGGCGCCGTCATCACCACCTCCACTCGGCCCGACAACCTCACCGCGACGCTGAAGGCCCGACAGCGCGTCGGACCGGTCGCGGTGTTCGACCCTCAGCACCTCGCTGAAGGACTCCCCGCGGGCATGAAGTGGTCACCGGTCCGCGGATGCGAAGACCCCTTGACAGCGATGATCCGCGCCACCGGGCTCGCCACGGCCACGAACTTCGGCTCCGTGTCCGGCGGCGACTTCTGGCAGGGCAAGACCGCCGCCGCCATCCAGGGGCTCCTCCACGCCGCAGCGCTGGACGGGCGGGACGCAGCAACCCTGTACCAGTGGGCGCTGAACCCCGCCGCTGCCGCGGATGCGGTGCGGGTACTGCAATCCAACCCGCAGGCAGCACCCGGGTGGGCGGACTCACTCGACGCGATGCTACAAGCCGACCCCAAGACGCGCGACTCGATCTGGCAGGGAGTGTCCCTCGCGTTCTCTGCGTTCGCCGACCCGCGCGTCCTGGACGCAGTAACACCGGGTCCGCGAGACCGGTTCGACCCCGAGACATTCATCCGGGATCGCGGCACCCTGTACCTCCTCGCCACCGGCGCTGGGGCCGGGGCATCCTCGGCGCTGGTGGCCGCCTTCATCGAAGACCTCGTCGAAACCGCCCGCAAGATCGCCGCCACCTCACCAGGCACACGACTAGATCCACCGATGCTCCTCGCACTCGATGAGATCGGCAACCTCGCACCCCTGCCCTCGCTTCCCACGCTGATGGCCGAAGGCGGCGGCACGGGGATCACCACCCTGCCAGTGCTGCAGTCCCTCGCACAGGCACGCGAGAAATGGGGCGAGAACAACGCCAACGCGCTGTGGGACGCATCAATCGTGAAAGTCATCCTCGGCGGCGCATCGAACTCACGAGACCTGCAGGACCTCTCAGCGCTGATCGGAGAGAGAGACGAGATCACCGACTCCGTCACCATCGGCGAGCAAGGACACCGCTCCGCGCAACGCTCGATCCGCCGCGTAGCGATCATGCCCCCGGACGTGATCCGCACGCTGCCGTTCGGGATCGGAGTGGTAATGCTCCGCACCGCCCGCCCCATCATCACCGACCTGCGCGCCTGGCCTGCCCGTAAGGACGCCGCGCAGCTGAAAACGGACCGGAAGGAGATCGAGGCGCTCCTGCACACGTCCTGAAACCGGTTCTCTCGGTCCTTTGGGGTCTGACCTGCGCACCTGTCTGGTGCCTCCCGCTCAACCGCGGGGGCACCAGACAGTTTCGTTGTTATCAGGAAGGACCTCAGTTCTCATGGCCATCAAGACCTCGCAGGCGATCAACGGCTTCATCTCCGCCGATCCCCGCCTCACCTTCTCCGAATCCGGGCAGGCGCGCTTCTACGCCCGCATCGGCATCAACCACTACGAGCCCCAGCAGGACGGGTCCTTCCGCAAGCTCGACCCGACCTACCACGACCTGATCCAGTTCGGGAAGTCCGCCGAGATGTCCGCCGACCGGTACGTCAAGGGCGACGACATCGTCGCGCAGGGCTACACCCGCGAGTACACGCGCAACGTCAACGGCGAGGAGCGCACCGATGAGCAGTTCGTCGCCAAGCGCATCGCGCCCGACCCGAACATCACGGACTTCACGATCGACCGCCGGCCCGCCGCCGAGCGTCAGGCCGAACGCGACGCCGACCGCGAAGTCGGACGCGACGCCGAGCGTGAGGAACCCGACCGAGCAGCCCAGCTCGGCTCGCCCACCCCTACCACCTCGCGAGAGGCCGAAGCGCCCGCGATGGAAGCGGTCGGCCGATAACCCCTACCGGAGGGCAGTGACGTGGCCGATAACGACCCGACCCAGAACCCCGAACCGGGCGACCCGGACGTGAACTTCGAGCCCGAGTCCGACGAACCAGACATCGAGGACGACGAGCCCGACGAGATCGACGAAGGCGAGAGACGGGACGGCGGCCCCCGGGCAGGCGCGGGCGGGAGTGATGACCTCCCGCCCGTGCCTCGCCCGATCAACTGGCGCACCCTGTCCTCCGACGACGCCGAGCACGAATGGCTCGACCTCAACGAATGGGTGAACTGGCTCCGGCACGAGTTCGCCCTCCCCCCGCAGATCGTCCCTCCCATGTGGCACCGCCACCCGGAACTCGTGTGGGAGCTCTCCGCTCTCTACACCCGGTGGCTAGGCTGCTACGACCCAGAGCAGGACGCCGCCGGGGCTATCTCGTTCATGACCGACTTCGCCGCCGCCCGGACCCGGCTACGCGAATGGGTACAGATCTCCGGCACCCGCCTCGATCGCGACCGCCCCTCCCGGCAAACCGTCTGGCCCGGCGAAGATCCGCTCCGGGCGGGCGAAGAGATTCCGATCACTGACCGGGACGAGGACTTCGTGGACTTCGTCGTCGAAGACGTCACCCGGCGTGCGGAAGCGGAAGCGGCGTTCCTGCGCGACGAGACGCCGCCTGTGTGAGCTGACGGTGAACCGCAAAGTGTGGGCGGGCCTTTCAGGCCCGCCCACACTTTGGTCTTGCGTCTACTTGGCTGAAGGGATCTCGATGAGCAGCTTCTCGCGGAGTTCGTCCGGGTCGACGCGGATCAGCCGTCCAACCCGGTAGCCGCTCACGGTGCCGTCCGAGATGCGACGGCGCAGCGTCTTGATCGACACTCCGTAGGTGTCGGCGGCGACAGCCAGCGAGATCAGCTTGAGCGCCGGGGGCTGCGAACGATCGTGAACGGCCATGGTAGTGCCTCCCTTGTTGATGAACTCTTTCTCCTGATAGGTGTCCATGGCTGTCCCACGTCGACTCTCATGCCTTCCTGGCCGCGTTGATCCGCTCCTGGACGCGATCGCTCATACGGTCCGCGAGCTCACGATCGCGGGCCATCGTGGCGTGCTGGTAGCGGAGGACGACTCGGATGTCGGCGTGGCCGCCTCGCCGCATCAGCTCTGCGAGGGTCGCGCCCTCCTGGGCGAAGATCGTCAGGCCCGTGTGACGGAGATCATGGAACCGGAATCGCGGCCGGAGGTCAGCGACACGGTCTCGAGCATCCGCCCACACGTATCCCCATCGCGTGTTGGACAGAGGAACGCTGCCACGGACGTTCGTGGGGATCAGCGGCGCTTTGGCCTCGGCCGCGACGTTGTCACGCAGGTGATCCTTGAGGCGGTCGATCATGAGCTTCGGGATGCTGAGCGTCCGTCTGCCCGCGTCACTCTTGAGCCTCTCCGAGTAGTCGCCGGTGTTCGCGTTCAGTTGCCGGCGCACATGCAGGGTCGCGGTGTTCTCGTCGTGCCACTCGATGTCCCTGCGCTGCAAGCCCAGGCACTCCCCGCGGCGCAGCTGGCACCACGCGGCGAAGAGCACCATGATCGCCCAGTGATCCGGGGTTACGTCGTACAAGGCCTCGACCTGCTCGGGGCTCGCAACGTCTTCGTCCTCGTCGTGGTCGGCGTCGTGCCGGACCGCCTCCTGCTTCGGGATCGAGATGTTCGGTGCAGCGGGGATGATTCCTTCTCGGGCTGCCTGGCGGAGGATCATCATGAGGACGATCAGTACCGGTCGCGTGATGCCGTTGAACTTCGACTTCGGATTCAGCGGCGAGGGTATCGCGTCGAGGCGATCGGTCATCTGTCGGATACGTGCCTCGTCGATCTGCCGTATCGGGGTGTCTTCGAACTCGGGGATGAGGTACCCGTCGACCTTGCTCTTGTAGGCGCGGACGGTGGCGATAGCACGCTTCCTGCCGCTGCGGTTCGGCTCCGTGCGGATGAAGGCCACCCAGCGTTCCGCGTACTCGGAGAATCCGATGGACCGCGCCTTCTCCGCTTCCGCCACTGCACGGCGGCGAGCGGCGGTCACCGAGGGCGGCTCCCACTGCTGACGGGCAATCAACGTGTGAACGCCTGCGAGCCACGCGCGGGCGTCTGTCTTCGTCAGAAACGTCAGCGGCTTGTCGTCCTCTGTCCGGGCGGTGTAGACCTCACCGTCGGGTGCGGGATAGCGCGCCTGCCAGCGGCCGGAAGGGAGCTTGCGAAGGCTCCCCCAGCTCTCTCGCCTGGCTGCTGCTGTTTCCCGGGTCTTGGTGGTGCTCATCGTGTCCTCCACTGGTCTCGAGCGGACTCACGCGATCCCTCGTGCCACTCCGTGCCACAAGAGGACAGGAAGCCCCGAAAAGGGCTTTCTACCTGGGTTTTCTTGCCGCACTTTAGGCGCCCTATGGCACGCTGTGGCACGAGGTCGGTGGCATGCCGGGACCGAACTTCGGTCAGCGGACCACCCCGCTCTCTCCTGGAAGGTGCGGGCGTGCCACCCGCGTGCCATACCCAACGGCTGCTGACGTTCATATCTGTCCTCCTGTGTTCTTCGGAAGGAGGCGCGAAAAGAGGCCCGGATCTGCAGAAACCTGCAGATCCGGGCCTCCCGGTCGACTCTTGTCAGAGTCTGTCTAGAACGTGGACTTCAGAAGTCCCAGTCCTCGTCCTCGGTGGCGACGGCCTTGCCGATGACGTACGACGAGCCGGAGCCGGAGAAGAAGTCGTGGTTCTCGTCGGCGTTCGGCGACAGGGCCGACAGGATCGCCGGGTTCACGTTCGTGACCGTCGACGGGAACATCGCCTCGTAGCCGAGGTTCATGAGCGCCTTGTTCGCGTTGTAGTGCAGGAACTTCTTGACGTCCTCGGTGAGGCCGACGGCGTCGTAGAGGTCCTGCGTGTACTGCACCTCGTTGTCGTACAGCTCGTACAGCAGCGAGAACGTGTAGTCCTTGAGGTCGGCGCGCTCGGCCTCGGTGACCTTCTCGAGCCCCTTCTGGAACTTGTAGCCGATGTAGTAGCCGTGCACGGCCTCGTCACGGATGATGAGACGGATGAGGTCGGCCGTGTTGGTGAGCTTCGCCCGGCTCGACCAGTGCATCGGCAGGTAGAACCCCGAGTAGAACAGGAAGCTCTCGAGCAGCGTCGAGGCGACCTTGCGCTTCAACGGCTCGTCGCCACGGTAGTAGTCCATGACGATGTGGGCCTTCTTCTGCAGGTTCGGGTTCTCGACCGACCAGCGGAAGGCCTCGTCGATCTCCTTCGTCGAGCACAGCGTCGAGAAGATCGACGAGTAGCTCTTGGCGTGCACCGACTCCATGAACGCGATGTTGGTGTACACCGCCTCCTCGTGCGGGGTGATCGCGTCGGGGATGAGCGAGACCGCACCGACGGTGCCCTGGATCGTGTCGAGCAGGGTCAGCCCCGTGAACACGCGCATCGTGAGCGTCTGCTCGTCGGGCGTCAGCGTGTTCCACGACTGGATGTCGTTGGACAGCGGCACCTTCTCGGGCAGCCAGAAGTTGTTCACGAGGCGGTTCCAGACCTCGAGGTCCTTGTCGTCCTGGATGCGGTTCCAGTTGATCGCCTGCACGTGGTCGACCAGCTTGAGCGGTTCGTGGGGGGTCATCATCGTTCCTGTAAGAATCCGGGATCAGAGCATCAAAGCATGCAGGAGACGCATTCGGACATGTCGGTGCCCTCGAGCGCCAGCTGCCGCAGGCGGATGTAGTAGATCGTCTTGATGCCCTTCCTCCAGGCGTAGATCTGGGCCTTGTTGATGTCGCGCGTGGTGGCGGTGTCCTTGAAGAACAGCGTCAGCGACAGGCCCTGGTCGACGTGCTGGGTGGCGGCGGCATACGTGTCGATGACCTTCTCGTAGCCGATCTCGTACGCGTCCTTGTAGTACTCGAGGTTCTCGTTCGTCATGAACGGCGCCGGGTAGTAGACGCGGCCGAGCTTGCCCTCCTTGCGGATCTCGATCTTCGACGCGATCGGGTGGATCGAGCTCGTCGAGTTGTTGATGTACGAGATCGACCCGGTCGGCGGCACGGCCTGCAGGTTCTGGTTGTAGATGCCGTGCTCCTGGATGCTGGCCTTCAGCGCCCGCCAATCGTCCTGCGTCGGGACCGGGATGCCGGCGAACAGCTCGGCGACCTTCTCGGTCTGCGGCGCCCATGCGGCATCGGTGTACTTGTCGAAGAACTCCCCCGACGCGTAGGTGGAGTCGGCGAAGCCGTCGAAGGCGCGGCCGCGCTCGATCGCGATCTTGTTCGACGCGCGCAGCGCGTGGAACAGCACCGTGTAGAAGTAGATGTTCGTGAAGTCCAGGCCCTCTTCCGAGCCGTAGTGGATGTGCTCGCGGGCGAGGTAGCCGTGCAGGTTCATCTGTCCCAGGCCGATCGCGTGCGACCGGTCGTTGCCGTCCTCGATCGAGCGCACCGAGGAGATGTGGCTCTGGTCGCTGACCGCGGTGAGGGCGCGGATGCTGGTCTCCACCGTCCGCGCGAGGTCGCCGCCGTCCATCGTGAGCGCGATGTTCATCGAGCCGAGGTTGCAGGAGATGTCCTTGCCGATGTCGGCGTAGGAGAGGTCCTCGTTGTACGTGGTCGGCGTGTTGACCTGGAGGATCTCGCTGCACAGGTTGGACATGTTGATCCGGCCCTTGATGGGGTTGGCCCGGTTCACGGTGTCCTCGAACATGATGTACGGGTAGCCGGACTCGAACTGGATCTCGGCGAGCGTCTGGAAGAACTCGCGCGCGTTGATCTTCGTCTTCTTGATGCGCGCGTCGTCGACCATCTCGCGGTACCTGTCGGTCACCGAGATGTCGCCGAACGGCACGCCGTAGACGCGCTCGACGTCGTACGGGGAGAAGAGGTACATGTCCTCGCCGTTGCGGGCGAGCTCGAACGTGATGTCGGGGATCACGACGCCGAGCGACAGCGTCTTGATGCGGATCTTCTCGTCGGCGTTCTCGCGCTTGGTGTCGAGGAAGCGCAGGATGTCGGGGTGGTGCGCCGAGAGGTACACCGCGCCGGCGCCCTGGCGCGCGCCGAGCTGGTTCGCGTAGCTGAAGCTGTCTTCGAGGAGCTTCATGACCGGGATGATGCCGCTGGACTGGTTCTCGATCTGCTTGATCGGTGCGCCCGATTCGCGGATGTTCGACAGCAGCAGCGCGACGCCGCCGCCGCGCTTGGACAGCTGCAGCGCGGAGTTGATGCCGCGCGCGATCGACTCCATGTTGTCCTCGATGCGCAGCAGGAAGCAGGAGACGAGCTCGCCGCGCTGCGCCTTGCCGGTGTTGAGGAACGTCGGCGTGGCCGGCTGGAAGCGGCCCGAGATGATCTCGTCGACGAGCCGGACCGCCAGCTCCTGGTCGCCGTCGGCGAGGCCGAGGGCGGTCATGACGACGCGGTCCTCGAAGCGCTCGAGGTAGCGCTTGCCGTCGAAGGTCTTGAGCGTGTAGCTCGTGTAGTACTTGAACGCGCCGAGGAACGTCTCGAAGCGGAACTTCTTGCCGTACGCGTGCTCGTTGAGCTCCTTGATGAACTCGAACGGGTACTTGGCGAGGACCTCGGGCTCGTAGTAGTCCTTCTCGACCAGGTAGTCGAGGCGCTCCTTGAGGGAGTGGAAGAACACCGTGTTCTGGTTGACGTGCTGCAGGAAGTACTCCCGCGCGGCGCGCTTGTCGGCGTCGAACTGGATCTGGCCGTCCTCGCCGTAGAGGTTGAGCATCGCGTTGAGGGAGTGGTAGTCCATCCCCTCGAAGCGGGCATCCGTCTTGAATGCCGTGTCGGTCAGTGCAGTGTCCACCATCGCTCCAGTCCTTCGCTCACGCGATCGACGTCTTCAGGCGTGCCGAACAGCTCGAGCCGGTACAAGTGCGGCACGCGGCACTTGCGGCTGATGATCTCGCCGGCGAGGCAGTAGGCATCGCCGAAATTGGTGTTGCCCGCGGAGATCACTCCGCGGATCAGGCTCCGGTTCCGCTCGTCGTTGAGGAATCGGATGACCTGCTTCGGGACGGCGCCCTTCTCCTCGCCCCGTCCCTGTCCCCCGCCGTAGGTGGGGGTCACGAGCACGAACGGCTCGTCGACCTCGATGGCCGGGTCGGATCCCCGGAGAGGGATCCGCACCGCGCGCAGCCCGAGCTTCTCGACGAAGCGCGCGGTGTTGCCCGAGATGCTCGAGAAGTACACGAGCAGGGGTGCGTGTGTGGCGACGACGCTCATGCTGCACCTCTGCTTCCCCTGATCGTGTTCCTTCTTCTTCGAGACGCCCGGGCGGTCTGTCGACTACGCGAGGCGCGAGGCGAGCTCGTCGATCTTGTCGGGACGGAAGCCCGACCAGTGGTCCTCGTCGGTGACGACGACCGGCGCCTGCAGGTACCCGAGCGACTTCACGTGCTCGAGGGCCGTCGGGTCCACCGACAGGTCGAGGACCTCGTAATCGATGCCCTTGGAGTCCAGCGCGCGGTAGGTCGCGTTGCACTGCACGCAGGACGGCTTGGTGTAGACCGTGATCGCCATTTGAACCCGGTTCTCCCCTCAGTTCCTCATGTTCCGCCGACGGCGCTCCGTCGGACTCCCAATACTACATATAGGTGCCGACATCGGGTCGCACCACAAGGGCTAGTAGTTACATCCGTGTAGTTCTCCACCGTCCTCCTCAGATACAACACAGGTTCTCCACCGATTCATCCACAGGTGAGCACCCTCTCAGGAAGCCGGAAAAGCCCTGATTCACGCCCTTCGGCGGGGCTTCGACGGCATCCCATCCACAGTCCGCACGCTACGCGGGGGTTCCGACATCGGATTCGCTGTGGAGAGCGCCCGTCGGCGTGTCGCGGCGTGTCGCGACGTCGGATCCCGGCCCCGCCGACCCGTCGCCGGCAGTCGCCGCGCGGCACGTCGCCGACCGCCGCCCCGCCGAGCCGTCGCCCAGGTATCGCGCATAGGCTGGAACGTCGTGGCTGGATATCAGGACCTTCTCCGCACCCCGGGCGTGGCTCGCATCATCGCCGCACAGCTGACCGCGCGGCTGCCCAACGGGATGATCAGTCTCGGCATCCTGCTCCACATAGAACGGGTCACGGGATCCTATGGAGCGGCCGGCCTCGTGCTGGCCGCGACGTCTGTCGGGCAGGCGATCGCCGGGCCGGTCACGAGCCGCTGGATGGGCCTGTGGGGAATCCGTCGGGTGCTCACGCTCACACTCGCCGTGTGCGCCGTCGCGCTGGCCGCGCTCGCGCTCCTCGTCCTGCCCCTCCCCCTCTACATGGTGCTCGGGCTCGTGGCAGGCCTGTCGATGCCGCCGATCCAGTCGGCGGTGCGCACGATCTACCCGAAGATGGTCACCTCGCGGCAGCTGACGCCGTTGTTCTCGCTCGACGCCTCGCTGCAGGAGATCATCTGGATCATCGCGCCGGTGGTCATCACGTTCGTGGCGCTCCAGGCCGGAACCGTGCCGGGCATGCTGCTCATCGTCGTGCTCCTCATCGGCGGCGGCGCGTGGTTCATCTCGTGCCGCGAGGTCGGCCAGGTGCGCATCCCGCGCAGCCGCCGGAGTCTCGGCAAGGTGCTCGCCAAGGGACCCGTGCTGCTGGCCACCGCCACCGGCTTCCTCCTGGTCGGCGCGTGCGCCGCGCTCGAGGCCGGCATCGTCGCGACGTTCGGCCACGGCCGCTACGAGGCCGGCGTGGTGCTGGCGGTCTTCTCCATCGGCAGCCTCATCGGCGGACTGGCCTTCGGGCACGTCCCGATCGGCCCCTGGGCGATGGCGCGTCGCTTCGTCGTGGTGACGATCGGCCTCGCCGCCACGATGTTCTCGCTCGACGCGCTGTGGCTGAGCGGCTCGCTCCTGATCGCCGGCCTCGGCGTCGCCCCGGCGTTCGCCGTCATGTTCGCGATCACCTCGGCGAGCGTGCGGTTCAGCGAGACCGCCGAGGCGTTCGGCTGGGTCGGCACCGGGCAGCTCATCGGCGCGGCGGCCGGATCGGCCGTCGCGGGCTTCCTGATCGACGGCACCGGCCCGCAGGGCGCCTACCTCGCCGCCGTCGGCTTCGTCGTCGCGGGACTCGTGGTCTCGGTCGTGTTCTGGCGCTCGTTCCCCGACCTGCGCGGTCGCAGCTCGAAGCCCATCACCGACACGATCCCGATCGCCACGGCATCCTGACCCGGCTCGGAGCTCCCCTCCGATCCATGGGCCGTCCATAGCAGCCGCATAGGCGGATGCCGTGGACTGAGGCCACACGGAACGAGGAGGGCGACATGACCGACCCACGATGGATCGACGAGCACGGCCAGGAGATCGACGAGGACCACCGCGGACTCGTCTACGACGTGCAGACGCTGATCGGGCGGCGGCGCGCGCTCGGCATCTTCGGCGGCGTGGCGCTCACGTCGCTCCTCGCGGCGTGCGGCGCGGCGTCCACGACCGCCGCGCCCACCGCCACCGCGACGGCCACGCCGACGGCGACGCCGACCCCCACGCCCACCGCGACGCCGGACGTCCCGGTCGCGGAGATCCCGGACGAGACCGCCGGCCCCTACCCGGCCGACGGGTCGAACGGCATCGACGTGCTCGACGACTCGGGCATCGTGCGCAGCGACATCCGCTCGAGCTTCGGGTCGTCCGCGACGGTCGCCGACGGCATCCCCCTGACCGTCGCGCTCACGGTACGGGATGCCGCGACCGGCGCCGCGCTCCCGGGACGCGGAGTGTATCTGTGGCACTGCGATCGCGACGGGAACTACTCGCTCTACAGCCGGGGACTCGAGAACGAGAACTACCTGCGCGGCGTGCAGGAGACCGACGCGAACGGCGTCGTGCGCTTCACGACGATCTATCCCGCCTGCTACATGGGCCGCTGGCCGCACATTCACTTCGAGGTATACGAGAGCGTCGCCGGCGCGGTCGCCGACGGGCCCATCGCCAAGACCTCGCAGCTCGCGCTGCCAGCCGAGACCAACGACGCCGTCTACGCGACGGCCGGGTACGAGCAGAGCGTCCGCAACGTGTCGGAGCTGTCGCTGCAGAGCGACAACGTGTTCGGCGACGACGGCGGCGTCTTCCAGATCGCGACGATGTCGGGCTCGGTCGCCGAGGGCTTCACCGCGGCGCTCACCGTCGGCGTCTGACTCGGCTCCGCCCACCGCGAGACTCCAACCGTGCGTCGAGACTGCACGCCCAGCACGCATTCTCGACGCACCAATGGATTCTCGCGGATCAGGCGGGTGTCGCGGATCGGGCGACCGGCGCAGGACCTCACGCGATGCGGCGCAGGATGTCGAGCAGCGCGAGGGCGTACGCGTCGGCAGGCTCGGGATGCGCGAACGTCAGCCGCTCCTCGTCCTCGCCCTCGCGCCACACGATCTCGACCTCGTAGGTGTCGGCGAGGCGCCGCAGCGAACGGAACGCCCGTCCGAGCCGCTCGCGCAGCTGCGCCTCGTGCGGCAGCCACA
>NZ_JBDIAB010000019.1:0-24541 GCF_039812165.1 Microbacterium sp.
GGAGTCGCGACGCTCGCCCTGCGGTTCGCGCGCGATCGGGTGCGCGCCGCGGCGTGGGGCCCGGGCGCGGACTGGGCGCTCGAGCAGCTCCCGCGCCTGTGCGGCGCGCGCGACGACCCGGACGGCTTCGACGCGTCGCGGCATCCTCTCGTCGCCGAGACGCACCGTCGCCACCCCGATCTGCGGCTGGGGCGCACCGACCTCGTCTTCGACGCGTTGGCGGGCGCGGTGTTCGAGCAGAAGGTCACCGGCATGCAGGCGTTCGGAGCGTGGCGGTCGGTGGTGACCTGGTGCGGCGAGCGCGCACCCGGCCCCACGCCGCGGCCGATGTTCGCCCCGCCGCAGGACTGGCGGCTCGTCCCGAGCTGGGTGTGGCACCGTGCGGGGCTCGAGCCGCCGCAGTCGCGCACGATCGTGGCCGCCGCCCGCCGTCGCGCGTCGATCGAACGCGCCGCCGCGTCGGCGGACGACGGCGACGCGCGCGATCGCGTGCTGACGAGCCTGCGCGGGGTCGGGCCGTGGACCGCGGCCGAGACGCGCATCCGCGCGTGGGGCGATCCGGATGCCGTCAGCGTCGGCGACGTCCACCTCAGCCACGAGGTGGGGTACGCGCTCGTGGGCCACCGCGTCGATGACGACGGCATGCTCGAGCTGCTCGAGCCGTGGCGCGGCCACCGTCAGCGGGTGATCCGCCTGATCGGACTGAGCGGCGTGCACGAGGCTCGGCGCGCTCCTCGCCTGCATCCGGAGGACCACCGCACGCGCTGACCGGCGAAGCACGATCGCCGCGCCCGCGCAACCGTATGGCGGATGTCGGAGGACGGGGCAAGACTGTGCACATGGCACATCTCAACCCCTATCTGTCCTTCAAGAACACCGCCCGCGAGGCGATGGAGTTCTACCGCTCGGTCTTCGGCGGCGAGCTCACCGTGTCGACGTTCGGCGAGTTCCCCGGCATGACCCAGGACCCGGCCGAGAACGACCTCGTCATGCACGCGCAGCTCACGTCGCCCGACGGCTTCGTGCTGATGGGCGCCGACACCCCGACCGGCATGCCGTACGCCGAGCCCGCCGGCATCTCGGTGTCGGTCAGCGGCGACGACGAGGCTGCGCTCCAGCGCTTCTGGGACGCACTCGGCGACGGCGGCACCGTCGTGATGCCGTTCGAGGTCCCACCGTGGGGCGGCCGGTTCGGCATGCTGCGCGACCGGTTCGGCATCGACTGGATGGTCGCATACAGCCCGGCGGACGGCGCCTGACCCACGGATCGCCTTCACCACTCGGCTCCGGCGGCCGATCGCCGGCTCCCCTAGGCTGAACGCATGTCATCGACCGGTTGGCCGCGCGGCCGCATCGGATGGGTCGCCGGCACGATCGTGCTGCTGGTGCTCGGCGTCGTCGTGGGGCTGATCCTCGACAGCGTGCTGCTCGGGCTCGCCCTCGCCGTGCTCGTCTCGATCGGCTGGCTCATCGCATACGAGTCGTGGCGGGGCCGGACGCCCGGCCTCGACGACCCGTTCGACGACGGCGCACAGCTGTAGCGGCCGGCGGGATCACGACCTCCCGCGAAGGAGGTCGTCGTCGCGCGCCCGAAAACCGGAAGGCTGCAGCGTTTGCCGTTCAGCGGGATCATAGGCATAGTAGTCATTAGGTATGCCTTACCGAAGTCGACGTCATCCCAGGCGTCGATGCCCCCACTAATGAGGAGATCTCCATGACCAAGCGCCGGCTCGCCGCCGTTGCATCCCTGGCCCTGGCATCCGCAGTCGTGCTCGCAGGGTGCGCCGGCACCCCCGCTGCCGACGAGGCCACGTCCGAAGCCCCCGCCGAGGACTACTACCCCGTCACCGTCACCGACCTGGCCGGCAACGAGGTGACGATCGAGAGCGCCGACAGCGTCGCGATCACCGACAACCGGTTCTTCCAGCTCGCCGCCGACTGGGACCTCCCCGTCACCGTCGCACCCCGTGACCTGATGAGCCCGAACAACCCGCTCGCCGACGACGAGAAGATCCTCAACATCGGCACGCACGGCGAGCCCGACTTCGAGAAGGTCGTCGCCGCAGACCCCGACCTGATCATCAACGGCTACCGGTTCAGCGAAGAGAACGCGCAGGGCATGAAGGATGCCGCCCCCGAGGCCGCATTCGTCGACATGAACGCCCCCGACGACGTGACAGTGGACGACTACGTCGTCGAGAGCCTCACGCTCATGGGCGAGGTCTTCAACAAGAAGGATGAGGCCAAGGCGCTGATCGACGAGTTTCACGACGCGCTGAAGACGGCCAAGGACGCCTACGACCCGGAGACGACCGTCATGGGTCTCATCACCTCCGGCGGCGAGATCAACTACTCGAACCCGGTCGACGGCCGCGGCGCGAGCATCTTCTTCAGCCTGCTCGACCTGACCCCCGCGCTCGACAGCGAGGGCTCGGAGAACCACACCGGCGACAGCGTCTCGCTCGAGGCCCTGGCGGCGGCGAACGCCGACGTCTTCATGGTGCTCGACCGCGACGCCGCCGTCGGCGAGGGCGAGGCCACCCCCGCCCTCGAGCTCATCAACAGCTCGGCGGCGCTCGCGACCGTGCCCGCCGTCGTGAACAAGGCGATCTACGTCTTCCCGGGCGACTACTACCTCACCGAGGACGTGTTCGCCTACATCGACGTGCTGAACGGGCTCGCCAAGGTCTTCAAGGCCTGATGACCCGCTAGCACGACGAACGAGTCGTCGCCGGGACTGGTGCAGAGTCTCGGCGGCGACTCGTCTCACACGGGAACGGAAGACCCGATGTCCACCCAGGCACCCGCGAGACGACGCGTCACGAACGTCGATGCGCTGTCGTCCTCCGCCGTCGTCACCCGCACCCGGTCGCGTTGGCGCCGGACGTGGCCGCTCCTCGTCGCGATCGCGCTGACGATCGGCCTCCTGACGCTGTCGATCTTCGTCGGCGTCGCCGACATCACCGACACCAGCGGCCGGAGCGCGGACTTCCTCTGGATCACCCGCATCCCCCGCACCGCGTCGCTCATGCTGGCCGGCGCCAGCATGGCCATGGCGGGGCTGGTCATGCAGCTCATGACGCAGAACCGCTTCGTCGAGCCGACCACCGTCGGCACCACCGAGTGGGCGGGGCTGGGACTCCTCGTCACCTACATCCTGCTGCCGTCGGCGGGAGTCTTCCCGAAGATGGTCGTCGCGATCGTCTTCGCCTTCGTCGGCACGCTCATCTTCTTCGCCTTCCTGCGCCGCGTGACGCTGAAGTCCTCGCTCATCGTGCCGATCGTCGGCATCATGTTCGGCGCCGTCGTCAGCGCGATCACCACCTTCCTCGCCCTGCAGTTCAACCTGCTCCAGGTGCTCGGCGGCTGGTTCATGGGCCGCTTCACGAGCATCGAGGTCGGCCGCTACGAGCTGCTGTGGATCGTGCTGGGCGTGGCGATCGTCGTCGTGCTCGTCGCCGACCGCTTCACCGTCGCCGGCCTCGGCAAGGACATCGCCACCAACGTCGGGCTCAACTACGAGCGCGTGGTCCTCCTGGGCGTGGGGCTCGTCTCCCTGACGACCGGCGTCGTCACCGTCGTCATCGGCATGCTGCCGTTCCTGGGGCTCATCGTGCCGAACCTCGTGTCGATGATCCGCGGCGACGACCTGCGCACGAACCTCCCCTGGGTGTTCCTCACCGGCATCTGGGTCGTCACGGTGTGCGACATCGTCGGGCGCACCGTCATCATGCCCTTCGAGGTGCCGGTGTCGCTCGTGCTGGGCGTCGTCGGCGCGGTCGTCTTCATCTTCATGCTGCTGCGCACGAGGAGGTCGACCGGTGTCCGCTGACACGACGGCGCTCGCCGCCCGCGCGGGCGGCGCGCGCGAGCGCGGCGTGGGCCCGTACGCGAGTCACGCGCACCGCACCCGCTACCTCGTGATCCTGGCGGCGCTCATCGCGTCCGCTGCCGCCATCACGATCCTGCTCCTCACGTGGGGCAACGAGTACGAGCTCTTCAGCGAGCGCTGGTGGCGCATCTCCACGATGCGCGTCACCTCGATCGTCGTGATCGCGACGGTCACCTTCTGCCAGGCGCTCGCGACCGTCACGTTCCAGACCGTCACCAACAACCGCATCATCACGCCCTCGATCATGGGGTTCGAGTCGCTGTACGTGCTCATGCAGACGACGATCGTGTTCTTCTTCGGCGCGTCCGGTGCGGTGAGCATCAGCCCCTTCGGACGCTTCCTGCTGCAGGTCTCGATGATGGTGCTCTTCGCGGTGCTCCTCTACTCGTGGCTGCTGTCGGGCCGCTTCGGCAACCTGCACGTCATGCTGCTGGTCGGCATCATCCTCGGGGCGGGCATGGGCTCGCTCTCCACGTTCATGCAGCAGATGCTCGACCCCAACGAGTTCGACGTCCTGCGCGCCCGCCTGTTCGGCAACATCGGCAACGCCAACACCGACTTCCTCTGGTTCGTCATCCCGGTGTGCGCGCTCACCGGCGGGACCATCTGGATGCTCTCCCGGCGCCTGAACGTCATCGCGCTCGGCAGCGACATCAGCACGAACCTCGGCATTGGCCACAAGCGGCAGGTCATGCTCATGCTCACCCTCGTGTCGGTGCTCATGGCGATGAGCACGTCGCTCGTGGGCCCCATGACCTTCCTCGGCTTCCTGATGGCGACGCTCGCGTACTCGATCACCGACACGTACGACCACCGCCGCATCCTGCCGGTCGCCTGGCTGCTCGGCTACGTCATCCTGACGGTCGCCTACTTCCTGCTCCGGCACGTCTTCGCGCTCGTCGACGCGGTCACCATCATCGTCGAGCTCATCGGCGGCCTCGTCTTCCTCGTCGTCATCTTCCGAAAGGGGCGTCTGTGATCCGTCTGCAGAACGTCGTCAAGCGCTACAGCGGCGATGTCGAGATCGGGCCGGTCTCGCTGGAGATCCCGGCCGGCGGCATCGTGGCGCTCGTCGGCCCCAACGGCGCGGGCAAGTCGACCGTGCTGACCATGATCGGGCGACTGCTCTCCCCCGACCAGGGCACGGTCGAGGTCGGCGGACTCGACGTGCACGCGACGCCGTCGAAGCAGGTCGCCAAGACGGTGTCGATCCTGCGCCAGGAGAACCACTTCGTCACGCGCCTGACCGTCCGCCAGCTCGTCGGGTTCGGCCGCTACCCCTACAGCGGGGGCCGGCTCACGCAGCACGACGAGGACAAGATCTCCGAGGCCATCGACTTCCTGAATCTGACGGCGCTCGAGCAGCGCTTCCTCGACCAGCTCTCCGGCGGTCAGCGCCAGCGAGCCTACGTGGCGATGGTCCTCGCGCAGGACACCGAGTATCTGCTGCTGGACGAGCCCCTCAACAACCTCGACGCGCAGCACTCGGTGCAGATGATGGAGCAGCTGCGCCGCGCCGCCGACGAGCTCGGCCGGACGATCGTGATCGTCCTGCACGACATCAACTTCGCCGCCGCCTACAGCGACTACATCATCGCGATGGAGGACGGCCGTCTCGCCGTGCACGGGACGCCCGACGAGATCATCCGCGACGACGTCCTGACCCGCGTCTTCCGCACGCCCGTGACCGTCGTCGACGGCCCGAAGGGCAAGTTCGCCGTCTACCACCGAGCCTGAAGAACGCTCGCCCGCCCATCGGCGCGGCGACGACACGAACGGAGCATCCGCATGACATCCCCCTTCACCCTCGAACGGCGCGGACTCGAGCTGCGCTTCCGCACCGTGCACCTCGAGGCGCGCCAGTGGCTCACGCCCGACTACGTGCGCGTGCGCCTGCGCGGCGCCGACCTGCGCGGCTTCGACTCCCCCGGCGCCGACGACCACATCCGCATCTTCTTCCCCGACGACGTCCCCTCGTCGGTCGACGAGCTCCGCGCCGCGCCGAGCCGCGAGTACACGCCGCTCGCGTGGGACGCCGACGAGGGCTGGCTCGACCTCGAGTTCGCGATCCACGGCGCAGACGGCGTGGCGGCCCCCTGGGCGGCGACCGCCGAGCTCGGCGCGACCGCCGGCATCGGCGGCCCGCGCGGCTCGATGCTCGTGTCGGGGCGTCCGGACGCGTGGTTCCTCGCCGGCGACGAGACGGCGGTGCCCGCCATGCGGCGGTTCACCCACCTGATGGACCGGGATGCCGTCGGCCAGATCCTCGTGGAGGTCGCCGACGCCGAGCACGAGCTGCCCGTCGACGCGCCGGCCGGGGTCACCGTGACGCAGGTGCACCGCGGCGAGGCCGCGCCGGGCACGGCGCTCGCGGCGCGGCTGGACGCGCTCGGGCCGGACGACCGCCCCACGGGCGCGGTCTTCGGGTTCGTCGCCGCCGAGCAGGCGATCGTCAGGCCGGGCCGCGCACTGCTGCTCGACCGCTGGCACCTCGACGCCGATGCCGTCGTCGTCAAGGGCTACTGGAAGCGCGGCGAGACCGAGTACCACGCCCCGCACTGACGGCATCCCACGGCGTACATCCGCGCGCGTGCGCCCGACGGCATCCGCCGGCGCCCGCGCGCGGGCTACATCTCCTCGTGGGTGTTCGGGTCGCTGCCCCACAGCCGGCCCCGGCGGAGCGCGCTGATCTCGGCGACGGCCTCGTCCGACAGCGTGAACCCGAAGATGTCGGCGTTCTCGCGCTGGCGCTCGGCGTGCGCCGACTTCGGGATCGGCGTCGTGCCGATCTGGGTGTGCCAGCGCAGCACCAGCTGCGAGGGGGTCACCTCGTACTCGCGCGCGAGGTCGACGAGCACCGGCTCGGTCAGCAGCTCGCTGCGCCGCGCGAGCGGGCTCCAGCTCTCGGTGCGGATGCCGTGGGCCGCGTGGAAGGCGCGCAACTCGTCCTGCGGGAAGTAGGGGTGCAGCTCCACCTGGTTCACGAGCGGGAGCTCGCCGGTCTCGTCGCCGAGCCGCGTCAGCATCGCCTCGGTGAAGTTCGACACGCCGATCCAACGCACCTGCCCGCGATCGCGCAGCTCGATCATGGCCCGCCACGTGTCGACGTAGCGGTCCACGCTCGGGTTCGGCCAGTGGATGAGGTACAGGTCGATGCGGTCCAGTCCGAGGCGCTCCAGCGAGCCGGCCGCGCTGTCGAGGGTCTCCTGGTAGCCGTGGTCGCGACCGGGCACCTTGGTCGTCACGATCAGCTCGTCACGATCGACGTCGCTGCGACGGACGGCCTCGCCGACCTCGCGCTCGTTCTCGTAGTTGACCGCGGAGTCGAGCAGCCGGTAGCCGACGGCCGTCGCCGAGACGATGGCGTCGACGCCCTCGGCGCCGCGCAGGTTGTACGTGCCGAGCCCGAGCTGGGGGAATGCGGCACCGTCGCGGAGGGGGACTGTGGGGATCGTGACCATGCGTTCCATCCTGCCGGGTCACGGCGCCGATCGACAGCCCACGGCGGGTCCGTTACGCCCCGCGCTCCTCGGCGAGGGTGAGCTCGCGGAAGTGCGCGAGCATGCGATCGACGTCGGGCTGGATGCCGGTGATGAGGCGGAACGCGTCGGCCGCCTGGGCGACGGCCATGTGTCCGCCGGCGAGCGTCGCGCAGCCGGCCGCTCGCGCGGCGCGCAGCAGCTCGGTCTCGAGCGGGCGGTAGACGATGTCGGCGACCCACAGGTCGGGACGCAGCAGCTCCGGGTCGAACGGCGTGCCGGGGTGGTCGTGCATGCCCTGGGGCGTGCAGTGCACGACGCCGTCCGCCGCCTCGAGCAGCGCGACGAGGTCGGCGTGCGGCGCGGCGCGCACGTCCGCGTTCCGCCGCTCGCGCAGGGTCGCGGCGAGCGCTCCGGCCCGATCCTCGTCGATGTCCACGATCGTGAGCCGCTCGACGCCGAGCCGCACGAGCGCGTCGGCCACGGCCGTCCCCGCGCCGCCGGCGCCGAGCTGCACGACCGCGCCGCGCGGGGCGTCGGGCATGTCGGCGCGGAACGCGGCCTCGAAGCCGGTCGTGTCGGTGTTGTGGCCGACCCTCCCCTCGGGCGTGAGCAGCACCGTGTTCACGGCGCCGAGGGCGGCCGCGACGGGGTCGACGCGGTCGAGGTGCGCGATGACGGCCTGCTTGCAGGGGTGGGTGATCGTGACCGCGTCGTAGCCGAGGCGCTCGCACCAGTCGAGGATCTCGGGCAGGCGACCGGGATCGAGCTCCAGGGCGGTCAGGTCGACCGGACGGAACACGTAGGCGAGCCCCTGCGCGGCCCCCTCGGCCATGTGCACGGCCGGTGACAGCGACTGCGTCACGCCGGTGCCGACGAGACCCACGAGATAGGACGACACGGCGGTCACGAGACTCCTCCGGGATGCTGGTTTGTCTGACGATCTCTCGATCCGGAGCCTATCGCGACGGGTCGTCCGGAGATAGAGGATGCTGCAATATTGTCAGGCAATCTTACTGCCGGTCGCCTGCGGCCCCGCCGTCGAGCAGGCTCTCGATCGCCCGCACGACGCCGGCGTCGGCGTTGGACCCGGCCCGGTGCCGGGCCGTCGCGACGACGTCGTCGTGGGCCTCCGCCATCGCGTACGACCAGTCCGCGACCGCGAGCATCTCGAGGTCGTTGAGGTAGTCGCCGAACGCGGCGGTCTGCGCGGGCGTCACGCCGAGCGCGCGCTGCAGCCCGCTCAGGGCCACGCCCTTGTTCACGCCGGCGTTCATGACGTCGACCCAGTGCACGCCCGAGACGACCACCTGGTGCGTCGCGCGCAGGTCGGCGAGCGCCGGCGCCGTGTGCTCCTCGCCGCCGTCGAAGTCGTAGACGGCGAGCTTGAGCACCTGGTCGTCTTCGGCGAGCAGGTCGTCGACGACCCGCAGCTCGGCGTAGTACTTGTGCACCTCGGCGAGGAAGTGCGGGTCGGTGCTCTCGATGTACGCGGAGCGCTTGCCGCACACCACGACGCCGACGCGCAGCACGCCCGCCGAGACGAGCGCGCGCAGGCGTCCGACGACGGATGCCACGAACTCCGCGTGCAGCGTGTCGGAGCTGACCTCCGCGCCGCCGTGGACGACGTAGGTGCCGTTCTCCGCGATGTAGTCGAGATCGGCGTCGCCGAACAGCCGCTGCAGCGTCGCGAGCTGACGCCCGCTCGCGGGCGCGAAGGCGATGCCCCGCTCGCGGAGACGCTCCAGCAGCGGCCAGAAGCCGTCCGGCACGCGGCCGTCCGGGTCGAGGAGCGTGCCGTCCATGTCGGCGGCGATCAGGCGGATGTCGGGAGCGGTCACCCCTCCATCCTTCCCGACGCCGAGACCCGCGCCGCACGCACCACGACCGGGGGTTATCCCGAAACGAGGTCTCCGGGTGCCTCGGGGGCGCCACCGCACCCATCGGCCTACCGTGGATGTCATGACCACTGCACCACCGATCCGCCGCCGAGTCGGCGTGCTCGCCCACCTGGGCGCCCTCGCCCAGCTGGCCGCGATCGGCCTCATCGGCTCCATCCTCTTCACCGTCCTGGCGACGTTCCTGGGCGTCGGCGTGGGCCTCCTCCCCGTCGTCGGCATCGGGGTCCTCTTCCTGATCGCCTTCCTCTACGTGCTGTGGGCGACCGCCTGGCTGGAGTACGAACGGGTCGAGGGCCTGTACGGCTACGGACTGCCCGCCCTCCGCATCCGCCGCAGCGGACAGCCCGGCTTCAAGGGATGGCTGCGCACCCTGTGGCAGCAGTTCACCGACGGTCCGATGTGGCGCGGCATCGCCAGCTGCGCCATCGCGACGGTGCTGGGCCTCCTGGTGCTGCCGACCGTCGGGGCCGTCGTCACGAGCGTGAGCCTGCTGTTCGCGCCGCTCCAGACGGGCGACGTGCGCATCGTCGGCACCGGCATCGTGATCGCCTCGACGGCCGCCGTCATCGTCGGCATCGTCGGCATCCTCGTCGGTGCGGCCGTGCTCGTCGGCCTCGCCCTCCTGCACGCGGTGCTCACGCGTGCGATCCTCGTCCCCTCCCGCGAGGCCCTGCTGGCCGAGCAGGCGCGTGCGGCGGGCGCCCAGCGCGCCGGCGCGGTGCGTGCCAGCGAGGTGGAGCGCACGCGCATCGAGCGCGACCTCCACGACGGTGTGCAGCCGCGGCTCGTGTCGGTCGGGATGACGCTGGGCCTGGCCCAGCAGAAGATCGACACCGACCCCGCGGCGGCGAAGGCGCTCCTCGACGAGGCGCACACCTCGACGAAGGCGGCGATCACGGAGCTGCGGCAGCTGGCGCGCGGCATCCACGCGTCCGTCCTCGACGATCGGGGGCTGGATGCCGCGCTGTCGGCGCTCGTGGCCCGATCGCACGTGCCGGTGAGCCTCGACGTGCGCCTCGACGGCCGCTGCTCGCCCACGGCCGAGGCCGCGCTGTACTTCGCGATCGCGGAGTCGCTGACCAACGCCGCCAAGCACTCCCGCGCGACCGAATGCCGCGTGACCGTGCGCCGGCGCGACGACGGCACCCTGTGGGCCCGCGTCGAGGACAACGGCGTCGGCGGGGCCCGCGTGCTCCCCGGCGGCGGACTCGACGGCATCACGAACCGCATCCTGGCCGCCGGCGGCACGACCCGCCTCGACAGCCCCACGGGCGGCCCGACCGCACTGGAGGTGAGCGTGCCATGCGCATCCTGATCTGCGAGGACTCGACGCTGCTGCGCGAAGGGCTCGTGCGCGTGCTCGACGACGCCGGACACGAGGTCGTCGCGGCACTCCCCGACGCCCGCGAGCTGCCGGAGGTGGTGACCGCCACGGAGCCCGACCTGTGCATCCTCGACGTGCGGCTGCCGCCCACGTTCACCGACGAGGGCATCCGCGCGGCGCTCGCCCTGCGGCGCGAACACGAGCGACTGCCCGTCCTCGTCCTCAGCCAGTACGTCGAGGAGCGCTATGCGAGCGAGCTCATCACGGCGCACGGCGCGGCGCTGGGCTACCTGCTGAAGGACCGCGTCGCGGACGTGCGCGAGTTCCTCGACATCGTCGACCGCATCGGGGCGGGCGCGACCGTGCTCGACCCGGAGGTGGTCGCCCAGCTGCTCACGCGCCGCGCCCGCGACGAGCGCATGGCGCGGCTCACCGAGCGCGAGCGCACGGTGCTCGCCCTCATCGCCGAGGGCAAGAGCAACCAGGCGATCGCGCAGACGCTCTTCGTCAGCGAGGCGAGCGTGGAGAAGCACATCACGTCCCTCTTCCAGAAGCTCGACCTCGAGCAGGACGAGCACGGCAACCGGCGCGTGCTCGCGGCCCTCGTCCACCTCGAACACGGGGGCGGACACGCGCAGAACGGAACCTCACGATGAACACGACCCTCACTCCCCCGACCACGCCCGAGGCCCCGCAGACGCCGCCCCCGGCCCGCCGCTCCTCCGCACAGGTCGTCGCGATCCTGGCGATCGCCCTCGGCGGCATCCTGGTCCTCGGCACGATCGCCACCGCGACGCTCTCCGCGATCCGCTCGACGGCCGTGCACACCGACACCCTCACCGCCGACGTACGCGGCGTCACCGGCCTCGACGTGGACGTCTCGACCGCCGAGCTCACGATCGCCTACGGCGACGTGGACGAGGCCGTGCTGTCGATCACCGGCGACGGCGGTGCCACCGAGTGGCGTCTCACGCGCGACGCCGGGGACCTCGTCGTCTCGTCCGACCGCCCCTGGTGGACGGGCTGGCGCTGGTTCGGCGACGACGAGCGGGCGACGCTGACACTCCCGGAGCGCTTCGCCGACACGGTCCTCGACGCATCGTTCGGCATCAGCGCCGGATCCATCATCGCCACCGGCACGTACGACGAGCTCGGCCTCGACCTCAGCGCCGGGTCGATCACCGTCGACGGGACGGCGCGCGCGCTGGACGTGAGCGTGAGCGCGGGGCGCGCGGTGCTCGACCTCGCCGACGTGCGCACCGCCGAGCTCGACGTCAGTGCCGGGGCGGTCGACGGCAGGCTGACCGGCACGGCGCCGAACGAGGTCATCGTGGAGGCGAGCGCGGGTCGCATCGACCTGGGCCTTCCCGCAGCGCCGTACGCCGTCTCGTCCGACGTGTCGGCGGGCGACTTCACCCACGAGCTGTCCACCGACCCGTCCTCGCGCAACCGCGTCTCGGTGCAGGTCTCGGCGGGCGCGGTGCACCTGTTCCCCGAACGGTGATCCGGGCACGGGGGCGGGCGGGCTGAGACCCGCCCGCTTCCGCATGGGGAGACGGACGGATCGAGAACCCGCCCGACCCGCACATGGGACGGACCGGCGGAAAACCCGCCCGTCTCCGCGGACGGAGACGGGCGAGCCGAAAACCCATCCGTCTCTGGGGTTGACTTCACTATCAGTGGGCTGTCTACAATCGGGTGCGGTTGTCGCGCGCTCCTGATGTAGTTCCACCGCAAAATCACATGGCTGTGATCTTGCCGCACGCCCGAGACACGCCGCGCTTCGTCGTGCCCCCAGCGGCGGAGCGACATCGCCTCGCGATGCTCTCTGAGATCGCAGAAAGAACGAAAGGTCCCACATGAAGAAGGCTCTCACCCTCGCCGCCGGCGCCCTGCTGGCCGCAGCGGCGCTCACCGGCTGCTCGCAGGGTCAGTCCGGCTCCGACGCGTCGCCCTCCGCCGAGGCCACGACCGACGAGGTCACGCTCTACATCGTCCGCCACGGCAAGACGATGCTGAACACCACCGACCGCGTGCAGGGCTGGTCGGACGCCGTCCTCACCCCCGAGGGCCAGGCGGTCGTCGAGGCCGCCGGCCGCGGGCTGTCGGACGTCGAGTTCCAGGGCGCCTACAGCAGCGACAGCGGCCGCGCGATCCAGACCGCGTCGATCATCCTCGACGAGAACAAGGCCAGCAAGGACGTCACGCTCGAGAACGACTGGCGCCTGCGCGAGTTCAACTTCGGCACCTGGGAGGGCGACCTCAACCACAACATGTGGCAGGCCATCGCCGACGACCAGGGCATCACGCTCGACGAGTTCCTCGCCAACATCCAGCCGGAGGGCTTCGCGAACTCGGTCGCCAAGCTCGACGCGGCCAACCCCGAGGCGGCGAAGAACTGGCCGGCCGAGGACTACGCGACGATCACCGCGCGCCTGACCGAGGGTCTCGACGACATCGTCGCCAAGGAGGCCAAGAAGGGCAACGGCAACGTGCTCGTCGTCTCGCACGGCCTGAGCATCTCCGCTCTCCTGGACACCCTCATCCCGGACTTCAAGGTCCCCGAGGGCGGCCTGAAGAACGCGTCGGTCCAGATCCTGAAGTACAAGGACGGCGAGTACACGCTCGAGGCGGTCAACGACCTCAGCTACGTGGAGAAGGGCAAGGAGTAACCCTCCCCCGTTCACGACATCGGAGGCGGTCCCACCTGGGTGGGGCCGCCTTCGGCGTTCGCCGCGGGTGCCGTCGGCTCGACATCGGGGACGGATGCCGGCTCGTCGGCGTTCGGGTCGACGACGGGCGCCGCCGCGTACGCGTGCGAGAGCCGCCGGTACGGCCGCGACGCGAACGCCAGGAGCACGAGCACCAGCATGACGAGGCTCGCCAGCACGAAGACGAGCGCGATGCCGCGGGCCTCGCCGTCGCCGAGGAGCCAGCCGAAGGCGGAGCGCCCGGCATCCGTGCGCATGAACGGGATGAGGACGAACTCGGCGATCGGCCCGATGAGGAACGCCGACAGCGGGGTGGCGGCCGACTCGACGGATGCCGCGAACCCGAACACCCGGCCCTGGGTCGCGAACGGGACCACGCGCTGGATGATGGTCTGCTCGGCGGCCTCGGCCATCGGCATGACGAGCATGAACAGGAAGAGGCCGGCCGCGTACAGCCACCACCACTCGCGGAGGGCGAAGACCGTGCCGAGCACGGCCACGACGACGTTGGCGAGCAGGAGCGTGCGGACCGGGTTCTTCCCGAGCCCGCGGGCGGCGACGAGCATGCCGCCGAAGATGAAGCCCTTGCCGGTGACCGCCAGCACGATGCCCCAGACCTCGACGGAGAACAGCGTCAGTCCGTAGGGGTCCATGAGCGCCATGAACACGCCGCCGACCAGGTTGTTGAACGTCGTGAAGAAGATGAGCGCCATGAGGCCGGGCACGGCGCGGATCGCGGGGACGACCCCGCGCAGCGAGAACGAGGCGCGCTCGCCGTCGGCGCGCACGACGTCGCGCTCGGGGATCGGCACGAACAGCAGGTGCAGCAGCGCGACCGCGGTCAGGGCGGTCGCGATCGCCACCGTCCAGCCCATGCCGAGGAGGCCCACCGACAGGCCGGAGAACACGCTCGTGACGATGAACGCGATGCCCTGCACGGTGCCGACGAGCCCGTTCGCCCGATCGCGCCGCTCGGCGGGGACGAGCAGGGTGACGGTCGTGGACAGGGCGATGTTGCGCAGGTTCTCGACCACCCCGCCGACGAGGATCACGCCGGCGAACAGCCAGAACCACGGACCGCCCCAGTCGATGAGCGCCGACTCGGGGAACGCCAGGTACAGCGCGCCCGCGGCGAGATACGCCGACAGCGTCACGATGCTCGAGAGCACCATCACGGCCTTCTTCTTCAGGTGGTCGACGATCGCGCCGAACACGACGCCGAAGACGGCGACCAGCAGCATGTACGAGCCGCCGATGATCGACGTCGCCAGCACCGAGCGGGTCTCGAGGTACGCCCAGAACGTGAGCGCCCACCACAGATAGCTCGACGTGACGTTGGCGACGAGCGTGTTGCCGAGCACCTGGAAGAACTGTCGCATGCGGGTGTGCTGCGTCGCCGTGAGAGGCGCGAGGGCGGTCTCGCTCATGCCCTCGACGCTACCTCCGGCCTCCGACACGCAATACCCCGGCGTCCCTTCGCACGGCGGCGCCCGCGGCCCGCTAGCGTGGTGGCATGACCGCCCCAGTCGACCCCACGACCACGTCCGCCTGGGCCGAGCTGTCCGCGCACCGCGACGGCTTCGCCCCCGATCTGCGCGCCTGGTTCCAGGGCGATCCGGGCCGCGTCGAGCGCCTCACCCTGCCGCTGGCCGATCTGCACGTGGATCTGTCCAAGAACCTCGTGACCGACGGCATCCTGGCCTCGCTCGTGAGCCTCGGCGAGCAGACGCGCGTCCCCGAGCGCTACGCCGCCATGCTCGCCGGCGAGCACCTCAACACGACCGAGGACCGCGCGGTGCTGCACACGGCGCTGCGCCGCCCGCCCGGGGCCTCGCCCGCGCTCGTCGTGGACGGCCAGGACGTCGACGCCGACGTGCAGGCCGTGCTCGAGAGCATGTCGGCCTTCGCCGAGCGCGTGCGCTCGGGCGAGTGGCGCGGCGTCACCGGAAAGCGCGTCGAGACCGTCGTCAACATCGGCATCGGCGGCTCCGACCTCGGCCCGGTCATGATCTACGAGGCGCTCCTGCCGTATGCCGACGCGGGTATAGAGGCGCGGTTCGTGTCGAACATCGATCCGTTCGACCTCGCGAACAAGACCAGGGGCCTCGATCCCGAGACGACTCTCTTCATCGTCGCGTCGAAGACCTTCACCACGCTCGAGACCCTCACCAACGCCCGCCTCGCGCGGGACTGGCTGTGGGCCGGCCTCGAGAAGGCGGGCGCGATCGACGGCGGCGAGGCGCAGCGGACGGATGCCGTCGCCCACCACTTCGTGGCCGTCTCCACCGCCCTCGACCGTGTCGCCGCCTTCGGCATCGACCCCGCGAACGCCTTCGGGTTCTGGGACTGGGTGGGCGGCCGCTACTCGGTCGACTCGGCCATCGGCCTGTCACTCGCGATCGCGCTCGGCCCCGAGGCCTTCCGCGAGCTCCTCGCCGGCTTCCACGCGGTCGACGAGCACGTGGCGTCCACCCCCCTCGACCGCAACGTCCCGGTGCTCATGGGCCTCCTGAACGTCTGGTACGTCAACTTCCTGGGCGCGCAGTCGCACGCCGTCCTCCCGTACGCGCAGCAGCTGCACCGCTTCGCCGCCTACCTGCAGCAGCTCACGATGGAGTCCAACGGCAAGTCGGTGCGCTGGGACGGCACGCCGGTCACGACCGACACCGGGGAGGTGTTCTGGGGCGAGCCCGGCACGAACGGCCAGCACGCGTTCTACCAGCTCATCCACCAGGGCACGCGCCTCATCCCGGCGGACTTCATCGCGTTCGTGAACCCCGCCTACCCGCTGCAGGACGACGGGCGCGACGTGCACGGGCTGTTCCTGGCCAACTTCCTCGCGCAGACCAAGGCGCTCGCGTTCGGCAAGACCGCCGAAGAGGTCGAGGCCGAGGGCACCACGGGTGCGCTCGTGGCGGCCCGCACGTTCGCCGGCAACCGCCCGACGACCTCGATCTTCGCCGAGGCCCTCACGCCGCGCGTGCTGGGCGAGCTCATCGCGCTGTACGAGCACATCACGTTCACGCAGGGCATCGTGTGGGGCATCAACTCGTTCGACCAGTGGGGCGTCGAGCTCGGCAAGCAGCTCGCACTGCAGATCGCGCCGGCCATCGAGGGCGACAACGACGCGCTGCAGGCCCAGGACGCCTCGACCCGCGCACTCCTGGCCTACTACCACGCGCACCGGAACCGTTGATGCGGCGCCTCGCGCGCGTCGGCGCGGTCGGCGCGGCGCTGTGCCTGCTGACGGCATGCACGGCGCCCGCCGCCGAGCCGACCCCCACGCCGACGCCGACGCCGACCGCGGAGTTCGACGACGCGGCGCTGCAGGCGGCGCTCGACGACACGCGCGAGGAGGCCGAGTTCCCGGGCGTGGTCGCGCGCGTCATCACGGCCGACGGCACGTGGGACGGCGCGTCCGGCGCCTCGGCCCCGGGCGGTGACGTCCTGCCGGCCGCGAGCGACCACACGCGCATCGGCAGCATCACGAAGACGATGACCGCGACCCTCCTCCTCCAGCTCGTGCAGGAGGGCGAGGTCGACCTCGACGACCCGGTGTCGAAATACATCCCGGATCTGCCCGGCGGCGAGGCCACCCTGCGTCAGGCCGCCGACATGACCAGCGGCATCCCGTCGTACACGCTCGACGACGAGCTCGTCGACGAGTACCTCGCCGACCCGCAGCGCTCGTGGACGATCGCGGAGCTGCTCGACGCCGTGCGCACGCTGTGGCCGTCGTTCGAGCCGGGCGCGGGCTGGGAGTACTCGAACTCGAACTACGTCGCCCTCGGCGCGATCATCGAGCAGGTGACCGGCGAGCCGCTCGCCGACGTCTTCGAGGAGCGCCTGTTCGAGCCGCTCGGCATGGACGACTCGTCGTACCCCACCACGAACGAGCTCCCGAAGCCGTATCTGTCCGGCGAGACGATGCAGGGCTCCCCCGACGGCGAGCCGCTGGATGCCACGCACTTCGACCCCTCGTTCACGTCGTCGGCGGGCCAGGCGATCTCGACCCTCGACGACCTCGAGCTGTGGGCGCACGCGCTGTTCACCGGCGAGGGCATCCTCGACGAGAAGACGCAGGAGCTGCGCCGCGACTCGATCCTGACGTCGCCGCCGCCCAACACGCCCACCTCCGGCTACGGCATCGGGATCGGCAACCGCAACGGCTGGTGGGGCCACACGGGCGAGCTGCCGGGCTACAACACGGCGATCTACCACAGCTACGACCTCGACACGACGATCATCGTCGTGGTCAACAGCGACATCTCGCTCGAGACCGGGGTCGCTCCCGCCGCCGCCGTCCTGACCGCTCTGCAGGACGCCCTCCGCTGACCGGCGCCCGGGCCGCGGCGCCGCCCTCCGGGGCAGCCCGCGCGGCCCCGCTCGGGCAGCTCCGCACGACGTCGCCCGGGCAGCCCGCATGAACGCCGCCGGGCCGCCCGCATGAACGCCGCCGAGGAGCCCGCATGAACGCCGCCGGGTCACTGCCCTACCGTCGAGTCACTGTGCAGGAACGCAGTGACTCGGCAGGAAGGCAGTGACCCGACCGGGAGGGCGGTGACCCGACCGGGAGGGCGGTGACCCGATCGGGAGGGCGGTGACCTCCCGGGGCCGGTGACCCTACCGGGAGGGCTGCGCGCCTACTCCTTGGGCTGCACCGCCAGGAGCGGGGCGCCGACGGCGACCTCGCCGAGCGACACCGGGTCGACCGGGCCGAACTGGTCGGCGTTGAGGACGATCACGGGTGTGATGAGCGGGTAGCCGGCGGCCTCGATGATGCCGCGGTCGAAGGTCACGAGCGGGGTGCCCGTCTCCACGCGGTCGCCGGCCTTGACCTTGACGTCGAACCCGTCGCCGTTGAGGTTGACGGTGTCGATGCCGACGTGGATGAGCAGCTCCACACCGCCGTCGAGCACGATGCCGAACGCGTGACCCGTCGGCTGCGCCGCGGCGATCGTGCCCGCGCCGGGCGAGTACACCGTGTCGCCCGAGGGCTGGATCGCCACGCCCGGACCCATCACGCCGGTGCCGAACACCGGGTCAGGCACGTCCGAGAGGGGCACGGCGGTGCCGGCGAGTGGCGAGTACACGTCGACCACGGTCCGCTCGGCCACCGCCACGGCGGTGGCCATGGCAGCCGCCGCACCGGCGGCGCCGGCCTCGTCCACCACGGGCGCCGCGGCGGGCGCCGCGACGGTGCCGGGAGCGGGCGCGGCCTCGGCCCCGGCCTCGGCGGCCTGGCGGGCGAACAGCTCCGCCTTCTGCTCGGCCGTCTGGTAGCCGGTCAGGAGGATGAGGATCATCGACGTCGCGAACGCGGCGAGCACCGCGACCGCGTACAGACCGATCGGCTCGAACGCGGGGATCGTCAGCAGCGACGTGAACACGAACGCCTGCGTCGTGACGCCGTGCTCGAGGCCGAGCAGCATGCTGCCGAAGCCGATGATGAGGCCGCCCACGAGGCATCCGACGAGCATGCGCGGGTAGATGCGCTTGAACCGCAGATGGATGCCGTAGAGCGACGGCTCCGAGATGCCGCCCAGCAGGCCCGCCGCGAGCGCGCCCGTCGCGGTCTGCTTCATCGCCTTGTCGCGCTGCCGCCACGCGATGATCAGCACGCCGGCGGTGGCGCCGAAGCACGCGAAGTTCCACGCGCCCATGGGGCCCTGGATGAAGTCGTACCCGAGGGTCTGGATGTTCAGGAGCATGATCGCGTTGATCGGCCAGTGCAGGCCCAGCGGCACCATGAACGGGTACACGAGCGGGATGATGATCGCGAAGATGAACGGCGAGAAGGCGTTGATCGCGCTGAGGATGTTCGCGAGGCCCGCGCCGACGTACACGCCGATCGGGCCGAGCAGGAACGCCGTGAGCGGGATCATGATCAGCATCGCGAGGAACGGCACGAAGATGAGGTGGATGTTCTCGGGGATCACGCGCTTGAGGAGCTTCGTGAGCGGGCCGAGGACGGCCGCCATCAGAAGCGGCGGGAACACCTGCGAGCTGTAGTTGAAGATCGTCAGCGGGACGCCGAAGATCGGGATCGTCGTGACCTCGGAGCCGAGGAAGACGATGTTCTGCGCGCCGTCCTGCTGGGCCAGGGCCGTGAAGCCGGGGAGCATCACGACGGCCATGACCGCGAAGCCGACCCACGGGTCGGCGCCGACCTTCTGCGAGGCGTTGTAGGCGACCATGAGCGGCAGGAAGACGAACACGCACTGCCACATCAGGTTCACGAACTGCCACGACGGCGGCAGCACGACGCCCGGCGCGTTCCACGCCGGGATCACGCCGAGGGTCGCCATGAGCGCCATGAACGTGATGAACAGGGATGCCCCGAGCAGGGCTCCCAGGATCGGGCGGAACGAATCGGACAGGAACTCGAACAGGGTGTCGACCCACGCGACCTTGCCGCGCACGCCGCCCTCTCGCGCGGCCTTCTTGATGTCGGCGTCGGACGTGCCGGTGGCGGGGGCACCGCCGCCGCCGTCCATCGCCGGCAGAGCCATGATGTCGTTGTAGACGGACTGCACGGCGCCGCCGATCACGACCTGGAAGCGGTCGCCGGCCTGGGGGACGGCCCCCAGCACGCCGGGGATCGCCTCGACGGCCGACTTCTCGACACCGCCCGCGTCGCGCAGCTGGAAGCGCAGGCGGGTCGCGCAGTGGGTGAGGCTCTCGATGTTTCCCGGGCCTCCGACGGCCTCCACGATCGCCGCGGCAGGACTGCTGGCCATGTGCGTACTCTCCTTCGAGACGGGGGACGGCGCACACCGACGGCGGCGCCGCGTCGACGGCAGGGGCCGTCGAGTCGGACTCTATCCCGACCCTCAGGATTCTCTCAGATAACGCGCGGAGCGACCAGAGTCAGCGCAGCGACCACGCCACCGCGTCGAAGGCGGCGATCGTGGTGAGCAGCTTCTCGCCGTCCTGCGGGGTCGGCCACGCGGAGAGCTTGGCGGCGACGACCCGCGCCGCCCGGTTGATGTACACCATCTGCCCGTGGATGCCGAGGGCGAGGAACACGTCCGAGCCCGCGCGCGGGAACCAGAAGCCGTTGCGGTACATGCCGCCGGGCATGAGCGTGGGCGACGCGGCCGCGGCGAACGCGTCGCGCGAGTCGTGCGCCCCGGCGACGGTGTCGTCGACCCACCAGGTCGGGAGCACCGGCATCCCGTCGAGCGCGTAGCCGTCGCGCAGGAACAGCGAGCCGAACCGCGCGAGGTCGCGCAGCGTCGCCGACACCCCGCCGTCGAACATGGGACCGCCGACGCTGTCGACGCTCACGTTCGCGTCGCGCTCGGCTCCCATCGGCTGCCACAGCCAGTCCGACATGACGTCGGCGCCGGCCCGCCCGGTCGCGCCCTCGATCACGAACCCGAGCGCATCGGTCTCGCACGACTTGTAGTCGAACCGTCCGCCGTGCGGGCCGTCGGCACCCAGCGAGGCGAGGAAGCCGAGCAGCGTGTCGGCCACGCCCTCGTGCACGCGCGGCGCCCAGCCGATGGCCTCCTCGAGCAGGCGCACCTCAGCGGCGTTGTCGAGGTAGTCCTCGGAGAACCGCACGCCGGTGCGCATGTCGACGAGGTCGCGCACCGTGGCGCCCGCATAGCCGGAAGAGGCGAGCGCGGGCACGTAGTCGGCGACCTGGCGGGTCGTGTCGAGCACGCCGGCACCGGCGAGCGCGCCGGTCGTGGCGGTCGTCAGCGACTTGCTCACCGACATCAGCAGGTGCACGGTGGTCTGCGTCATCGGCTCGGAGTACGACTCGCCGACGACGTAGCCGTCGCGCGTGACGATCCAGCCGTCGGTCGCGGTGGCGGCCATGACGTCGTCGAACGTCACGGTGGGCCCGCCCCAGGGGTGCTCGACGCGGACCAGCGAGAGGTCCTCGGGCGCCGAGCCGAAAGCGGTCGCGCGCTCCCCCCGGCCGATCGGATGGACCGGGAGGAAGCTCGCGATGTTCTGCATCGACCACGCGAGGTAGCCCGGAGACTGCCACTGGTCGAAAGGGGGTCCTGCCGGCCTGCTGGCCGTTCCGCCGATCACCGCGGACTCACCGTTCGAGAACATACGTGTCGCGCTCTTCCGTCACGGCGCTCACACGCCCTTCGAACCGCTGCTCTTCCGCTTCGGCGCGGGCTGAGCGAGCGGCGTGACCGCGTACATCCCGCGGATCGAGTCGATGAAGTGCATGGCGCGGATGGACAGGCCGTTGCGGGCCGTCTGCAGACGCCCCTTCGTGACCAGGATGCCGAGGTCGGCGCCCTTCCAGCGGTAGTCGCCGGGGCCGTAGACGCGCAGGAAGAACGCCTCGTCCTTGTTGTTGATGAGGTGCCAGTCGAGCTCGGCGTGCGAGTAGACGAGCGAGCCGTTGGCGTCGACGACGTACCGGCCGGTCGCCGGAGCGGCGTCGATGAGGTCGACGGTGGGCTGGGTGTGCTTGATCACCATGGTGCTCCACTCGTCCTCGGACGCGAGCTCCTCCCACCGCGAGTTGACCTCGGCGACGTCGAGCTCGAACTCGACCTCGGCGTACTCGAGCAGGTGGAACACGAACAGCGGCACGTCGGCGTAGGCGCCCGCGGTCACGTTGGTGGTCGCGGAGGCGCCGCTGATGCGCGGGTTGAGCTCACCGAGGTAGACGTCGCCGGTGTCGGTGTCGACGAGCACGTCGACCTCGAAGAAGCCGCGATAGCCCTCGCCGCCGAGGCGGTTGCCGAGACGCTCGACCAGCGCTGCCGCCTTCTTGCGAGTGGGCTCGTCGAGCACGTCCGGGAACATCTCGTTGCCCGACCAGCCGCCGCGGTAGGGGGTGAGCGCCTTGTGACCCGTGATCTCGGTCATGAACGGGCCGACGACGGTGCCGTGGCGGGTGAGGACCGCCTCGACCGCGATCGGGCGGTTGTTGATCCGCTTCATGATCTTCAGCGGCACGCCGGTGACCTCGCCGGCGATCTTGGCGAACTCCTCCTCGCTCGTGATGAAGAAGGTCGTCTTGCCCGAGTCGCCGTAGGCGGTCTGGAGCACGAGGTCGGTGCCGAGCTTGGCCTTCTTCGCGGCCGAGACGACGTCGGCCCAGCTGCTCACGGTCGTGAGGACGTTCGGGACGCTGGGGACGCCCACCTCGTTGCCGAGCTCGGTCGTCACGATCTTGGAGTCGAGGCGCTCGCGCAGCTCGGCGGAGGGGAGGATGAGGTCGTAGCCGAGCTCCTCGCAGATCTCCTCGGTCTCGCGGTCGAAGAAGACCATGACGACCTGCGGGCGGACGCCGAACGGCGTGCGACGGGCGATGTGCGCGCGCACCTCGGCGTTGCGCAGCAGCCAGTTGTTGATCTCCTCGCCGCTCTCGAACTCGATGTACGGCTTGTCGAGGGGGCTGAACACGCGCGGGTGGGCGCCGTCCCACGAGTCGTAGTAGCTGATGTACGAGAAGCCGCGCACCCAGCGGTCGAGGCCCAGGAGGTTGAAGGCCGTCGCGCCGACGAAGAACACCGGGCGGTCGTTGGTGCGGAAGAAGTGACGGATCTCCGACATGTTGCGGAGGGCGTGCTCGGCGCCCTCCTGCTTCGCCGTGCGGGCGTTGGCCGTGCGCCGCTTCGCGCGTCGCGACAGCTTCGCCTTGGGATCGTCGTCGCCGACGATGGCGATGGATGCCGTCGGCGGAGCCGCCACGATGATCCCGTCTTCGGCGCTCTTTCGTGCGGAACTCTTTCGCCCCATCATGACTTTCCTCCATCGGCTCAGGCGGAGCCATCCTCCCACAACCGAGGGTGTGCGAGTGCATCGATTTTGCGCGTCGGACCGCACAGACCGACGATGTGCCGCGTCGCCGCCGGTCTGCACGGCGCGCGGCGCGGGTACGCTCGACCGGGTGGGGGATCTGCGGATGAGGACGCTCGGGCGCGCCGTCGCGGCGGCGACCGCGGCGATGCTGCTGCTGGCCGGCTGTGCGCCGGCGGAGCCACGGACCAACCCGGCCGTCGTCACGCCCGTGCCGGAGCCGACGGCATCCGTCTCGGTCACGACCCTGCAGACGCTCATCGACGCCCCGCCCGAGTCGCCGACGCTCGAGCAGCTCTCGCCGCCCGACCAGGACGGCGCCGAGGTCGTGTCGTACTCCAGCGGCGGGCTGACCATCCACGGCGTCATCCGCAGACCCGCGGTCGAGGACCGCGGGGACGACGAGCCCGCGACCGATGAGCGCGCGCCCGGCGTGGTGTTCGTGCACGGCGCGGTCGACGCCGCGTCGTACTCCGGCCTGGTCGACTACTCCCGCGAGCAGCGGCTGCTGCAGGACATGGGCTACGTCGTCTTCACGCCCGACCTGCGCAACCACGGCGACTCGGACGACGACCCCTCGTTCGCGAACGACCTCCAGGTGGGCTCGACGCTCGACGCGGTGAACGCGGCGCGCGCCCTCGCGACCGATCCGGGCGTCGACCCCGACCGGATCGCCGTCGTCGGCCACTCGCTGGGCGGCGCGATCGCCCTCGGCGTGGCGGTCGTCGCGCCCGAGGTCGCCAGGGCGACGGTCGCGCTCGCACCGTCGAACTCGTCGCCCTGGGTGATCGCCGAGCACTTCCTGGAGGGCACGCCGTACTTCGACTGGCTCGTGCTCGTGCACGGGACGTACGACGAGAACCCCGAGTACTGGGATGCCGTGTCGTCCCTCACGTTCGTCGACCGCGCCGCGTCGCCGCTGCTGATCGTGCACGGCACCGCCGACGAGGTCGTGCCGCCGGAGTGGTCGCGCGAGCTCGCCGCGGCGTGGACCGCCGCGGGCAAGGACGTGCGACTGATCGAGATCGAGGGCGCCGACCACATGTTCGCCCCGCACCGCGACGAGGTCTTCGCCGAGGTCGAGGCCTTCCTCGCCGCGAACCTCCGCTGACCCCGCGGCACCGCAGGCCCCCGCCGCACCGCAGGCCCCCGCCGCACCGCGCGCCCCCGCCGCACCGCAGGCCCGCGGGACCGTAGGCCCCGCACCGCGCGCCCCCGCCGCACCGTAGGCCCCGAGTCACTGCCCTGCTGCCGAGTCACTGCGCTGCAGCGCAGTGAGCCGGACGGAGGGCAGTGACTCGGCGGAGCGGCCGCGCGGCAGAGCGGTCGCGGCGGCAGACCAAGGCGGGTCGCCGGTCGACCGGCGCGGGGTCAGGTGCGGGGCTCGTGGCGGCGGGGCTTGAGGCGGTCCGGGGCGTCGAGCGCCGGCATCCACTCGCACGTGAACG
>NZ_JBDIAB010000020.1:0-24187 GCF_039812165.1 Microbacterium sp.
CGGCGCCGCGGGAGCGGGGGCAGGTGCCGCCGGAGCAGGTGCCGGCGCGGGGGCGGCGGCGGGGGCCGGAGCAGCAGGAGCCGGGGCAGGTGCCGGAGCGCCGGAGCCGATGCGGCCGACGGCGGCGCCGACGGCGACGGTCTCGTCCTCGCCGACGAGGATCTCCACGAGCGTGCCGGCGAACGGCGACGGGATCTCGGTGTCGACCTTGTCGGTCGAGATCTCCAGGAGCGGCTCGTCGACCTCGACCTCGTCGCCGACCTGCTTCAGCCAGCGGGTGACGGTGCCCTCGGTGACGCTCTCGCCGAGCTCGGGCAGCACGACGTCCTTGGCGTCGCCGGCCGGCGCGGCGGCGGGAGCGGGAGCCTCGGCCGGGGCCGGGGCCGCAGCGGGTGCAGGAGCAGCGGCAGCAGGAGCGGGCGCGGCAGCAGGAGCGGGCGCAGCGGCCGGAGCCGCGGCGAGCGCCGAGCCGTCGCCGATCTTCGCGAGGACGGCACCGACCTCGATGGTCTCGTCCTCCTGGGCGAGGATCTCCTCGAGCACACCGCCCACGGGCGACGGGATCTCGGTGTCGACCTTGTCGGTCGAGATCTCCACGAGGCCTTCATCGGCTTCGACGGTGTCTCCCACCTGCTTGAGCCAGCGGGTCACCGTTCCTTCGGTGACGCTCTCGCCGAGCGCGGGAAGGACCACGGATGTGCTCATGGGCTTCTCTCCTTCAAAATGCCGATGTCGTGACTAGCTTAGTGATGACGCACGGCCCCGTGTCAGAGGCTGTGCAGGGGCTTGCCGGCGAGGGCGAGGAACGCCTCGCCGAGGGCCTCGCTCTGGGTCGGGTGCGCGTGCAGGAATCCCGCGACGTCCTCCGGGTGGGCCTCCCAGCCCACGACGAGCTGGCCCTCGGTGATGAGCTCTCCGACGCGGTCGCCCACGAGGTGCACACCCACGACCGGGCCGTCCACACGACGGACCACCTTGACGACGCCGGACGTCCCGAGGATCTCGCTCTTCGCGTTGCCGGCGAGGTTGTACTCGACGGCGACGAGGGCCGCGTCGCCGTACTGCGCCTGCGCCTGCGCCTGGGTGAGGCCGACGGAAGCCACTTCCGGGCTGCAGTACGTGACGCGCGGCACGGCCGAGTCGGGCACCGTCACGGGCCGCAGCCCCGCGATCTCCTCGGCCACGAAGATGCCCTGCTGGAACCCGCGGTGGGCCAACTGCAGTCCTGGCACGATGTCGCCGGCCGCCCACACGTGCTCGGCGGTCGTGCGCAGCCGGTCATCGACCCGCACGAACCCGCGTTCGAGCGCGACGCCCGCCTCCTCGAGCCCGAGGTCGGCGGTCGCGGGACCGCGGCCGATCGCCACGAGCAGGTAGTCGGCCTCGAGGGCCGTCCCGTCCTCGAGCGACACCGTCACACCGGCATCCGTCTGCGCCGCCCCGGCGAAGCGCACGCCGAGACGGGCGGCGATGCCGCGCTTGCGGAAGGCGCGCTCCAGCTGCTTGCTGAGGGTGACGTCCTCGTTCGGCACCAGGTGGTCGAGGGCCTCGACGATCGTGACCTCGGCACCGAGCGAGCGCCACGCGCTCGCGAACTCGACGCCGATGACGCCGCCGCCGAGGATCACGACGCGACCCGGCACCTCGTCGAGGGCGAGCGCCTGCTCGCTCGCGATGATGCGGCCGCCGAGCTCGAGGCCGGGGATCGTGCGGCTGTACGAGCCGGTCGCCAGCAGCACGTCGGCGCCGCGGTAGAGGTCGTCGCCGACGGCGACCGCGCGGTCGGGGGTCAGCCGGCCGTGCCCCGGGACGACCGTGATGCCGCGGGCCTTCACGAGCCCCTGCAGTCCCGCGAACTTCTTCGCGACGATGCCCTCTCGATAGCCGCGCAGACGGATGCCGTCGATGCCGGTCAGCTCCGCGCCGACGCCCACGTCGAGCGCGCTGCGCACGTGGTCGGCGACCTCCGCGGCGTGCAGGAGGGCCTTCGTGGGGATGCAGCCGCGGTGCAGGCACGTGCCGCCGAGCTTGTCCTGCTCGATCAGCGCGACGGTGCGGCCGAGCTCGGCCGCGCGCAGGGCCGCGGCGTAGCCGCCGCTGCCGCCGCCGAGGACGACGAGGTCGAAGGAGTGCTCGGTCATCGCTGTGCTCCGCTCACGAACTCGATCAGCGACCGCACGGTCGCCGCGGTCGGACCCTTGTCGGTGGCCCCGTACGGGCCGGACTTGTTCATCCCGACGCCGGCGATGTCGAGGTGCACCCAGGGGATGCGGTCCGCGCCGGGCTCGTCCGACACGCGGCCGACGAAGCGGCGCAGGAACAGCCCCGCGAACAGCGACCCGCCGGCCGGGTCGCCCATCTTGGCGTTCTGCAGGTCGGCGATGGGGGAGTCGAGCTCGTCCTCCATGTGCGCCGGCAGCGGCAGGGGCCACGCCTGCTCGCCGGCGCGCGCGGCGGCGGCGAGGAAGTCGGCGACGGCGTCGTCGTCGCCCATGACGCCCGCGTGACGGGTGCCGAGGGCGACCGTGATGGCGCCGGTGAGCGTGGCGACGTCGACGATGACGTCGGGATGCGCGCGGCTGGCCGCGACCAGGCCGTCGGCGAGCACGAGGCGCCCCTCGGCGTCGGTGTTGAGCACCTCGACCGTGGTGCCGTCGAGCATGCGCAGCACGTCGCCCGGGCGCGTCGCCCGGCCCGACGGCATGTTGTCGGCCACGCACAGCCAGCCCGACACGCGTACGGGCAGCGCGAGCGCGGCAGCGGCCCGGACGACGGCGAGCGCGGTCGCCGCGCCGCACATGTCGTACTTCATGCCGACCATGCTCGCGGCGGGCTTGAGCGAGAGGCCGCCGGTGTCGAACGTGATGCCCTTGCCGACGACGGCGACGTGCCGCTCGGCGCCCTCGGGCGCGTAGTCGAGGCGCACGAAGCGCGGCGGCCGGTCGGAGCCCTTGCCGACGCCGAGGATGCCGCCGAAGCCCTGCTCGGCGAGCGCGTGCTCGTCGAGCACCTCGACGGTCACCGGGAGCCCGGCGACGGACTCGGCGGCACGGAGGGCGAAGTCCTCGGGCCCGAGCCACTCGGCGGGCGTGTTCACGAGGTCTTTGACGAGCGCGACGGCGTCGCCGACCGCGCGCACGGCGTCGAGGTCGACGTCCTCGTCGGCCGTGTGCACGACGACGTGCGCGGCACGGCGCGGCGACGCGGTGGTCTTGTAGCCGTCGAAGCGGTACCCGCCGAGGACGGCGCCCTCCGCGGCGGCGCGCCACGACCCGGCCGGCGCGGCCACCGCGACGGTCTCGAAGCCCGTGGTGGCGCGGATCGCCGTTCCGACCGCGTCGCGGACGGCCGCGGCATCCGGATCGGCTCCCGTCCCCACGACGACGAGCGGCGTGGTCGTCGAGGCCGGCGCGAAGACCCGCACCGGCGCGCCCGGCTCACCGGTGAAGCCGATCGCGGCGAGCGCGTCGGCGAGGCCCGGCCAGTCGTCCGGCGCCCCGTCGGTCAGCGGCGGCAGGGGCAGCACGAGCGCATCGGCATCGGACTCGGCGAGGGGACGTGTGCTGTGCGAGAGCTCCGGGAACGCCATGGGTCTCATCCTATGAGCGAGAGTCGACACGGGCGGCGGACCGTCCGAGCCGAGTCGCGGGGCCATCCCGCGCGAGGCCGACGGTGTTCGCTGTCAGCGGGACACGGCCGCAGCCTCCGGCGAACCGGGGCTCGTAGAGTTGAGACGTGCCTGTCTCCGGTCCTCTCTACGAGCGTGTCGCGTCCGCGCCGCCGGTGCCCGCGGGACTGCCGCTGGTCATCGCGCTCACCGGGTTCACGGATGCCGGCGGCGCCGTCTCGCAGGTCATCGACTTCTTCCGCGACGAGCTGAAGCCCTCGCCCGTGGTCTCGTTCGTCAACGACGTGCTGCTGGACTACCGCGCCCGGCGCCCGATCATCTCGTTCGAGGCAGACCACCTCACCGACTACCGTCCGCCGCGGCTGGAGCTCTCGCTCGCGCACGACTCGCTGGGGAGCCCGTTCGTCCTGCTCGCCGGCTACGAGCCGGACTTCGCGTGGGAGACGTTCGCCGAGACCGTCGTGGGCCTCGCCGAGGGACTGCAGGTCTCGTCGGTCACGTGGGTGCACGCGATCCCCATGCCCGTGCCGCACACGCGCCCGCTGGGCACCACGGTCAGCGGCACGCGCGCCGACCTCACGCAGGCCCACTCGGTGTGGCAGCCGCACACGCAGGTGCCGGCGACGGCCGGTCATCTGCTCGAGCACCGGTTCGCGCAGGCCAACGCCCGCGTCTCGGGCTTCGTGCTGCTCGTGCCGCACTACCTCGGCGACACCGACTATCCGGCCGCCGCGATCGCCGCGCTCGACAGCCTGTCGGTGGCGACCGGGCTCGTCTTCGACAGCGACACGCTGCGCGACCAGAACCGCGAGTACCTCGACAAGGTCACCGAGCAAGTCTCGGGCAGCGACGAGCTCACCACCATGCTGCACACCCTCGAGGAGCGCTACGACGCCTACATGGCGGGCTCGACCCTCGGACAGCCGATCATCCACACCGGCGATCTGCCCAGCGCCGACGAGATCGCCGCCGAGCTGGAGCGCTTCCTGGCGACCCGTCCGCCCGGCGAGGACGACAAGCGCCCGCGCCCGTTCCCGGAGTAGGCCGCACGGAATACCGGCACCCGCGCGGCGGTTGTGAACAAGAGGCTATTGCGCATTCGTCCGGTGAGGAGTATGCGACAATGGACCATCCTGACCCGTTGTCAACCCCCTCCCGATGCGCATGAGCGCCTGGGGACTTGACAAGGGGCTTACTAGTGTCCGAAAACCCGACGGGATCCGTCGGTGAAAGGCAAAACGTGACGTCAGGCACGAAGACCACCCGTAGCCGCGCGACCGAGGCGGCCGAGGGCGAGACGACGTCGTCCGCCGCGAAGGCCCCGACCGCCAAGGCATCCACCGCCAAGGCCACCGCCTCGAAGGCGCGCGCGACGAAGACCACGACGGCCAAGGCCGCGACGAAGGCATCGCCGGCCAAGGCCAAGAAGGCGACCGCCGAGTCGGACGAGGACCTCGAGGAGGTCGACGCGGAGGACGTCGAGGTCGACGAGACCGAGCTGGCCGAGGCCGACGGCGACGCCGCGCCCGCCGACAAGGGCGACGCGAAGACGGATGCCGCGGAGGAGGACGACGAGGACGAGGAGAAGCCCGCCAAGCCGGCGTTCACCGAGCCGCTGCCGAGCGGCGCGATCGTCATCTCGTCGAGCGACGAGGACGACATCCCCGTCTACTCGACGCAGATCACCGGCGCCACCGCCGACCCGGTCAAGGACTACCTGAAGCAGATCGGCAAGGTGCCGCTCCTGAACGCGGCCGAAGAGGTCGAGCTCGCGATGCGCATCGAGGCGGGCCTGTTCGCCGAGGAGAAGCTGTCGCACATGTCGGCGGCCGAGAAGTCCAGTCAGCTGGGCCTCGACCTCCAGTGGGTCGCCCGCGACGGCCAGCGCGCCAAGAGCCACCTGCTCGGCGCCAACCTGCGCCTCGTCGTCTCGCTCGCCAAGCGCTACACCGGTCGCGGCATGCAGTTCCTCGACCTCATCCAGGAGGGCAACCTCGGCCTCATCCGCGCCGTCGAGAAGTTCGACTACACCAAGGGCTTCAAGTTCTCGACCTACGCGACGTGGTGGATCCGTCAGGCGATCACGCGCGCGATGGCCGACCAGGCCCGCACGATCCGCATCCCGGTGCACATGGTCGAGGTCATCAACAAGCTCGCGCGCGTCCAGCGCCAGATGCTGCAGGACCTCGGCCGCGAGCCCACGCCCGAGGAGCTCAGCCGCGAGCTCGACATGACGCCCGAGAAGGTCGTCGAGGTGCAGAAGTACGGCCGCGAGCCGATCTCGCTGCACACGCCCCTCGGCGAGGACGGCGACAGCGAGTTCGGCGACCTCATCGAGGACACCGAGGCGGTCGTCCCCGCCGACGCGGTGGGCTTCACGATGCTGCAGCGCCAGCTCGAGTCGCTCCTCGACTCGCTCTCCGAGCGCGAGGCGGGCGTCATCCGCATGCGCTTCGGACTCGGCGACGGCCAGCCCAAGACGCTCGACCAGATCGGCGACACGTTCGGCGTCACGCGCGAGCGGATCCGCCAGATCGAGTCGAAGACGATGGCCAAGCTCCGGCATCCGTCGCGCTCGCAGTCGCTCCGGGACTACCTCGAATGACCGGACAGGCCAACGACGGCAAGGCTCTCGAGGTCGTCGTCGAGGGCGTGCGGTACGCGCGGATCCCGATCCGCACGCACGTCGTCATGCCCGGAGACGACCTGGACGCCGTCGTCTCCGACTACGCGCGCGACCTCCTCGAGCCCGGCGACCTGCTGTTCGTGACCGAGAAGATCGTCGCGATCACGCAGGGCCGCTCGTACGCGCTCGCCGACATCACGCCGCGGCGGCTGGCCCGCCTCCTGTCGCGCTACGTCGTCAAGACGCCGTACGGCATCGGCCTCGGCATGCCCGAGACGATGGAGATGGCGCTGCGCGAGTGCGGCACGCCCCGCATCCTGTTCGCGGCCGCGGTGAGCGCGGTCACGAAGCTGTTCGGGCGCCGCGGCGACTTCTACCGCATCGCCGGCGACAAGGCCCGCGCGATCGACGGCCCCACCAACGGCACCATCCCGCCGTACGACCAGTCCGTCGTGCTCGGGCCGACCGACCCGGCCGGCGTCGCCCGTCGCCTGCAGGCCCTCTTCGGCGGCGGCCAGGACGTCGCGGTCGTCGACATCAACGACATCGGCGGCAACATCCTCGGCTCCACGCTCGACAAGGCGGGGGAGCGGCGACTCGTGCAGATCCTCGGCGACAACCCGCTCGGCCAGGAGCGCCAGTCCACGCCGCTCGGCATCGTCCGGCAGGTCGCGTGAGGCGCGTGCTCGCCGGCGCGAACCGGCTCTTCCGCCGCGCCCGCTTCTTCGTGCGCCGCATCGTCTCGTTCGACCGCGACCGCGTGCGACAGTTCGCGACGCAGTCGGCGAAGCTCTCCCGCGCCCCGCGCTGGTGGGTCATGCTCGACATGATCTGGTGCGCGGTGCGCTACGAGACGACGTTCGAGAACTACTCGGAGTGGGACTTCCGCATCCTCAAGGCGCGCGAGCGCAAGACCTACATGACCGATCCGCGGTCGTTCCACCTCTCCCGGCGCCTCAACGACGACTCCCTGCGCGGCGTCTTCGACGACAAGCTGCAGTTCAACCCGCGGTTCGACGACGAGCTCGGCCGCGCGTGGCTCGACGTGTCGACGACGGATGCCGCGGCGCTCGAGGAGTTCGTCCGCCGCTTCGACCGCGTCATCACGAAGAACCCCGGCGGCGTCGGCGGCAACGGCATCACGATGCGCGACACCGCCGACATCGCCGACGTCGCGGCGCTCCGCGACGAGCTCGTCGCGTCGGGCGAGACCCTCGTCGAAGAGGTCATCGTCCAGCATCCCGAGCTCGCCCGGCTGTATCCGGGGAGCGTCAACTCGCTCCGCATGGTCAGCTACCTCGACCCCGACGGCGAGGTCCACGTGCTCGCGGCGGTGCTCAAGGTCGGCAACGGCGGCGTGATCGACAACTTCAGCAACGGCGGCATGTACACGATGCTCGACGAGCAGGGCCGCGCCCTGCACCCCGCCGCCGACGAGGAGGGCCACCCGCACGCGACGCACCCCATCACCGGCGTGGAGATCACCGGCTACCAGGTGCCGCTCTACGACGAGGTCCTCCAGCTCGTCGACCGCCTCGCGCGGCGCGTGCCCGAGCTCCCGTACATCGGCTGGGACGTCGCCATCACGCCCGAGCGGCCGATCGTCATCGAGGGCAACCACAACTCGGGCGTGTTCCAGTCCAAGCCGTCGGTGTCCGGCATCCGCCGCGGCCTGCTGCCGCGCTACCGCGCCGCGATGCGGTTCTGACCCGTCGCGTCGCGGCTCCGACCCGCGGCCATGACCCAGAGAGGTTCGTCTCCATGAGCGAGCGCAGCGTGCGCCTGAAGTACCTGCTCCACCGGGCCCGCAACATCCGGCCCGGCAACCTCGTCGAGTTCGCCAAGCAGGTGCAGCGGGTCTCGAAGGCGCCGCTGCCGGTGATCATCGCCGACATGCTGTGGTGCTCGGTGCGCTACGACATGGGCTTCCGCGACTACGCGGTGTGGGACATCCGGCTGCTGAAGGCGCGCGAGCGCAAGACCTGGATGACGCACCCGAAGTCGCATCGGCTCACCAAGCTCTACAACGACCCCGCCTCGTACCATCGGTTCGAGGACAAGATCACGTTCTACGGCGAGTTCGCCGACGTCATCCGCCGCGAGTGGATCGACGCGCGCACCGCGACCGACGCCGAGGTGGCCGACTTCGTCGCGCGGCACGGCCGCGTGGTCGCCAAGCCCGCCGCCGGCGAGGGCGGCGCGGGCATCTCGGTGTACACGACCGACGACGTGACGGATGCCGCGGCGTTCCGCGCGCGCCTGATCGCGGCCGACCAGACGCTCGTCGAGCAGGCGCTCGAGCAGCACGAGGCGATGGCGGCGCTCTACCCCGACAGCGTCAACACGCTGCGGATGATCACGTTCTACGACCCGGACGCCGACCGCATGCACCTGGTCGCGGCCGTGCTGCGCATCGGCAACGGCGCGGCGATCGACAACTTCGCCTCCGGCGGCATGTTCACGCTGCTCGACGAGCGCGGGGTCGTGCTCTACCCGGGCGTCGACAAGAACAGCAACGTGTACGCGACGCATCCGAAGACCGGCACGCCGATCCAGGGCTTCCAGGTGCCGCGGTACGAGGAGGCGCTGGCCCTCCTCGAGGACGTCGTGCGCCGTATCCCCGAGATCCGCTACGTCGGCTGGGACATCGCGATGACGCCCGACGGCCCCGCCGTCATCGAGGGCAACCACAACTCGAGCGTCTTCCAGCCGAAGCCCTCGGCGTCGGGGGTGCGCACCGGCCTGCTGCCGGTCTACAAGGCGGCGTTCGGCTTCTGAGCCCGGGCCGGCCTCAGTCGTTCGCGAGCAGGGCCTCGGTCAGCCGCGACGTCTCGTCGTGCCACGTGGTCGCGACCGCGCGCAGCTTCTCCTCGTACTTGCGGCCGTGGTGCGCGCAGAACAGGAGCTCGCTGCCGTTGACCTCGGCGGCGATGTAGGCCTGCGCACCGCACGAGTCGCACCGATCCGCCGCCGAAAGACGGTAGACGCGTGCGGCCGGCTCGGTGGTGGTCGACATGCTCATCGTGTGCTCCTCGGGTACGGGTGCGCGTGCATGACATGTAACCACGGCGGCCCTGGATAGATGCCGCGATGTCCGCGCATTTCGCTGTGCGCGTACAGGCGCGCCCGCGGCGACCCCGCGGCCGACGCCGACCGGGCGCTCGCACGTGTGTCCTGACGGTCGTGTCGGCGCCCGCGGATACGCTGGGGGACTGTGACCGCCGAGTACTCCGCCCACCACCTCCAGGTGCTCGAGGGGCTCGAGGCCGTCCGCAAGCGCCCCGGCATGTACATCGGCTCGACCGACTCGCGCGGGCTCATGCACTGCGTGTGGGAGATCATCGACAACGCGGTCGACGAGGCCCTGGCCGGCTTCGGCGAGCGCATCGACATCGTGCTACACGCCGACGGCAGCGTCGAGGTGCGCGACCGCGCTCGCGGCATCCCGGTCGACGTCGAGCCGCGCACGGGCCTCACCGGCGTCGAGGTCGTCTTCACCAAACTGCACGCCGGCGGCAAGTTCGGCGGCGGCTCGTACGGCGCCTCCGGCGGCCTGCACGGCGTGGGCGCCTCGGTCGTCAACGCGCTCTCCGAGCGCCTCGACGTCGAGGTCGACCGCGGCGGCAAGACGTGGGCGATGTCGTTCCGGCACGGCGAGCCGGGTGTGTTCGCCGGTCCAGAGCCCGACTCCGCGTTCACGCCGTTCGAGCGCAGCTCCGAGCTGCGCGTCGTCGGCAAGGTCGCCCGCGGGGTCACCGGGTCGCGCATCCGCTACTGGGCCGACCGGCAGATCTTCACGAAGGATGCCGCCTTCCACCTCGACGAGCTCTCGCAGCGCGCGCGGCAGACCGCGTTCCTCGTGCCGGGGCTCGAGATCGTCGTGCGCGACGAGCGCGGCGGCGCCGACGAGGTCGACGAGACGAGCTATCGGTTCGACGGCGGCATCTCGGAGTTCGTCGAGTTCCTCGCCCCCGACGCGGCCGTGACCGACACGTGGCGGCTCACCGGCGCGGCGACGTTCACCGAGACGGTGCCGGTGCTGCAGGCATCCGGCGCCATGGTGCCGACCGAGGTCGAGCGCGAGTGCCACGTCGACGTGGCCCTCCGCTGGGGCACCGGCTACGAGACCGTGACCCGCTCGTTCGCGAACATCATCGCGACGCCCAAGGGCGGCACGCATCAGCAGGGCTTCGAGCAGGGGCTCATGAAGATCCTGCGCACGCAGGTGGAGCAGAACGCGCGGCGCCTCAAGGTCGGCAACGACAAGCTCGAGAAGGACGACATCCTCGCCGGGCTCACCGCCGTGCTCACGGTGCGGCTTCCCGAGCCGCAGTTCGAGGGGCAGACCAAGGAGGTGCTCGGCACGCCCGCGGTGCGGCAGATCGTGACGAACGTCGTCTCGCGCGAGCTGACCGCCCGGTTCGCCTCCACCAAGCGCGACGACAAGACGCAGACGGCGCTCCTCCTCGACAAGGTCGTCGCCGAGATGAAGGCGCGCATCTCGGCGCGCACGCACAAGGAGACGCAGCGGCGCAAGAACGCGCTGGAGTCGTCGTCGCTGCCCGCCAAGCTCGCCGACTGCCGCACGAACGACGTCGCCGAGTCGGAGCTGTTCATCGTCGAGGGAGACTCGGCGCTCGGCACGGCGAAGCTCGCCCGCAACAGCGAGTACCAGGCGCTGCTGCCCATCCGGGGCAAGATCCTGAACGTCCAGAAGGCGTCGATCAGCGACATGCTCTCCAACGCCGAGTGCGCCGCGATCATCCAGACGATCGGCGCCGGTTCGGGGCGGTCCTTCGACCTGGCCGGCGCGCGCTACGGCAAGATCATCCTGATGAGCGACGCCGACGTCGACGGCGCGCACATCCGGACCCTGCTGCTCACGCTCTTCTTCCGCTACATGCGGCCGCTCATCGAGGACGGGCGCGTCTATGCCGCCGTGCCGCCGCTGCACCGCGTCATCGTCGTGAACCCCGGCTCGAAGCCGAACGAGACGATCTACACCTACAGCGAGAAGGAGCTGCACGCGCTCCTCGCGAAGCTGCGGCGGTCGAACCGGCGCTGGCAGGAGCCCGTGCAACGGTACAAGGGCCTCGGCGAGATGGACGCCGACCAACTCGCCGAGACCACGATGGACCGCGCCGGGCGGCTGCTGCGCCGCGTGCAGGTGACCGATGCCGAGGCCGCGGCATCCGTCTTCGAGCTCCTCATGGGCAGCGACGTCGCCCCGCGCCGCGAGTTCATCGTGAGCTCGAGCGACGCGCTCGACCGCGAGAGCATCGACGCGTAGCCCGCCGCACTGCTTCGGCCGGCGCGGATCAGCGGATGCCGGTGCCCACGGCTCCCACGACCGCGTCCAGCGCGACGCCCGAGGCGTCGCGCTTGGCGCCCGGCTCGGGGAGCCTGCGGACGGCGCCGTCGGTGCCGACCGCGCGCGGGTCGGTGCCGACCCAGGCCAGCCGCAGGGTGTCCTCGCCGCGCAGGAACCGCTGCGCGCGCACGCCGCCGGTGGCGCGGCCCTTGGGCGGGAACTCGGTGAACGCCGAGACCTTGGCGCTCCCGGCCTCGGCGCCCGCGAGCGCCGCCGCCGCGCCCGCGATCGTGACCACGACGGTATCGTCCGACGGCGCGACCGCGGTGAACGCGACGACCTGCTCGCCGTCCGTCACGCGGATGCCGGCCATGCCGCCCGCCGCCCGGCCCTGCGGCCGCACCGCGGCCGCGTCGAATCGCAGCAGCTGCGCGTCGGAGGTGACGAACACCAGCTCGTCGGCGTCGGACGCGACGGCGGCGCCGACGACGCGGTCGCCGGGCTTGAGCGCGATGATCTCCACGTCGGTCTTGCCGGGCGGCAGCTCGGTGGCGGCCACGCGCTTGACGACGCCCTGGGCCGTCCCCAGCGCGAGAGGAGGCTCGGCGTCGAGGGGGACGATCGCCACGACGTGCTCGGAGCCGGACAGGCCGAGGTACTGGTCGGCGCGCGTGCCGGCCGCCAGCTGCACGGAGTTGCCGGGCACCGACGGCAGATCGACGGGCGAGAAGCGGACGAGCCGCCCCGCCGAGGTCACCGCGCCGACGTCGCCGCGCGTCGTCGTGGTCACCGCGGAACGGATCGCATCGTGCTTCGCGCGACGCACGGGCGCGACGACGGCGCCGGAGTCGTCGAGCTCGGCGCGCACCATGCGTCCGGTGGCCGAGAGGAACACGCGGCACGGCGCGTCGGCGATCTGCAGGTCGGCGGGCGCGCTGCTGCGCGAGCGTGCCTGCACCGGTCCGCCGTTGAGCAGCAGCGTGCGGCGCGGGGTGCCGTACGCCTCGGCGGCGGCGTCGAGCTCGCGCGCCACCTGCGCGCGCAGCAGGGCGTCGCTGCCGAGCAGCTCCTCGAGGCGAGCGATCTCGGCCTTCAGCTGGTCGCGCTCGCTCTCCAGCTCGATGCGCGAGAACTTCGTCAGGCGCCGCAGGCGCAGCTCGAGGATGTACTCGGCCTGCGGCTGCGAGAGGTCGAACACGTCCATGAGGCGCGTGCGCGCCTGCTCACCGTCGTCGGAGGTGCGGATGACCTGGATGACCTCGTCGATGTCGAGGATCGCGATGAGGAGCCCCTCGACCAGGTGCAGCCGCTCGTTCTTGCGGGCGAGGCGGAAGCGGCTGCGCCGCGTGACGACCTGGATGCGGTGGTCGAGGTACACCCGCAGCATCTCGACGAGGCCGAGCGTCTGCGGCTGGCCGCCCACGAGCGCCACGTTGTTGATGCCGAACGAGTCCTCCAGCGGCGTGAGCCGGTAGAGCTGCTCCAGCACGGCATTCGGGTCGAAGCCGGTCTTGATGCCGATGACGAGCCGCAGTCCGTGGTTGCGGTCGGTGAGGTCGGCGACGTCGGCGATGCCGGTCAGCTTCTTGGAGCCGACGGCATCCTTGATCTTCTCGATGACCCGCTCGGCGCCGACCATGTACGGCAGCTCGGTGACGACCAGACCGGTGCGGCGCGGTCCGAGCGACTCCACGGACACCTTCGCGCGCGTGCGGAACGTGCCGCGCCCGCTCGCGTACGCGTCTCTGATGCCGTCGAGGCCGACGATGATGCCGCCGCCGGGAAGGTCGGGACCGGGCACGAACTCCATGAGGTCGTCGAGCGTCGCCTCCGGGTGCTCCAGCAGGTGCACGGCCGCCGAGACCACCTCGATGAGGTTGTGCGGGGCCATGTTGGTCGCCATGCCGACCGCGATGCCGGTGGCGCCGTTGACGAGCAGGTTCGGAAACGCCGCCGGCAGGACCTCGGGCTGCTGGAACTGGCCGTCGTAGTTCGGGATGAAGTCGACGACGTCCTCGTCGAGGTTCTCGGTGAGGGCGAGCGCGGGCGGCGCGAGGCGGGCCTCGGTGTAGCGCGCGGCGGCGGGTCCGTCGTCGAGCGAGCCGAAGTTGCCGTGGCCGTCGACGAGCGGCACCCGCAGCGCGAACGGCTGCGCGAGCCGCACGAGCGCGTCGTAGATCGCGGAGTCGCCGTGCGGGTGGAGCTTTCCCATCACCTCGCCGACGACGCGGGCGCTCTTGACGTGGCCGCGGTCGGGCCGCAGCCCCATGTCGGCCATCTGGAAGAGGATGCGCCGCTGCACCGGCTTGAGCCCGTCGCGTGCGTCGGGGAGGGCGCGCGAGTAGATGACCGAGTACGCGTACTCGAGGAACGAGCCCTGCATCTCGGCCGAGACGTCGACGTCCTCGATGCGTCCGTGATCGGCGGGGACGGATGCGGTGCGCGCTGCGGCCATGGATCTGAGCGGTCTCCGGGAACGGGGAACGGCCCGTCCCCGTGTGCGAGACTGGCCGGGATGTCCCTCAGCCTACCCGCGGACCCGCCGCAGACCCGGAGCCTCACCGGTGTCGTGCCGCAGCTGCTGGACTCGCTCACGGGCGCCTCGGACTGGTTCGCCCCGGCGCGGTCGGCGGTCGTGCTCCTCGTCGACGGCCTGGGCCGAGGCAACCTCACCGCGCGCGCCGGACATGCCCGGTTCCTCGTCTCGAGCATGGCGAAGCGGGATGCCGCGCGGACCGTCTTCCCGTCCACCACGGCATCCGCTCTCACGAGCCTGCTGACCGGCGAGGCCCCCGGCGTGCACGGCATCGTCGGCTACCGCGTGCGCATCCCGGGGACGGATGCCGCACCGAACCAGCTCAAGGGCTGGGAGACCGCCGGCCTCGACCCGCACGCGTGGCAGCGGGGCGCGCCGCTGCTCGAGCGCGCGGCCGCCGAGGGCCGGCCCTGCTTCGTGGTCTCGGACGCCCGATACGCCGGCACCGGCTTCACCGAGGCGATCCTGCGCGGCGGCGCGTTCGTCGCGGGCGCGACGACGGCCGAGCGGGTGGAGATCGCCGCCGACCTCGCCGCACGGCATCCCGGTGCGCTCGTGTACGCGTACACGAGCGACCTCGACGTCGTCGGCCACGCGCACGGGTGGGAGTCGGATGCCTGGGCCGCGGCCCTGGAGCGCGTGGACGACGCCGCGCGCCTGCTGGAGCAGGCGCTGCCGGCCGACGTCGGCGCCGTGGTCACCGCCGACCACGGCATGGTGGACGTGCCGCGGCACCGTCAGCTGCTGATCGGCGAGGGCGACCCGCTGTGGGACGGCGTCCGCATCGTCGCCGGCGAGCCGCGCATGCTGCACCTGTACGCCGACGAGCCGGTCGCGGTGCTCGATCGGTGGCGCGCCGCCGAGCAGAGCCGCTCGTGGGTGCTGTCGCGCGACGAGGCCGTCGCCGCCGGCCTGTTCGGCGCGCGCGTGGACCCGGAGGTCGCGCCGCGCATCGGCGATGTGCTCGTCGCCGCGCGCGCGGACGTCGCGTACTACGACGACCGCCTCGCCGACAAGAAGTCGCAGCGCATGATCGGCCAGCACGGGTCGCTCACCGACCGGGAGCGGATCGTGCCGCTCATCCGGCTCGGCGCGTACCGGTCGCGCTGAGCTCGGGCGCCGCTCGGCTCAGGCGTCCTCGGTGCGCGCGCCGAACACGATCTCGTCCCACGAGGGCATCGCGGGGCGACCCTTGCGGCGGCCGGCGTCGGAGGACGAGGACGACGAGGATGCCGGCGCCGAGGGCTCGTGGTCACGGCGCTCCGGCGGGGACGGGCGGCGCTCCGGCGCGGACGGCTTCTCGAACAGGGGCAGCTCACCGTCGTCGAAGCCGGGCTCGAGCGCGTCGAACAGGGCGACCGGCGCGTGATCGGCCGGCTGCTCCGCCGACTCCTGCGTCGGCATCGCGTCGCGCTGACCGCGCCGGCGGCGCAGCGCCTCGAGGAGGTCGGCCGTGTCGGTGCTCGTGATGTCGACCTCGGGGGCGCGGTTGATCGCGGCGTCCTGCGCCGGCGACGGCCCGGCGGGATGGACCACCGGCGCCTCGATGTCGGCCTCCGGCTCGGCGAGGCGTCGCGGCCCGAACGCGCCGCTGTCGAAGCGCGACTCGTCCTTGACCGTCTGGGTGTCGAGCGCCCGCAGGCGCGGGATGAGGCCCTCCGGCAGCGACCCCTGGCGGGAGAGCTGCACGGCGTCGGAGTTCAGCGGCGACAGCGTCGAGCGACGCGGGTCGAACGACCAGCGCGCGTCGTGGTCGACGTCGTTCGCGGTGAACTCGAGCTTCACGACCCAGCCGGTGATCTCCTTCCAGCTCGTCCAGCGCTCGGCCGAGGCGCCCGCCTCGGCGAGCTTGATGCGCACGGCCGTGCCGAACGTGGGCTGCAGGTCGGGCTCGAGGTCGCCGCCCATCAGGACGGGCACGGCGAGCGCCTGGCCGACGACGTGCTCGCGCTCGGCGAGCACCGGCCCCTCGTAGCGCACGACATCCTCGACGCGCACGCCGAACAGGCTCGCCACCTCGTCGGCCGACAGCCCGGCACGGATCTGCGCCTGGATCTCGCGCGGGCTCGGGCGTCCGGTGCGCTGCTGCGCCACGGGGGCCGTGCGCCTCAGCTGCGCGCGCAACGTGTCGTTGACGGGAAGCGAGAAGCGCTCCCCGGACTCCGTCGCGAGGACCAGGACGCCCTCTTCCGTGCCGATGACTTTGAGCTGTTCCATGCGAAACGCGCCTCCAGAACCTGGGTGTCCGCCCATGCTGTCACAGGCCGATCCGAGGCCCGGGAATATTGCGGGCGCGCCGCGAGTTCGAGGGAGGGCACCAGCCGTGCACGCGAACTTTGCCACCCCCATTTGCGAAAAGCAAGAGGTTCGTGCAAACTATCGCCGCCCCTCAGGTGAGACCCACCCAGTTCCCGGAAGTTGAGACGTTCTAGCAATGGCTACGGATTACGACGCCCCTCGCAAGACCGAAGACGACAGCGAGTCGATCGAGGCCCTCAAGGAGCGCGTGCCCGACAAGCTCTCGGGGTCGGTCGACGTCGAGGACTCCGACAACCCCTCCGGCTTCGAGCTGCCGGGCGCGGATCTGTCGGATCTCGAGCTCGACGTCGTCGTGCTCCCGCCGCAGGAGGACGAGTTCACGTGCGCCGAATGCTTCCTCGTGAAGCACCGCACGCAGATCGACCACGAGACGCCGTACGGCTACGTGTGCAAGGAATGCGCGGCCTGACCGGTCCTCACGGGGCCGACGGCACCGGCTCCGCCGCGGAGCCGGCCTGAGCGCGCCGGATCGCGGCGGCGACCCGCTCCGGCGTGCGCGACGAGAACACCCACATCGTCACCGGGTCGTCGGCATCCCGGATCGGCACGCGCACGACGCCGTCGATCCCGCCACGCAGCAGGTGCCACGAATGGCGCCCCAGGCCGGGCCCGCGCGCGTGCCGCGCGTCGTCGCCGGTGAGCGTCTCGGGCGTCCCGAGGTAGCGCAGCTCGATGCGCGCGCGGCCGACGCGCAACATGCCGTCGCCGACCTCGACGACGGGGGAGAGAGCGACGAGCGCCGCCACCACGGCCACGCCGACGGCCGCACCGGCCACGAGCGCCACGGTCGCGTCGAAGGGGGTCAGCACGAGTGCGACCATAGGCGCGCACATCGCGGCGCTCACGAGCGCCCACAGCGACGGGCTCAGCCGCTCCCGGTAGGCGGCGGCCCGGGTGTTCGCAGAGGTTGTGTGCATTACCCTCGATGAGTGACCGAATCCGTGGACGTACCCATTATCGCGCCCGAGGTTCCCGTCTACGCCCACCCCGGCGACGCCGGCGCCGATCTCGTCTCGACCGAGTCGCTGCGTCTGGAGCCCGGACGGCGGGCGCTCGTGGGCACGGGCGTGCGGATCGCGCTCCCCGACGGCTACGCCGCCTTCGTCGTGCCGCGCAGCGGCCTGGCCGCCCGGCACGGCATCACGATCGTCAACGCGCCCGGCACCGTCGACGCCGGCTACCGCGGCGAGATCAAGGTCACGCTCTTGAACACCGATCCGGATGCCGCCTACGACATCGCCGCCGGCGACCGCATCGCGCAGCTGATCGTCATGCCGGTCACTCGCGCGCGGTTCGTCCCCGTGACGGAGCTGTCCGACAGCGTCCGCGGCGAGGGCGGGTTCGGCTCCACCGGATACCAGCAGACAGGAAGCCCCGCATGAACGACGTGAACGCCGCCAAGGCCGGCCCGGCCGACCGCGCCGCCGCAGGACCGTTCGACGTGTCCGAGGCCAACCCGGTCCGTCCCTACATCGACCTCGGCGGTGTCAAGGTGCTGCCGCGCGACGGCCTCAACCTGCGTCTCGAGGTCGAGGAGCAGACCAAGCGCATCGTCGCGGTGGGCCTCGACTACGCCGACTCCACGCTGCAGGTGCAGCCGTTCGCGGCCCCGCGCTCGTCGGGACTGTGGAACGAGACGCGCGAGCAGCTGCGGCAGCAGATCCTCCAGCAGGGCGGCCGCGTCGAGGAGATCGACGGGCCCCTCGGGCTCGAGCTGCGCGCCGAGGTGCCGGCCGTCGTCGGCCCCGGCGGCGCCGCCGGCGTCCGGCTCGCCCGCTTCGTGGGCGTCGACGGCCCGCGCTGGTTCCTGCGCGGCGTGATCGGCGGCGCGGCGGTGGACGACGCGGATGCCGCGGCCCAGATCGAGGAGCTGTTCCGCTCGATCGTCGTCGTGCGCGGAGCGGCTCCCATGCCGCCGCGCGACCTCATCCCGCTGACCATGCCGGCGACCCCCGGCGCGGCGTGAGCACCCCTCCGCGGCCCCCGGAGCCGTCGGACAGGCCTCCGATGGAGCCGCCGGCGCCGAGCGCCTCGGAGCTCGTCGGCCAGGCGCTCGGCAGCGCCGCGCGCCGCGCCGGCATCGACCCGGCCGAAGGCGCCACCACCGGTCACGTCGTGTGGGCCGCGATGGGCGGCTGGCGCGGCATCCTCGAAGCCGTCCTGCCGAGCCTCGCCTTCCTCCTGCTCTTCATGGTCACGGGCGACCTCGTGCTGTCGCTCCTGGTCTCGGTGGGCGCGGCGGCCGTGTTCACCGTGGTGCGGATGCTGCAGCGCTCGCCCGTCGGCTCGGCGCTCGGCGGCCTCGTGGCCACGGCCGCGGCCGCCGGGCTGGCGCTGTGGACCGGGCGCGGCGAGGACAACTTCGTCCCCGGCCTGATCACCAATGCGGCCTACGGGACGGCGTTCCTCGTCTCGGGCCTGGTGGGCTGGTCACTGATCGGGCTCGCCGCGGGCTTCCTCATGAACGAGGGCACCGCGTGGCGGGCCGACCCCCGCAAGCGCCGCGTGTACTTCTGGCTCGCGATCGCCTGGGCCGCGCTCTTCCTCGTGCGTCTGGGCGTGCAGCTGCCGCTGTATCTCGCCGGCGACGTCATCACGCTCGGCACCCTGAAGCTGATCATGGGGCTCCCGCTGTTCGCCCCCATGATGGCGGTGACGTGGCTGGCCGTGAGGTCGCTCTATCCTCGGCCGGCGGCCGCGGAACGACACCGCGAGCAGTGATACATTTATCTTGACATCGAGATAAATTCTTCGTCGCGGCGATTAGGCGAGCCTCACTAGCCCTGCGCGCCGGTGGCGGGGAAGATGGGAGCCACAGGCCTGGGGTCTGTGCCCGCCGACGAAGGAGACCTGACGTGTCCACTGTTGACAGCTTCGGAGCAAAGAGCACCCTGACGGTCGGCGACACCGACTACGAGATCTTCCGCATCGACACGGTCCCCGGCTACAAGAGACTGCCGTTCAGCCTCAAGGTGCTGCTGGAGAACCTCCTGCGCACCGAGGACGGCGCCAACGTCACGAAGGCGCAGATCGAGGCGCTCGGCAACTGGGACGCCGACGGCGAGCCCAACACCGAGATCCAGTTCACCCCCGCGCGCGTCGTCATGCAGGACTTCACCGGCGTGCCCTGCATCGTCGACCTCGCCACGATGCGCGAGGCCGTCACGGCCCTCGGCGGCGACCCGAGCCGCATCAACCCGCTCTCGCCCGCCGAGATGGTCATCGACCACTCGGTCATCGCCGACCTGTTCGGCACCGAGAACGCGCTGGAGCGCAACGTCGAGATCGAGTACCAGCGCAACGGCGAGCGCTACCAGTTCCTCCGCTGGGGTCAGACGGCGTTCGACGACTTCAAGGTCGTCCCGCCGGGCACCGGCATCGTGCACCAGGTGAACATCGAGCACCTCGCCAAGGTCGTCTACGACCGCGCCGTCGATGGCGTGCTGCGCGCCTACCCCGACACGTGCGTCGGCACCGACTCGCACACGACGATGGTCAACGGCCTGGGCGTCCTCGGCTGGGGCGTCGGCGGCATCGAGGCCGAGGCGGCCATGCTCGGCCAGCCGGTCTCGATGCTCATCCCGCGCGTCGTCGGCTTCAAGCTCACCGGCTCGATCCCCGCCGGCGTCACGGCGACCGACGTCGTCCTCACGATCACCGACATGCTCCGCAAGCACGGCGTGGTGGGCAAGTTCGTCGAGTTCTACGGCGCGGGCGTCGGCTCGGTGCCCCTCGCGAACCGCGCGACCATCGGCAACATGAGCCCCGAGTTCGGCTCCACCGCGGCGATGTTCCCGATCGACGACGTCACGCTCGACTACCTGCGCCTCACGGGCCGCAGCGAGCAGGCGATCGCCCTCGTGGAGAAGTACGCCAAGGAGCAGTCGCTGTGGCACGACGCGGCGCACGAGCCGGTCTACAGCGAGTACATGGAGCTCGACCTCGGCACCGTCGTCCCGTCGATCGCCGGCCCCAAGCGCCCGCAGGACCGCATCCTGCTCTCCGAGGCCAAGACGCAGTTCGGCAAGGACATCCTGAACTACGCGGCCGCCTCGACGAGCGACGACATCGTCGATCTCGAGGGCAAGCACTCCTTCCCGGCATCCGACCCCGGTCAGGTGCCCGGCGAGGAGGAGCCGACCACCCGTCCCGTGCACATCAACAGCGGCAACCAGGCCGCGTGGTCGACGCCGGTGCCGGTGACCACCCCCGACGGGCAGGAGTACACGCTCGACAACGGCGCGGTGACGCTCGCGGCGATCACGTCGTGCACGAACACGTCGAACCCCTCGGTCATGATCGCGGCGGGCCTCCTCGCCAAGAAGGCGCTCGACAGGGGCCTCACGCGCAAGCCGTGGGTCAAGACGACGCTCGGCCCGGGCTCGAAGGTCGTCACCGACTACTACGAGAAGTCCGGCCTCGACAAGGCGCTCGAGGGCCTCGACTTCTACACCGTCGGCTACGGCTGCACGATCTGCATCGGCAACTCGGGTCCGCTCATCGAAGAGGTCTCCGAGGCCATCAACTCCCACGACCTCGCGGTCACCGCGGTGCTCTCCGGCAACCGCAACTTCGAGGGCCGCATCAGCCCCGACGTGAAGATGAACTATCTCGCGTCGCCGCCGCTCGTGGTCGCCTACGCGCTCGCCGGGTCGATGAACTTCGACTTCGAGACCGACCCGCTCGGCAAGGACGGCGACGGCAACGACGTGTTCCTCAAGGACATCTGGCCCGCCCCCGACGAGGTGCAGGAGATCATCGACTCGTCGATCTCGCGCGAGCAGTTCATCAAGCAGTACGCCACCGTCTTCGACGGCGACGACCGCTGGCGCAACCTCCCGACCCCGACCGGTCCGGTCTTCGAGTGGGACGACCAGTCGACGTACGTCCGCAAGGCGCCGTACTTCGACGGGATGACGATGGAGCTCACACCGGTGAGCGACATCCACGGCGCCCGGGTCATGGCGACGCTCGGCGACTCGGTCACGACCGACCACATCAGCCCCGCCGGCAACATCAAGGCCGGCACCCCGGCCGCGCAGTACCTCACCGAGCACGGCGTCGCGCAGAAGGACTTCAACTCCTACGGCTCGCGCCGCGGCAACCACGAGGTGATGATCCGCGGCACGTTCGCGAACATCCGCCTGAAGAACCTGCTCGTGAGCGCCGTCAACGACGGCGCGATCGTGGAGGGCGGCTACACGCGCGACTTCACGCAGCCCGGCGGCCCGCAGTCCTACATCTACGACGCGTGCCAGAACTATCAGGCGCAGGGCACGCCGCTGGTCGTGTTCGGCGGCAAGGAGTACGGCTCCGGCTCGTCGCGCGACTGGGCGGCGAAGGGCACGAGCCTCCTCGGCGTCAAGGCGGTCATCACCGAGAGCTTCGAGCGCATCCACCGCTCGAACCTCATCGGCATGGGCGTCGTGCCGCTGCAGTTCCCGGCGGGGCAGTCGTGGCAGTCGCTGGGCCTCGACGGCACCGAGATCGTCTCGATCGAGGGTCTCGAGCAGCTCAACGAGGGCGTCACGCCGAAGACGGTGCACGTGACCGCGGCTCCCAGCGAGTTCTCCGCGCCCGACAAGGCGACCGTCGAGTTCGACGCGGTCGTGCGCATCGACACCCCCGGTGAGGCGGACTACTACCGCAACGGCGGCATCCTGCAGTACGTGCTGCGCTCGCTCGTCTGAGCCGCTCGCCCCGGGAGCGCGGCACCCTCCCGGGGTGACGGCCTAGACTGGCCGGACCGTCGCACGAAGGGAGTCTGATGGCGCTGTTGCCTGAGATCACCGGACCTCGTGACCTGGACGCCCTGACGATCGATCAGCTTCGCGAGCTGGCCCAGGAGATCCGCGACTTCCTCATCGAGAACGTGGCGCGCAGCGGCGGCCACCTGGGGCCGAACCTCGGCGTCGTCGAGCTCACGCTCGCGATCCACCGCGTCTTCGACTCGCCCGACGACCCCATCGTCTTCGACACCGGTCATCAGTCGTACGTCCACAAGATGCTCACCGGCCGGCAGGACTTCTCCGCGCTCCGCGCCCGCGGCGGGCTCGCCGGCTACCCGCAGCGCGGCGAGAGCGAGCACGACGTCGTGGAGTCGTCGCACGCGTCGAGCTCGCTGAGCTGGGCCGACGGCATCTCGCGCGCGCTCACGCGCACCGGCCGCAACGACCGGCACGTCGTCGCGGTCGTCGGCGACGGGGCCCTCACGGGCGGCATGACGTGGGAGGCGCTCAACAACATCTCCGACGACAACGACCGCAACCTCGTCATCGTCGTCAACGACAACGGCCGCTCGTACGCGCCGACGATCGGCGGCATGGCGCGCTACCTCAACCGGGTGCGGACCGCCGACTCGTACCGCACGCTGCGCCGCGGCTCGGACGAGCTGTTCGGCCGCTTCGGCGCGCCCGGCCGAGCCGTCTACCGCGGCGTCCGCGGCGGCACGCACGGGTTCCTCTCGCGCTTCACCAACAACGCCGCGCTGTACTCCAACCTCGACATCAAGTACCTCGGCCCCGTGGACGGGCACGACCTGCCCGTGCTCCTGGAGACGCTCGAGCTCGCCAAGCAGTACGGGGCGCCGGTCATCGTGCACGCGATCACCGAGAAGGGCCGCGGCTACGACCCGGCCCGCAACGACGTGGCCGACCAGTTCCACGCCGTCGGCCAGATCGATCCGGTCACGGGGGAGCCGATCGGCGGCTCGTCGGCGCAGACGTGGACGGACGTGTTCGCCGCCGAGCTCGTCGCCGCCGGCGAGGCCCGCGACGACGTGATCGCGGTCACCGCGGCGATGCTGCGGCCGACCGGGCTGCAGGCGTTCGCCGAGCGCTTCCCCGACCGCGTGTACGACGTGGGCATCGCGGAGCAGCACGCCGTGGCATCCGCCGCCGGCATGGCGTTCGGCGGGCTCCACCCGGTCGTCGCGATCTACGCGACCTTCATGAACCGCGCCTTCGACCAGGTGCTCATGGACGTCGCGCTGCACAAGGCCGGCGTCACGTTCGTGCTCGACCGCGCCGGCGTCACCGGCCCCGACGGGCCGAGCCATCACGGCGTGTGGGACCTGGCGATGCTGCAGCTCGTGCCGAACATCCGCATCGCCGTGCCGCGGGATGCCGCGCGGCTGCGCGAGGAGTTCGCCGAGGCCGTCGCGGTGTCGGACGCCCCCACGGTGGTCCGCTTCCCGAGGGGCTCGGTGAGCGCCGAGCTTCCGGCCGTGGAACGGCTGGCCGACGGCGTCGACGTGCTCGCACGCAGCGAGGCGCAGGACGTGCTGATCGTCGGCATCGGCCCGATGGCGCACCTGGCCGTCGAGGTGGGCGAGCGCCTGCGCGCGCAGGGCATCGGCTCGACCGTCGTCGACCCGCGGTGGGTGGTGCCGGTGCAGCCGTCGATCGTGGAGCTCGCGGCATCCCATCGCCTGGTCATCACGATCGAGGACGGCATCCGCGTCGGCGGCATCGGCACGCGCGTGCGTCAGGTGCTGCGCGAGGCCGGCGTCGACACCGCCGTCGACGAGCTGGGCCTTCCGGACGAGTTCATCGACCACGCGAGTCGCGAGCAGATCCTGGAGGATGCCGGGCTCACCGCCGCCCGCATCGCACACGACGTCGTGGCGCAGGTGCTCGGCACGCGCATCCCGATCGCGCGGCCCGAGCCCGACACCGGTGCGACCTGGCATCCTGACGACGTTCGCATCCAGGAGCACGACGCCGCCGAGCGCGCTGACAGCTGACCGCCCGGACCTGTGGTGTCACG
>NZ_JBDIAB010000021.1:0-24083 GCF_039812165.1 Microbacterium sp.
TGCTCGGCGCCGCCAACGAGGTCGACAAGTACGTCATCGACCCGCTGTTCGGCGGGGCCGGCCCGCTGTGGCCCGGGCTCGACTCGATCCTGTCGCTGCCCGTCTCGGTGCTCGTGAAGTCCTCGACCGCGTCGATCACGGTCGGCTCGCGGGCGAAGATCACCGGCACCGGCGGCATCGTCGGCCTCTACGCGACCGCCGGAGCGGACGCGGGCGCCTCCACGTCGAGCAGCCTGCTCAGCATCGGCTACGCGCAGGCGAAGGCGAAGGCGACCGTCGACATCGCCGACGCCGAGATCACCGCCGCCAAGGCGATCGTCATCACCGCGGACGCGAGCGCGTCGGCATCCATGAGCGCGAGCACGTCCCGCGCCACCGACAGCACCCCCAACCCGGGCGGCGCGCAGGTCGCGCTGGCGCTCGCGGTCGCGTGGGCCGACGCCACCGCCACGATCCACGTCGCCACCGGCGCCGTCATCGACGGCGGCAGGACCGTCAACATCCGCGCCGGCGGCGCGGTGGAGTCCGAGGCCGAGGCCGAGTCGGGCATGTACGCCGACGGCAACGCCGCCCTCGCGTTCGCGCTCGACTTCTCCACCTCCGACATCTCCACCACCGTCGACGGCACCGTCATCGCCCGCATGGACCCCGGCTCGGTCGTCAAGATCGAGATCGACCCCACCGTCACCGAGAACACCGACCCGGCGACGCCCCTCGCCGAGCGCTACCCGGTCGGCTACGTCGACTACGAGCACGACGCCATCCGCGTCGGCCCCCACGCGCTCGCCACCGAGGACACGATCACGTACCAGAACCGCCGCGGCACGAGCATCGGCGGACTCGTCGACGGCCGCGAGTACTACGTGCTCGCCCTCGAGGAGGACGACCCGGGGACCCCGTACGACGAGTCGACCGGCGAGTGGATCAAGCTCGCACCGACCGAGCTCGCCGTGCTCCGCGCGGGCGCCGGCTACGACCACCACGCCGGCAACGTCGTCGACCTCGTCCCGGGCGCGGGCGCCCTCGCGACGGCGAACAACGCACACGCCTTCGGCAGCGGCGGCGTCGATGCCGTGGCCGACACGATCCGGATCGACCGCGCACCGGGCGAGACGGTGTTCAACCCGTTCTCGCTCGGCCAGGCGGTGATCTACCGCGCCGGCGCCGGCTCGTCGATCGCCGGCCTCGTCGACGGGGCGACCTACTACGTCGTCGCGAGCACCAACGAGCACGACCTGCAGGGCGACAGCCGGCTCACAAGCACCCAGGTGCTCGGCCTCGCCCTCACCGAGGACGAGTCGCTCGCCGGCGTCGTCATCGACCTCGGGGATGCCGTCGGCGGCGACTTCCGGCTGATCGGCAAGCACGTGCTCGACTCGGGCTTCACCACCGGCCTCGGCGTCGCGGCCTCGCTGGAGGCATCGAACGGCGCCTCGGCCACCGCGGGACTGGAGAGCGAGCGCGACGACGCCGACACCTCGAAGTGGGCGAAGGTCAAGGACAAGGTCGACGTGAATCTCGCCGACCTGCTGCTCCAGGCGGCGACCAAGCCCTACCGCGACAACGTGGCCGCAGCGGCCGCGCAGGGCGCCGACGCCCAGGCATCCATCGGCGTCGCCGGCGGGCTCGCGTTCGTCTACGCCGACCACGACGTGCACACGGTCGTCGGCCCGAACGCCGTGCTGAAGTCCAACGAAGACCTCGAGGTCGTCGCCACGATCGTCCAGCAGCTCGCGCTCGGAGCGGAGAGCCAGACGCAGCCGCAGCTGAACGGCTCGAACACGTCGAAGGGGTCGAGCGCCGACACGATGGCGAGCGTGGCCGTCATCGTCGGCGTGATCGACAACGACGCCACCGTCACGATCAGCGGGCCCGCGGGCGCTGCGCCGGGCGCCCAGCTGGACGCGCTGCGGACCACGCGACTCGTGTCGATGGTCGCGTACCCGATCGCGCAGGAGTTCGACGAGTTCCTGCCGCTGTCGGCCGGCGAGCTCGTCGACGGCATGCGCAAGGACGGCCCGGAGGCGGTCACCAAGTACGTCGACAGCACGCTGGGGCTGAAAGGCTTCTTCACCACGTGGTCGACGGCCACGGCCACGGCCGACGAGCTCGGCATCGCCGGGGCGGTCACCGTGCTCGTCACCGACAGCACCGCCGTCACGACGATCGCGGACGGCGTGCGGATCAACCAGGACCTCGAGTGGAGCGACCCCGACCCCGACGCCGACGACGCGCACGGCAACGCCGCCGGCGCGCACCAGACCGTGTCGGTCGTGGCGCTGAACTATCAGCAGCTGATCGAGATGGCCGGCAACTTCTCGCTGCCCGACCTCGACCTCGACGCGAAGGACGGCAGCCTCCGCGACCGCCTCTCGCTCCCGGCGATGGGCACGGCCGGCGAGCGGGGCGGGTTCGGCGGCGCGTTCCATCTCGGCGTGCACCACGTGACCACGCACGCCGTCGTGGGCGCGGGCGCCGCGATCCGCAGCGGTGCGAACGGCGGCTTCCACATCACGGCCGAGGAGGGCTCGCTCAACGTCGTGCTCGTGCAGTCCGGCGCCTCGGGCGGCAAGGCGGCGGTGAGCGGGTCGGTCGCCATCGAGGTGCGCGACAGCGACACGCTCGCGCGGCTCGACGCCCGCGCGATCGTCACGGGCCGCGAGGCCAGGGTCTACGCCGGCAGCCTGCGCCACGCAGGCGACGTGGGCGGGCGCCGTCGCCAGCGCGAAGGGGATCGGCGTCGGCGTCTCGATCGCCGTCAACTGGATCGACCGCGACACGCGGGCCGCGATCGGCGACCCGGCCACGGTCGCGAGCGACGGCGTCGCCGCCGGGACCGGCTCCATCGACGTCACGGGCGACGTGAGCGTGCTCGCGAAGATCAAGGGCGACCTGTGGTCGTTCAGCGTCGCAGGCGTGCTGTCCGCCCCGGGGGACGCCTCGGCGCCGTCGGGCAACAAGGCCCCGGCGATCCAGGTGCTCGGCACCCAGGTCGCCCCGCCGCCGACGGGCGTCGGCTTCGCCGGCGCGGCCTCGCTCAACGTCGTGCTCGACGAGACCCGTGCGACGGTGGCGGATGCCGGGACGATCGCCGCGGCATCCCTCGCGGTCACCGCGCAGAACCTGCAGCAGCAGCTGTCGGTCACCGGCGGCGCCGCCATCGTGACGCCGAGCGGGGGTCGTCAGGACGGCGCGGCGCTCGCCGGCGCGCTGAGCATCAACGACATCGAGGCCGTCACGGCGGCGCTCGTGGTCGACACCCGCCTCGTCCTCACCGGCAGGCTCGCGGTCGCCGCGCACCGTGCCGGAAACCTCTACGCGCTCGCGGCCGGCATGTCGGTCGCCACCGGGCAGGAGGGCAAGGCCGTCGCCGGCTCCGTGTCGATCAACGTCATCCTGGGCCAGACCACCGCCGACGTGCTCGGCGTCACCGCCGACGTCGACGGCGACGTCGAGGTGAGCGCGCGGGACGCCTCGTGGATCGTCGCGCTCGCCGGCGGGGTGGCAGCGGCGATCGGCGGCAAGGCGGGCGTCGGCATCGGGGCGGGCTTCAACATCCTCGGCACGGACGAGCGGCCGACGATCACGCGCGCCCGCATCGCCGACTCGACGCTGACGGTCGGCGGCACGGCGCTGCGCGTGATCGCCGAGAACGTCAACCCGGATCGCGGGCAGCGGATCTACGCCGTGGGGGCCGGCGTCGGCGCGGCAGGCGGTCCGGACTCGACGCTCTCGCTCGGGATCATGCTCGCCGTCAACCTGATCACGAGCACCACCGAGGCGGTCGTCCGAAGCTCCACGATCGCCGACGACACCGCCACCGCAGCACCCCTGTCGGTCACGGTGCGGGCCAGGGAGGACTCGGGCATCGTCTCGGTCGCCGGCGCCGCCGCCCTCGGCACGAGCGATGTCGCCATCGGCGCCGCGATCGGCTACAACGAGGTCGACGGCACGATCCGCGCGACGCTCGACGACGTGGCGCTCACGATCGGCGGCTCGCTCGCCGTCGAGGCGTCCTCGGCGGCGGAGGTCGGCGGCGTCGCGGTCGGCGCGGCGGTCACGACGGGCGGCAACGCGAAGCTCGCCGGCGCCGCGTCGCTCCTCATCAACATCATCGACAACGACATCTCCGCGTCGATCACCGACACGGTCGCCACGAGCGCGATCGGCACCGCGACGCTGATCGCCGACGGCGACGTCTCGCTCGACGCGCGCGACACGTCGGTGATCGTCTCGATCGCCGGCGGTGTCGCGGTCGCCCTCGGAGACTCCACGGCGGCCGGCGCCGCGGTGAGCTACAACCTGATCTCCAACACCGTGGAGTCGTACATCGACGGCGCGGTCGTCCGCGGGCAGGGCCCGGTCTCGGACATCACGGTGACGGCCGCGGCCGCGGCGACGCTCGTCGCGATGGCCCTCGGCATCGCCGTCACCGGCGGCAACTTCGCCCTCGGCGGGTCGCTCACGGTCAACTCGATCGCCAACACGATCCGGTCGTACATCCGCGACAGCGCGGAGGTCCGCTCGGTGCGCGACGTGCGCGTGCTCGCCTCCGACCGGGCGACCCTCGTCGCGATCGCCGGCGCGGTCAGCGTGAGCATGGGACGGACCGCAGTCGGGGCCGCCATCGCCTACAACTACGTCGGCGGGGGCTTCGATCCCGCCAATCCCGACCAGGTGCACCGCGACGAGGGCGACGACACCCACCTCGCCGCGTACATCGACGACGCGGCGGTCACGGCGGGCCGCAACATCGAGGTCCGCGCCGGCTACGAGGCCGCGGCCGAGCCGCTCCCGACGAGCATCGACGTCGGTGACGCGGCGTTCGCGATCCCGAGCGATCCGACGGTCGACGCCGCGCAGCCGGCCGTCGCGCTCGAGGGCCGCATCGTCAGCGTGACGCTCGGCGCCGCGGCAGCGCCGGAGACCGCCATCGGCGGCTCGATCTCGATCAACGTCATCCGTCACCGGATCGAGGCGCACATCGGCGGTGCGCGTCCGGTGACAGCCGGCGGCAGCGTGGCCGTCGCGGCCGTCGGCGACACGAAGGCGACCTCCATCGCCGGCGGTGTCGTGTTCGGAGAGAACTCCCTCGGCGCCGCGGTGCCGCTGCAGATCGACCTCAGCTCGGTCGCAGCCTGGATCGGCGAGGGCGCGACGGTGCAGGCGAACGGACAGACCGGGCTCGTCACCGTCCGCGACGGCACGTCGACGGGGGGAGCACCCGCCTCGGTGCCGGTGCGCGGCGTGGCGGTGAGCGCGACCTCGTTCGAGGTCTATCGGACGGTCGCGATCGGTGTCGCCGCGGCCGCCCGCGCGGGCATCGCCGCGTCCGGCTCGGTCGCGGTGATCGACCGCACGGTCGAGGCCTACGTCGGCCGAAACGCCCGGGTCAACCAGGCTGCCACGGGCGAGCACGCCGATCAGAGCGTGCTCGTGCTCGCCTCCGACCGCACCGACCACGTCGGCGTCGCCGGGTCGGCAGCGGGCGGTGCCACCGCCGGCATCGGCGCCGGCATCGAGGTGGGCGTCATGACCAAGCGCACGCGTGCCTGGATCGCCGAGGGCGCCGTCGTCCACGCGCAGCGCGACGTGCTCGTCGTCGCGAACTCGGCGGAGAAGATCGTGTCGGTCGCCGCGAGCATCGCCGGCGCCGGCACGTCCGCGCTCGCGGGCGCCGTGGGCGTCTATGTGCTCGACCTCACGACGCAGGCCTTCATCGCGGGCGCCGCGGCCGGATCGCCGGGCGCCGTCGTGCTCGCCGACGGCGACGTGGTCGTCGCCACGCACTCGGCGACCGAGGTCGACTTCGTCGCCGGGAACGTCGCCGGGGCCGGCACGGGCGCCGTCGGCGGTGCGGTCGTGGTGCCGATCATCACGAAGCGGACGCAGTCCTGGATCGGCGACGGCGCGGTCGTCGACGGCCGCGGCAACACCGCCACAGACGTCGCCGCCGGGCTCGCCGACGCGTTCGTGCCCTTCGGCGCCTCCGATCCGAACCAGGTGCAGGCCCCCGCGATCAGCGACAGCGATCTCGGACTGTCCGGATCGGGTGCCCCCGACGGCGCCGTCGACGAGCAGCTGACCGATCGGCGCGTCGTGACGCCCCGCATCCGCACCGGCTTCCGCGGCGTCGCGGTCACGGCGCTGAACCAGGACGACGTCGGCGTATACGGGCTCGGCGTCTCGGCATCCGGCACGGGCGCGGTGCAGATCTCCGCGGCCGTCCACGTCATGAACGCGACCGTGGAGGCGCTCATCGGCGTCGGCGCCCGGATCAACACGACGGCGGGCGTCGAGCATGCTGCCCAGTCGGTGCTCGTGGCCGCGGCGAACGACTATCAGCTGGTCGGTGTCGCCGGTGGCGCCGGCATCTCGGGCACCGTCGCCGCGACCCCCGCCGTGGAGGTGAGCGTCGTCACCAACACCGTGCGCGCCTCGATCGGCGCCGGCGCCCGGGTCGAGGCGCAGCGCGACGTCGAGGTGCACGCCGACGCCGCCGAGGACGTGCTGGTCGTCACGATCGCCATCGCCGGCGCCGGCAAGGTCGCGGTCGCCGGCGCGGTCGGCGTGTTCGTCACGAACGCCACGACGTATGCCAGCGTCGGCGATGGCGCCACGATCACCGCCGGCGGCAACGTGATCGTCGCGGCACTCGCCGCCACCGACGTCGACCTCTTCGGTCTCGGCGCGGGCCTCGGCATCGGTGCCGCCGGCGTCGGTGCCGGTGTGAGCGTCGCCGTCGTCATGAAGGACACGCGTGCGTGGATCGGATCCGCCGTCGTGGATGCCGGCGGGAACTCCGCCGCCGTCACGATCTACGACGGATCGCTGAGCGATTCCGGGGTGTTCGGCCGCACCGCGGCGGGCTACGCCGCGCGGGGCGTGTTCGTCATCGCAGATACCAGCGAGTCGGTCCTCTCGATCGCGGTCGCGGGCGCCGGCGGCCTCGGCGCGGGCATCGCGGGGTCGGTGACGGTCGAGAGCGTCGGCTCGAACACCCGTGCCTACATCGCCGGCGGCGCCCGCATCAACACGACCGATGCGGCGACCGCCCACGCGAACCAGGACGTCCACGTCCAGGCCGTCAACCATCTGTCGATCCTCGCCGTGGCAGGTGCGATCGGCGGAGGCCTCGCCGGCCTCGCGGGCGGCGTCGACATCGGCATCGTCCGCAACGACACCTCCGCCTGGATCGCCGGCGAGGACGTGCGCGCGCGGCGCGACGTCACGATCCGCGCCCTCGCCGACCGTGACATCGCGAGCTACGTCATGAGCGCCGGCGGAGGCGGCGTGGGCATCGGCGCGGCCGTGTCCGTCTACACGCTCGGCGGCGACCTCGTGCTCGCCTACAGCTACCAGGAGGGCGCGGGGACGAAGACCGAGACGCCGCTCAACGGGCGGGGCGAGGACGGGAGCGAGACGAACACGCTCACGCTGGTCGACGACGCGATCCTCGGCTCCGGCGCGTCTGCGGCTCTCGCGGGCGTCGCCGATCCGGGCGCCGGCGCGGGCACCTCACCGAACAGCGCCGACAGCAGAGCTGCGGCAAGCTCCGCGAACGGGCTGTTCGACGCCGCCACGCCGAACGGCGCGCTGTCGAACGCGATCACCGCTCCGACGCCCTCGGCCGCGGTTCCCGCCGGCACCGTGGCATTCATCGGGCGCGGCGCGACCGTGACGGCGGGCCGGGACGTCGACCTCGACGCGCGTGAGCGCCAGGATCTCGACATCGTCGGCGGCGGCTTCGGGCTGGGCGGCGCCGGGGTCGGCGCAGGTGTCGTCGTGCTGAACATCGCCGAGAACGTCGAAGCCTTCATCGGTGCGGGAGCCCAGGTCTCGGCCGGGGGCGCCGTCGCGGTGGCCGCCGCACTGCGCACCGATGCGGCAGCGCTCGGCGTGACCGTCGGGCTCGGAAGCATGGTCGGGATCGCCGCCGCCGTCGCCGTGGTCACCGACCGCAGCACCGTCAGCGCGCACATCGAGGATGCCACCGACGGCACCGGCGGCGCAGCGGTGCGGGCGGCGCAGTCTCTTTCGCTCGACTCCGTGCGGGTCACGGCTGTGCATGCCAGCACGGTCGGGGCGGCGCTGGCGGGCGCAGTCGCCCTGGGCGCGTCGGTGAACGTCGTCACGATCACCGGGCAGACCCGTGCGGCCATCGGGAACGGCACGGTCGTCGGCGTCGACGCGGCCACGCGCGGCGTCGGAGCCGTGGACGTGAAAGCGACCGCGACGGCCACCGTCGGGCCGTTCGGTGCCTCGGAGCTGATGGTCTTCGCGCTCGGCGTGGCGGGGGGTGCGGGCTCGGCCGGGGTGCTGGTCGTGGAGATCGGCGGGCCGGAGTTCACGATCGCGGAGATCGGGACGGATGCCCGGATCTACACGACGGGGGCTGTGACGGTCTCGGCGACGTCGACCCTGACCCCGGCCCTGCGCGCCGACGCGGGTGCTGGCGGCTTCGTGGCTGCGGGTGCGGTGTTCGTCGTCGCCACCGTGACCGCCGCGACGACCGCCGTCGTCGGAGACCGTGCCGTCATCGACGCGGGCAGCCTCAGCGTCACGGCCGCGAACACGACGCACGCGTCGGCACGACTGACGGTGGTGGCCGTCTCGGTCGCCGGTGGCGCAGGCGCCCGCGGCGATGTCGACGTCGATGCGGACGTGACAGCGCGAATCGGCGCCGCGACGATCGGCACCGGCGGACAGGTCGTCGTGACCGCGAGCTCGAGCCAGCGCTCCGCCGTCGATGTCCGCGGAGGCGGCGGGGCGCTGACGCTCGTGGTGAACTGGCTGATCGGCGACGCGACGTTGACGAGCACGACCTCGGCGACGGTCGGCGACCGCACGACGATCACCCGGGCATCGGGAGTCACCGTCACCTCGCGGCTCGACGACGCGAACGTCGACACGAACGTCTCGGTCGGCTCCGGGGGCGGCGTCAACGTCGCCGGCACGGGAGCGTACGCCACGAGCTCGCCGACGGCGCACGCCGCGATCGGCACCGGCGTCACGATCGGCGCGGACGGTGCACCGATCGACGGAGGCGTGACGGTGAGCGCCCTCGGACTGGCCGAGGCCGACGCGGTCGGGGCCGTCGCGGGAGGCGGCGTGATCTCGGCCGCGAGCCCGAACGCGAAGACCGACGTCAGGCCGACCATCACGGCATCCGTCGGCACCTCCGGCAGCACCTCGACGCAGATCCACACGGCCGGTTCCATCGGCGTCAGCGCCCAGCTGACCAAGACGGCGTCGTCGTCCGACGACACGATCCAGGCGATCGACATCGCGAACGACACGCTGACGTTCACCTACCCCGGCATCGGCGAGGGCAGCACGATCCGCTACCGGGCGTCGGGCACGCCGATCACCGGCATCCGTCCGGACCGGACGTACACGGTGCTCGACACCGGAGTGACCGGCCAGATCCGGCTCGGCTCGCTGTTCGCCGCCGCGAACGTGGACCCGAGCCGCGAGACGATCACCTTCACCGCGCCGCACGGCTTCGTCAGCGGCGACTGCGTCGTCTACGACGCGCGCGGCGGCGTCTCGATCCTGCCCAACTCCACGATCACCGCGGGCGGATGCCCCGCAGCGCCGGGTCGTCAGACGTTCTCTGTGCGCGTCGTCGACGAGACGACGATCAAGCTGGCCACGACCCTCGCCGGCGCCACCGGAGACGAGACGCCGCTGGTGGCCGGCTCGATCGTCGACAACGCGATCCAGCTCGGAGGGACGTTGTCCGACGGCACCGCGATCACCTACCGCGCGCCCGTCGTCGCGACCTTCTCGCCGAACTTCGTCGACGTCGACATCGTCCAGCACGACGACCCCGAGAACCCCGGGAGCACGATCTGGGCGCCGCGACTCGACGCCGACAACCGGATCGTGCGCGTCCCGGCCAACGACAACATCTTCGTCGGCGTCGACGCGTGGAACGCGCTGGCCTCCGGACAGGCGCTCCTCTTCACTGGGGGAGCGGCCATCGGGCTCGCCTCGGGCTCTGTCTACTACGTCATCAAGGGGGCCACGCCCGGCGTGATCAGGCTCGCTGCGAACCGCTGCCTGGCCCTCGGCTGCGCCGACCCGGACGACGACGGCCCGCTCGACGCCATCGCCGTGGCCGCACTGGCGCTCACCGGCGCGGCGAACGACACGACCCTGGCGCTGCAACGGGTCATCGGCGGGCTGCGCGACGGCCAGACGTACTACGTCACGACGACGGCGACGGCGGGGCGCTACTCGCTCTCGGCCACCCCCGGTGGGCCGGCGATCGTCCTCGACGGGGGGATCTCCGCGGTCCCCGCGGGATACCCGGCGCCGGCGATCGAGACCATCCGGCCGGGCGCCCACCGCTTCGGCCTCGTGCAGGTCGACCTCGGCGCGGGCACCGGCACGCAGTCGCTCTACGTGAACCTCGCGGGCTCTCTGCCGGCGGGCACCCACCGCCTCACCGGTCCCGGCGGCGAGGCGCTCGGCGCCATCGCCGCGTCCTCGGGCGACGGTCAGTCGAGCAGCATCGCCACAGGCGGCACCGGCGGCATCGGCGACTTCGCCTTCCCGAACGCCACGACCGACGGAGCGGTAACGGTGACCGCGGAGCTCAGCGGCATCGCCCGCGCGGGCGGCTCCGTCGTCGTGACCGCGGACGCCACGAGCACCTCGACGAGCTACGCGAGCAGCGCCGGGGGCGGCGGAATCTCCGTCGGCCGGGCCGAGGCGGCCACGCACGTCGATGTCGCGGACACCACGGCGGGCGTCGGCGCCGACGCCGACATCCTTGCCGGAGCCGACGTCACGATCGACGCGACGTCGGATCACGCCGTGTCGGCGATCGCCCAGTCGCTCGGCGGCGGCTCGATCGCGGGCAAGATCGCCTACACCCACGCCCGACTGGACAACGACACGACCGCTCGCGTCGGCGCGGGCGCAGACGTCGTCGCCGGCAGGAACGTGCGGGTCACGAGCACGTCCACGTCCAACGGCGAGACCAACTCCAACACGTACGCGGTCGCCATCGGCGCCGGCGCCGACTCGGACAACACGAACGGGGGGCGTCGCGGCGTCGAGATCGGCACCGCCGCCGATCCTTCGGCCACCCGGGTCGAGGTCGGCGCGGGCGCACGCGTCGAGGGCGACACGGTCGACCTGCACGCGCACGTCGCCGGCATCGTCGCCTCTGCGACAGCCGCGGCCGTCGCGTGGAGCCCGATCCTCCTCGGCGTCGCCTCGGCGCACGCCGATGCCGAGGTCAACGTCAACTCCGACGTCGCCGTGCAGGTCACAGGCACCGCCGCTGCCCGGACCGTCGTCCGCGGCGAGCGCGGCGTCGACCTCCAGGCGACGACCGCCGGTGTCGTCATCAGCCGCAAGGCACAACGTCTTGCGGTCGCGCTGATCCCCCCGCAGGCCGCCCACCGTCGCGGCACCGTCGATCTCGGCAATGTCGTCGACACCGACCGCTACGTCGTCGTGATCGCCGGAGCGCGCCGAGGCGACGGCGCCGGAGGTCTCGCCACGAACACCGATCCCGGAAGCCTCGCCCTCTACGTCCAGGCCCAGAACGCGGACGTCACCATCAACGACGTCGGGCCGGACGGAGACCGGTACACCGACAGCAACGACTACGCGACGCCGCAGAGCGGGCTCATCCAGTGGGATGCCGACGTCGTCATCCTCGGCGGACTGAACGGCGCACCGCTCCTCGTCGTCGACGGCACCGGCCGCGTCGCCGCCGTCAACGGCGTGACGATCAACGGCGGCACCGCCCCGAACGTGGGAGATCTCGTCGACCCGCTCGGCACCGGCGGCTACGTCGTGGACGCCGTCACGAGCAGCGGCTACGCGAACGTGCTGTTCGCGTTCGACAGCACGGTCGACAACGGCGACGGCTACGCCGCGAGCACCGACGGCGACCCGAACCAGCCGTGGCCGACCTTCGAGTTCCACGACACCGTCTCGGGCGTCACGATCGTGGACTACTCGGGCCTCGCCGTCACGATCGGCAGGATCGACGTCGTCGTCGCCCCGATCGCCGGCGCCGAGCCGCTCGTGCGCATGCTCCGCACCGGAGGCGGCGGCGACCTCCGGCAGTACACGCGGGTCGAGTTCGACGTGCGCCGCAGCGCCGCGTCCAGCTACGTCGACATCGAGAAGCGGGGCGATGCCACGCTGACGCTCACCGACGTCGTGAACAACCCGATCGGGCTCACCCGCATCGTGAACCTGTACCGCGACATCCTCGCGACCGCCGACGCCGTCGTGGTCACCAACCTGCTCGATCTCGTGGCATCCGCCCCCGCCGCGTCGATCGGCACCGTCACCGGTGCGGGCGCGACGGCGACGGATGCGCTGCGCGTCGACCTCGTGCGCTTCATCGCCCGCCCGCGGGTCGACGGCCCGTCGACCGCGAGCGTGCGCGAGCCTCGGGTGACCGCCGCCGCCGGCACCGACGTGCGGCTGAGCCTGCGCGGCCTCGACCGCACCCAGCAGGGCGTCACCGAGATCACGCTGGGGATCGAGCTGATCACCGCCGGCCGCGACGTCGCGCTGGAGGTCCGCACGGCCCTGGCCCAGACGCCGTCGACGGCGGGTGCGAACGTGTACGCCCACGTCAGCGCGGAGAGCTCGCTGTGGAGCACGGCACGGCCGCACCAGCACCACTTCCGCGGCACGAACTCGACGGACCCCGCCGAGTACGACCCCGCGCGCGCGGGTGTCACGGCGGGCGCCGACCCGGCGCTCTACGTCGGCGCGGGCGCCGCCGAGATCGACACGCTCGTGTCCATCGGGCACCGGTACCCCCTGCTGCCGCGTACCGAGGTCACGATCGGGTCCACCGGCCTGCAGCGCTACCGCGGAGATCTCGTCGGCGGCGAGTACGTCCTCTTCGGCGCCACCGCCCTTGCCGTCGAGACCGCCGGCATCGTCGCCGGCCGGCACCTCGTGATCGACGACGCCGAGGGACGATCCGGCGGTACCGACGCCCCCGACGCCGGCACCGCTGCCGACGTGCGGGTGCAGGGTCTCGTCGACCTCCTCGACGCCGACCCCGGCTGGCTCGATGTCAACGTCGACGGCGGTGTGACCCTCACCGAGGTCGACGGCGATCTGCGGCTCGGACTCGTGCGCTCCCGCACCGGCAGCGTGTACCTCGAAGCGCGCACCGGCAGCATCCTGGACGCGCCGAGCGGCGCCACCCGCGATGTCGAGGGCGTCTCGATCACCCTGCGCGCACCGGCGGGCTCGATCGGCATCGAGACCGACTTCATCGAGGTCAACCTGCTCGACGTCGTCGCCGGCGTCCCGCAGACCGGTGTGCTGAACGCCTCGGCCCTGCTCGGCATCTTCCTCACCGAGATCCTCGGCGACCTCCGGGTCGGCGTCGTCGACTCCCAGCAGGCGAGCGGGGCCGGAACGACGGATGTCGCCCTCGTCGCCCCGGACGGCTCGATCCGCAATGGCGCCGGCGCGGGCGCGGCCGTCGCCAACGTCACCGCGAACCGCATCGATCTCTTCGCCATCGGCGGCATCGGCCTGGCCGCCGCGGATGTGACCGTCAACTCGTCGCGGTCGGGCACCGGAGCCGGCCGCCTCTACGCCGAGGCCGTCGACAGCGTCTACCTCACCGAGACCGCGGGCGAGCTGTGGCTGCTCGGCGTGACCTCGCTCATGGGCAGCATCCGCCTCACGGTGCTCGACACGAGCATCGTGCGCGGCCCCCCGGACGCCCGCCCCGAGGACCTGCTCCTGCTCACGAGCGGGACCAGCCTCCGCGGCCCCGGCCAGGTGCGCACCGTCACCCGCAACGCGCCGCTCACGCCCACCACCGCCCGGACGGGCATCTGGGCAGCCCTCGACATCTCCCTCTGGGTCGGTGACGACCTCACCGCTCCGGCCGGCACCGACATCGTCGCCGGCGGCACCGTCTACATCCACGGCGACACGAACCGCCAGTCCGGCGGCGGCACGCCGGGGAACCCCGACCCGCACGGCCTGCCGGTCGCGGCCGACGCCGATCCGAGCCTCGGCAGCACGATGCGCTTCGCAGGCCGCCTCGGCGGCGTGTTCGACCTCGGCATGACGGCCGACCGCACCGACGCCACGTTCGTCTTCGGCCACACCGGCGACGACCACGTCCGCTTCGAGAGCACCCAGCTCGGTGCGCCCACGCGCGCCTACGGCGGCTCCGGCACTGCCTCGTGCGCGCTCGTCGCGTGCCCCGACGGCGAGGACTTCTTCCTCGTCGACCGGCTGCTCACGCCCGACGACGCCGTCGCGCACACGCTCACCCTCGACGGCCAGGGCGGCAGCGACCACTACACCGTCGTCACGACCGACGACGCCACGCGCCGCTACGTCGTGAACGTCCTCGACACCGGCGCTCCGGGCGACGGCGCCGACGTACTGGCGATCTTCGGCACCGACGGCGACGACATCGTCCTCGCTCGCACCGTCACAGCCATCCCGGGCGAGACCGCCACCGGGCCGGCTTTCGTCGCCTTCCTGCACGCCCCGCTCGCCGCCGTCACCGCCGCCACGACCGGCGACCTCCCGGTCGAGCGGATCGACTACGACTCGGCCATCAACGATCGGGTGCTCGTCTACGGCCTCGCCGGCGACGACCGCTTCGCCGTCGACGGCACCTCGGCGACGATGACGCTCGACGGCGGTGCGGGCGACGACACGTTCCAGTTCGGCCAGCTCTACGGCACGCCGCGGACGGCGCCGAACGTCGCCGCGGCCGACGCGTTCCCGACCGTGCGCACCACGCAGGGCCACCTCAGCACCGGCAACGGGGCACCGCTCCTGGCCATCGGCGACGACGGCGACGACGACTTCATCGTCTACGCCAACGCCGCCGAGCTGCGTCTGGACGGCGGCTCGGGCGACGACTGGTTCTTCACCCAGGCGTTCGAGCCGACCACGCCGGCGGGCGTCGGCACCGGAACCTACCTCCCGAGCGCTCCGCGCGCGATGGACGGCGGCGCCGGCTTCGACAAGTTCGAGCTGGTCGCCACCGACCGCGCCGACAACCTCGTGCTGACCGCGACATCGGTCGTCGGCGTCGGGCTCGCCCACGCGCACGTCGGCATCGAGGTCGTCGAGATCGACGCGCTCGCCGGCGACGACCAGTTGTTCGTGCAGTCGACCGCGCCCGGCGTCATCACCCGCCTGTTCGGCGGGCTCGGCAGCGACACCGTCAACGTCGCGAGCGCCGTGACCGCGCCCATCGTGGCCGACGGCATCGAAGGCGCGACCGGCGCGATCAACCACCTCGTGGTGTCGGGCGACCCGCGCTACGACGGGTTGTCGGCCCCCGGCCTCGCCTATACGACAGGTGTGCCGGGCACGACCGGTGCCGGCGGGTCGGGCCTCGTGATCGTCACCGAGTCCAACGGGTCGACCGTCGTCGCCGAGGACGGCACCCTCATCGACCGGTACACGGTGCGGCTCGCTGCGCAGCCCACCGGCATCGTCGTGGTCACCGTGTCGGCGGCGTGCGCACCGCAGTCGCAGCAGGGACCCTGGCCCGGCACCTGCCTGCAGACGTACGACATCCCGGGCGCGACGGCATCCGGCGCCGACTCCGTGCTCGTGGCGCTCGGCATCGCGACCTCGACCGCCGACTTCTACCGCGCGATCGACGGCGGTGCCGCGTGGGTGCCGAACCGTGCTCTCGCGCTCATCTTCACGCCCGGGGACTGGGCGACCGCGCGCACGATCTCGGTGCTCGCGGCGCCCGACGACACCGCGGACGGCGACCGCGTCGTGGCGATCGCGCACAGCGTCGTCTCGCAGGACCCGCGCTTCCACGGCACGTCCGTGCGGAGCGTCGAGGTGACCGTGCTCGACGACGACACCCCGGGCCTGCTCCTCACCCCGGTGACCCCGGCGGGCGCCGTCGTCCCCGACGGTCAGACGCTCGTGGTCGAGGGCGGCGCGATCGGCCGTCTCGACGACCGCTACCTGCTGCGGCTGCGCTCCGACCCGGGCGGCACGGTCGCGGTGGCGATCGAGGAGCTGCTCGGACGGGTCGGCGTCTGCCGCGACACCGGCGCGGGCAGTTGCATCGCCGACACCGACTTCGGCACGGCGCTCACCGTCACCTTCGACAGCAGCGACTGGTTCGCGTCGGTCCTGCTGGTCGTGCGGGCTCTGAACGACGGCATCCGGCACGATCCGGCCACGGTGACGGTCGGGCACCGGGTCGTCACGGGTCCGGCCGCCTACGCGGGAGTGACGGGAGCCCTCGCCGTGCGGGCGTACGACGACGACGTCGCCGGCCTGATCGTGATCGAGTCCGACGGCGACACGACTCTCGGAGCCGGGACCGACGACGAGTACCGGTTGCGTCTCAGCAGCGCACCGACGGCCGATGTCACGGTCGCGTTCCGCCCCGTCGGCGGCGCCGACATCGTGGGCGTGCCGCTCGCACCGGGAGACACGCTGTTCGACGGCACGGTCATGTTCGTCTCGGGCAACGCGCTGCTGCGCGGGGCCGGGCAGAGCTGGGCCGACGACGGCTTCGCCGCCGGTCAGCGCCTGCTGATCAACGGTCTCGAGTACAAGGTCGCCCGCGTCGACGGTCAGGTCCTCTCCCTCACCGGTGAGCGCGTGCTGCCGAACGGCATCAACGTCGCCCTGACGATGGTCGAGCTCGTCGCCCGGCTGACGTTCACACCGGGGAACTGGTCGACGCCGCAGACGGTCACGCTGCGTGCGGACCGGTTCTTCCTCGACTTCCAGGCCACGTACGGCGTTGCCCGGTCCATGACCTTCCCGGCCTCGCCGGACCTTCTCGACCGCGTCGCCGGGCCCCTCGTCGTCGAGGGTAGCGTCAGCGGCAAGACCTACGGCGTGCGCCCGGCGGTGCTGGCTGCGATGGAGCGCAACGCCGCGCTCCCGGCGATCCCTGTGACTCCCGTGGCCGGGGGACCCGCGGCGCCGGAGCTGTTCGCGATCGATGCGCTCAACGTCTACGACGACGCCAGCCAGGCCGACAAGACCGGCACGGTCGGCGGCACGTCGATCACAGGGTTCGGGCTCGGCGTCGGCGTCGCCGTCGCTCCCAACCGGTTCGGCGAGACCGACGCGGCCGGCGGCATCACGTACGGCTCCGCCGACGGCCACAGCCGCTTCGAGATGCTGAACCTCCTCCTCGGCCAGGGCAACGACCACGTCACGGTGACGAGCCCGCTCGTGGCCGGCTACGAGCCGACCGCACGGCATCCGATCGAGGCCCCGGACGGCATCGCCGCCTACCACGGCGGCGTCACGACGATCCACGGCGGCGGCAACCTGCCGACGGTCGCGGGGGATGCCGCGACCATCGGCGGCGACACGATCGTCGTGACCGGTGCGCCGTGGCCGCCGCTGCGCGGCACCGGGGTGCCGCTGCTCGTCCTCTACGGCGACACGGGTCAGGATGCCGTCTGGTACTCCGGCAGCTCCGGAGCCCCGGCCGCCGTCGACCTCGGCACACGCGTCGCGGCGCCGCTGGACGACCGCTTCCGCTACCCGGTCGGCTCACCGTTCGCCTACGCCGGCAACGACACGATCGACGCGAGCGGCGCGCCGCAGAGCATCGTCGCCTACGGCGGCGCCGGGAATGACACGATCATCGGCGGCTCGGGCGGCGACCACCTCGCCGGCGGCTCGGGCGACGACCGCATCGAGGGGCGTCACGGCTTCGACCTGATCTACGGCGACTCCGGCTTCACGGTCGACGGCGTCGTGCGCGAGCTGACCGTGCACACCGAGAACACGTCGACGGCTCGCAACGCCGACGACCTCGCCGTCGGCGACGACACGCTCTTCGCCGACGGCGGCCCCGGCCCCCTCGACACCAGCGGCGGCATCGTCTTCGGCGACCACGGCGTGATCACCCGCGACGGCACGATCGCCCCCGGACGCTACAACCTGACCTTCGGCTCGCAGCCGTCGCTGATCGAGTCGACGCGCCAGATCACACGCATCGCCACCGCACGCCTCGGCGAGGGCGGCGACGACACGATCGTCGGCGACGACGGCCCCGACCGTCTCCTCGGCGGCGCCGGCGACGACACCGTCACCGGGCACGGCGGAGAGGACGTGATCATCGGTGACGACGGCGTCATCCTCATGCGCCAGCCCGACGGTCGCATCGCGCTGATCTACACCGAGGCACGCGACCCGCTCACCGGCGCCGTGCTGGCCTTCGGCGACGACGTCGTCGACGCCGGAGCGGGCGACGACGTGGTGCTCGGCGGCGGAGGCGCCGACCGGATCGACGGCGGCGTCGGCGACGACATCCTGTTCGGCGATCACGGACGGCTCTACGACCCCGAGCCGACCGGTCCGGGCCTGCTGCCCAACGGCATCTGGGACGTCGTCTACACGACGGATCCGGACCTCGGCGGCGACGACACCATCGTCGGCGGTGCGGGCGACGACATCGTCTTCGGGCAGCGCGGGGCGGATCGGATCGACGGCGGCGCCGACGCGGACGTGATCTTCGGCGACCACGGCCTGGTCCGCTTCGACCAGACCACGGGCATCAAGGTCCTCGTCACCCAGACCGACCTGGACCTCGGTGACGGCGACACGATCTTCGGGGGCGCGGGTGACGACCTCGTGTTCGGCGGTCTCGGGGCGGATTGGATCGACGGCGGCGACGGCGGCGACGTGCTCTTCGGCGACCACGGCATCGTGGAGCTGGATCAGACCACGGGCGCGCTGGTGGCGGCCTACACGCAGCGTCCGGACCTCGGCGACGCCGACACGATCTTCGGCGGTGCCGGTGACGACGTGATCTTCGGCCAGCGCGGCGCGGACTGGATCGACGGCGGTGCCGACGCGGACGTGATCTTCGGAGACCATGGGCGGGTCGGGTTCGATCGGGTGACCGGCATCCGGATCGTGGTCGTGCAGACCGATCTGGAGCTGGGCGAGGGCGACACGATCTTCGGCGGTGCCGGCGACGACCTCGTGTTCGGCGGTCTCGGGGCGGATTGGATCGACGGCGGCGACGGCGACGACGTGCTGTTCGGCGACCACGGCGTGGTCGAGCTCGACCAGACCGCGGCGCACCTGGGTTCGCTGGTGGTCGCGTACACGCAGCGGCCCGACCTCGGTGCCGATGACACGGTCTACGGCGGTGCCGGTGACGACGTGATCTTCGGCCAGCGCGGCGCCGATTGGATCGACGGCGGAGCAGATGCCGACGTGATCTTCGGAGACCACGGGCGGGTCCGGTTCGACCCGGCGACCGGCATCCGGCTCTTCGTCACTCAGACCGAGCTCGACCTGGGCGGCGACGACACGATCTTCGGCGGTGCTGGTGACGACCTGGTCTTCGGCGGCCTCGGGACGGACGTGATCGACGGCGGTGCTGGCGACGACGTGCTCTTCGGCGACCACGGCGTGGTCGAGGTGGATCAGACCGCGGCGAACCTGGGCGCGCTGCTCGTGGCGTACACGCAGCGGCCGGATCTCGGGGCGGACGACACCGTGCGCGGTGGTGCGGGTGATGACGTGATCTTCGGCCAGCGCGGTGCCGATCTGCTCGACGGCGGTGACGGCGGCGACGTGATCTTCGGAGACCACGGGCGGGTCGAGTTCGACCCGACCACCGGCATCCGGATCGTGATCGTCCAGACCGATCTGGAGCTGGGCGAGGGCGACACGATCTTCGGCGGTGCCGGCGACGACCTCGTGTTCGGTGGCCTCGGGGCGGATTGGATCGACGGCGGCGACGGCAGCGACGTGCTGTTCGGCGACCACGGCGTGGTCGCGCTCGACCACGTCACGGGCGCGCTCCTCGTGGCGTACACGCAGCGGCCCGACCTGGGCGCCGACGACACCGTTCTGGGCGGTGCAGGGAACGACGTGATCTTCGGGCAGCGCGGTGCGGACCAGCTCGACGGTGGCGCGGATGCCGACGTGATCTTCGGCGACTTCGGCCGCGTCGAGGGCGATCCGATCACGGGGCTCCCGGTGACCATGGTCACGACCGATGCCGATTCGCCGTACGGTGCCGGTGACACCATCTCGGGCGGCGCGGGTGGCGACGTGATCTTCGGCGAGCAGGGCGAGGATGCCGTCGACGCCGGCGACGGCGATGACATCGTGTTCGGTGACTTCGGCGAGGTCGCCCGCGGCGCGACGGGCGGCTTCGTCGCCACGACCATCGATCACGAGCACGGCGCCGCCGACACGATCCTCGGCGGCGATGGTGACGACATCGTGTTCGGAGCCAAGGGCGGCGACCGGATCGATGCCGGCGACGGAGACGACATCGTCTTCGGTGACTTCGGCCGCGTCGAGGTCGACCCGTCGACGGGCACTCGTGTGCTCTACACGACCGACCCCGGCTCGGCGGAGGGTGCAGGAGATCTCATCGCGGGCGGCACCGGCGATGACCTGATCCTCGGCGGGCATGGCGCCGACACGATCGACGCGGGTTCCGGCGGGGATGTCGTGTTCGGAGACTTCGGCCGAGTCGATGTCGATGCGGCCACGGGCACGCAGCGTATGTCCACGATCGATGCCGATGCCGCCACGGGCGCGGGCGACGTCATCGACGCGGGCGACGGCGACGACCTCGTGTTCGGCGGTGCCGGCACGGACGCGATCGACGGCGGGGCGGGCGACGACATCCTCTTCGGCGACCACGGCCGGGCCGAGCACGCGGACACCGGCGCCTTCACGCTGACGACCGCGGCGCACGATCAGGGCGCGCGCGACGTGATCGCCGGGGGAGCGGGCGACGACTGGATCCTCGGCGGCACCGCCGCCGACGACCTCTCCGGCGGCGATGGCGATGACGTGGTCTTCGGCGACTTCGGCCGCATCGCGTTCGACCCCGCCACCGGGGTGCACGTGTTCGAGACGATCGACGCCGCGGCCCCCGACGGCGCCGGCGACGCGATCAGCGGCGGTGCGGGCGACGACGTCCTCTTCGGCGGCCAGGGCTCCGACGGCGACGACCTCGTGCCGCTCGACGGCGGCGAGGGCGACAACGTCGTGTTCGGCGACTTCGGCCGGGTGGAGCGCGGCCCCGTGCGGCTCGTGGCCTTCACGACGGACGTCGAGGCGACGACCGGAGCGGGTGAGTGGATCCGCACCGGTGCCGGCGATGACATCGTCTTCGGCGGCCAGGGTGCGGACACGATCGACGCCGGCGCAGGTCGCAACATCGTGTTCGGAGACTTCGGCCGTGTCGAGCGTGAGGGAGCGCGGCGCGTCGCCTTCACCACCGACGTGGATGCGACCACCGGCGCGGCGAACACGATCACCACCGGTGCCGGTGACGACCTGGTCTTCGGCGGGCGCTGGTCCGATCTGATCGACGCGGGCGACGGCGCGAACGTCGTGTTCGGCGACTTCGGGCGGGTCGAGCTCGACCTCGTGAGCGGCGCGCTGCTGCTCGCGTACACGACCGATCCGACGTACGGCGCCGGCGATACGATCACGACGGGCGCCGGCGACGACATCGTCTTCGGCGGCGCGGGCGCTGACATCGTCGATGCCGGCGGCGGCGGCGACCTGGTCTTCGGCGACTTCGGGCGGGTCGTGGCGAGCGGCGGATCGCTCGTCTTCACCTCGATCGACACCGGTGCGGGCCTCGGCGGCGATGACCACCTGCTCGGTGGGGCCGGCGACGACGTCATCATCGGCGGCCAAGGTTCCGATCGCATCGTCGGCGGCGAGGGCGACGACGACCTCATCGGTGGCCACAACGTCGCGGGCGGCAGCGACGCCGGGGACTGGATCGACGGCGGGGCCGGGAACGACGTCATCGCCGGCGACAACGCCGCGATCCTCCGCGCCGGCGGCATCGCCGGCGCGCGGTTCCAGCCGCTCGCCGGCACGGCGATCTACGAGCACGACACCGGATGCGCCGACATCGCGGGGGCGACCGCGTGCGGCAGCGCGCCGACGGCGTCGTACGACGACCCCCGCGGCGTCGCCGCCCGCACCATCCGACTCCTCGACCACGCGGCCGACACACCCGCCGACCGCTACGGCGACGACATCATCGCGGGCGGGGCCGGTGACGACATGATCTTCGGCCAGCTCGGCGACGACTGGATCCAGGGCGACGGCTCGGTCCTCGACGACCGCGGCGCCTTCACGATCGACATCGTGAACACGCGTCAGTCGGTGGAGGACTGGGCGGGCGCGGGCAGCGACGGCGACGACTACATCGAGGGCGGGGGCGGCGGCGACGTCGTCTTCGGCGGGCTCGGCCGCGACGACATCATCGGCGGAAGCTCGTCGCTGTTCGGGCTGACGACGCCCCCGCAGCGCCCCGACGGCGCCGACACGATCTTCGGCGGCGCCGGCCAGCGCCTCGGCCAGAGCGACCCGGGCGACGAGTCCGACGGCGGGCACGCCCGCGACAACGACGTGATCCTCGGCGACAACGGCATCGTCTACCGTCTCGTCGCGGTCGACGGGAACGGTGCGACGTCGTTCCTGACGTTCGAGTACGACACCTATCCCGGTCAGCTGCGGCTGCTGCCGCGCGCGATCGTGCTGCTCGACTACACGCCCGGGTCGGCCGCGGGCATCGGCGCCGCCGACCTGATCCACGGCGAGAGCGGCGACGACACGACCCACGGCATGCGCGGCGACGACGTGCTCTTCGGCGGAGGTCAGGACGACGACCTCTACGGAGGCTCGGGCAACGACCGCATCTACGGCGGCACCGGTGACGACGGCATCCTCGGTGACGACGGCAGGATCGGCACCAGCCGCAACGGCCTCGCCGAGCCCCTGCACGGCCTCGACACGCCGAACCTCGAGGGCACGCTGACCCATGACGGCATCGTGGTGACGACCTACCCGGGCGGCCGGCTGCACAAGAAGGCCGACCTCGCGACGTGGATCCGCGACGCCGTGAACCACGACGTCGTCTACGGCGGCCTCGGCGGCGACTGGATCCACGGCGGCGAGGGCAACGACCTGCTCTCGGGCGCCGAGGCGCTGCCGCAGTTCTATGACGCGGACGCCTTCGTCGCCGGCATCCGTCCCCGGCTCGCCACCGAGATCGTGCCCGGAGCGACCGACCCGAGCGGCTACGACCCGGCGACCGGCCGCTTCGCCGGCATCGACTACGGTGCCCTCCGTCCTACTCCGGCGGGTCACCTCCTCGGCTTCGATCGGACCGCGGACGACGGCGACGACGTGATCTTCGGCGACCTCGGCAACGACTGGCTCGTCGGCGGCAATGGGGCGGACCACCTGTGGGGCGGCATCGGCAACGACATCATGGATGCCGTCGACCGCGGCACCGTCGCCGATGCCGACATCGTGTTCGGCGGCACCGGCCTCGACCTGCTGTTCGGCGGCGACCATGACGTGCTGATCGACTGGACGGCCGCCAACAACCGCTGGGTGGCGGGCAGCAGCCCGATCGTCATCGACACCTACGATCCCGAGCTCGCCGCCTTCCTGGCCGAGCTCGCCGAGGCCGACGGCGCCGATCCCGGCGGTCGCGGTCTCAACCCGCCGGGCGCGCCGGACGACGAGGCGGGCATCCTCCCCGTGCCCGCCGATCCCGGCACGCCCGGCACCGACACCTATTACGAGTGCCAGGTCGAGCGGTGCCCGCAGCCGTGCGTGTTCGTCTGCGTGCCGCCCGCCGGTCCCGGTGCCGACCCGGGCCGCGGCGCGGGCAGCGGCTCGGCGACTCGTCCCGGCGGAGCGACGATCCTCGCCGTCACCGGTGGCGAGCCCGGGCCGCTCCGGCCGCTCGCACTCCTCGCGCTCATCGTCCTCGCCCTGGGTCTGCTGCTCGTCGTCGCCCGGTCGCGTCGCCGGACGGTGCACCACTCGCGCCGCGCCCGAGCCCGCGCTCGAGCCTGAGAGGCACCGTCGCCGCGCAACGGAAGCCGTGACGTCCTGTCGAGGTCGCAACCTTGACGTACGATCCACACATGCTGGTGGTGGGCTCGATCGTGATCCGTGTCGACGGTCTCTCGCGCGAGATCGCGTTCTGGACGGCCGCACTCGACTACGCGGTGCGAGAGCCGGCCGCCGAGGACTTCGTCGTGCTGCAGCCCGTCCGCGGCGACGGACCGAACATCTCGCTCGAT
>NZ_JBDIAB010000022.1:0-23381 GCF_039812165.1 Microbacterium sp.
TCGGCGCGCTCGCGCAGCACGGCGTCCACGTCGCCGTCGGCGACGGTGCGTCCGTCGGCGTCGAGCACCACGACCCGGTCGGTCATGCCGACGGCGGCGTCGAGGTTGTGCTCGATGAGCAGGATCGACCGGTCGCCCGCGGCGACGACCTCGGCCAGCGCCGCGTAGACCTCCTCGATGCCGCGCGGGTCGAGGTTCGCGGTCGGCTCGTCGAGGACGAGGAGCGGCGAGCCGAGGGCGAGCGCGCACGCGATCGCGAGCCGCTGCCTGCCGCCCCCGGAGAGGCGGTCGGGGTTGTCGGCGCGGCGCTCCCACAGCCCGACGCGGCGGAGCGCCGCCTCGCTGCGCGCGAGCACCTCGTCGACGGGCAGCCGCAGGTTCTCGGGGCCGAAGGCCACCTCGTCGAGCACCGTGCCGGTGACGAGCTGCGCGTCGGGGTCCTGGAACACCATGCCCACGTGGGTGCTCAGCCGCGCGACCGGCGTGGTGGCGGCGTCGAGCCCGGCCACCTCGACCGAGCCGGTGACGCTCGCCGGCACCGACTGGGGGATCAGCCCGTTGAGGGCGAGTGCGAGCGTCGACTTGCCCGAGCCGCTGGGGCCGAGCAGCAGCACGACCTCTCCCGGCGCGATCCGGAACGTGGCCGCGGCGGGGGTCGCGGCATCCGACCCCTCGTGGACGATGCCGACGCCGCGCACGTCCACGAGCGGGGCGGCAGAGGTCACGGACGGTCCAAGCGACGAGGGCGGAGGGAGCACCTCCAACTTAGCCGGGCCTTACCTGCCGGACCGCCCGCTCGGTTCCGCGGTCGTCGTCGTCCCCGGCCTCGCGACGTCGCGGACTCCACGGGATCCGGGCGAGGTCGCGCGGTCGGCGTGCTTCGAACAGCCGCGGAGCCTCGTCGTGCGGGGGGCCTCAGCGCACCGCGCGCGCCACTCCGGCCCGCCGCAGGCTCGCGCCGAGCGCGAGGCCCGCCGCGGTCCACAGGATCGGTCCCAGCACGAGCAGCGCGTAGAACACGACGAGCGCCCACGGCTGCAGCGTGCCCGCGTCGAGGGCGAAGCCCATCGCGACCGCGAGCACGACGCCGACGATGCCGCCGGAGAGGAAGAAGCGCCAGCGCTGCCAGATGCGGTAGCGGGCGAGCGCCGCGATGCCCTCCTGCAGCCCGCCGATGAGGAGGGCCGTGCCGAGGTAGCGGCCGATCCACTGCGGGGCGAACGCGCTCGCGACGAGCGCCGCGACGCCGTGCGTGACGAGGGCGACCCACGGCAGCCGCAGCATCTCCTGCGCGATGACGCCGGGGACGACGTGCGAGCCGAGCACCAGGCCGTACACGATGGGCAGCACCGCCCACACCGGCGCGCTCACGTATCCGGCGAGAGCGCCGAGCAGACCCGTCGCGACTCCGATCGCCGCACAGATCAGCAGGACGCGCGTCGAGAGACGGGATGCCGTGGCCACCCCCTCAGCGTACCCGCGGCTCACGCGCGGCATCCGCCGCTCGCGCACGCCGCCTCTCGACCCGGGCCGTGCCCGCGGCTACGTGCGCCGGCGGCGTCGGGTGAGTCGCACGTGCGGCAGCGGCGGCGCGGGGATGCGCTCGTCCGCGTGGCCGACGACGTGCCCGAACCGCGCCGCACCGGCCTCCCACGCGTCGCGCGCGGCCTCGACCTCCTCGTGCGTGCGGGCGACGAAGTTCCACCACATCACGATGTCATCCTCGAAGGGCTCGCCGCCGAGGAGGAAGAGGGTGGCGGCATCCCGCGTCTCGATCTCGATGCCGTCGCGGTTGGTGCCGAGGTAGAGCAGGCTCTGCGGCGGCAGGCCGACCGCCGGTCCGGCGGCGACGACGGGTGCTCCGTCGACGCCGACGAGGGCGTGCTCCCAGTCCGGCCGCAGCGGCACGGTGACGCGGACGCCGGCGGGCAGATGCAGCTCGGCGCCGACGATGGGCGTGAACATGACGGCCGGCGAGGCGACGCCGGCGAGCTCGCCCACCACGACGGTGGCCCGCGCGCCGTCGCCGAGGTCGACGACCGGCAGGTCGGCGTGCTGCTCGAAGGCCGGCCCGCCGTGCCGCCGCGACTCGGGCAGCGCGACCCACAGCTGCAGGGCGTCGAGGGGCACCGGGCCGTCGCCGAGCGAGTACTCGGAGTGGGCGATGCCGGCGCCGCTCGTCATGAGGTTGAGCTCGCCCGGGCGGACGACGATGTCGCTGTCGACGGCATCCCGATGCCGCACCTCGCCGACGAACGGCCACGTGACCGTCTGCAGGCCGATGTGCGGGTGCGGCTCCACGCGCATGCGCGTGACCTGCGGCCCGAACCGGTCGAGGAAGCACCACGCGCCCACCATCGGCAGGTCGCGCTGGGGCAGGCTCCGGTGCACCGACATGCCGCGGATGCCGCCGAGCGGCACCTCGCGCGCCTCGAGCAGCAGCGCGCGGCGGCCGTCGTCGGCCGCATCGCCCGCGTGGCGGAGGGCGACCTCGGCGGTGTCGGCGTCGAGGCGGGTCACGCCGACGCCTCCTCCTGCCCGCGGCCGTCGCGCCAGGCGATCGACAGCCCGGGCACGTCGTGGGTCTCGAGGTAGCGCACGACGAACGGGCACACCGGCACCACGGTCTCGCCGCGCCGCGCGACGTCGGCCATCGCGCCCGCGACGACGGTCGTGCCGAGCCCGCGACCGCCGAAGGCGTGGTCGACGAGCGTGTGGTCGAACACGAGGCGCCCGCGCGCGTCGGCGTGGAAGTCGGTGAAGCCGGCGAGCAGATCGCCGAGCCACACCTCGTAGCGGCTCTTCTCGTCGTCGCGGATCACGACCGGCTCGGCGGCGGGGTCGGGGTTCGTGGGGGACATCGATGCTCCTCTCGTCGCGTTCGTTCCAACGTAGGCGGCGGCGCGGGTGTTCCGCGAGGGGTCCCGCGTCGCACAATGGGTCCATGACGGCCTACCTCGGGTTCCTGCGTGCGATCAACCTCGGCCCCACGCGCGTGTTCCCGAAGGACGACATCCGTCGCACGGTCGGCGAGGCCGGGTTCGCGGATGCCGAGACTTACATCAACACGGGCAACGTGCGGTTCACGACCTCGATGCGCTCGCGGGCGCGCATCGAGGAGAGGCTCGAGGCGGCGTTCGCGGCCGACCGCGGGTTCGAGGTGCCGACGATCGTGTACGCGGCCACGGAGTTCGGCGCGCTCGCCGGCGCGACCGCAGAGCTGCACGACGCGCATCCCGACGCCGTCCGCCACTACGTCTACCTCCTCAAGGAGGAGCCCGACGCCGACCAGGCGGCTCGCATCGAGGGCACGTCGTCGGACGACGGCGTCATGGTCGTGCGGGGTCGGTCCGCGCATGCGCTCCTGGGCCCGGGGTACCGTCCGGGTGCCGTGGATCCGCTCGGCGCATCGCGGCTCCTGGGGGTCGGGACCGCGCGCACCGCCAAGGTCGTCGCCACCCTCGCCCAGAGGTGGTGCTGACGGCATCCCGCACCCGGGGCGCCCGCGCCGTCAGGGGGTGAGGATCTCCACATCGGCCGCGCGCAGCGCCGCGGCGAGCTCGGGACCGGGCTCGACCTCGCTGACGAACCAGTCGGCACGGCCGAGCTCGGCGATCTGGGCGAAGAGGCGGCGGCCGAACTTCGTGGAGTCGGCGAGGATCGCCACGCGCGACGCGTGCGACATCATCTCGGCCATCATGGCGGCGTCGCCGAGGTTGCTCGTCGAGTACCCGGTCGCCGAGACGGCGCCGACGCCGATGATCGCGAGGTCGGCCTGCACCTCGAGCTGCTCGCCACCGGGGGTGAGCTGGAAGCTGACCGGCCCCGTCGTCGTCTGCGCGACCGTGCGCACCGCGCCGCCGAAGACGTAGAGGTCGCGCACCGCCTTGGTGGGGACCTCCGACGGGATGCGGAGGTTGTTGGTCGCGATGGTCAGCTCGCGGTGGTCGCTGAGATGCCGCACGACCGCGAGCGTCGTGGTGCCGCCGTTGAGCATGACGACGGCACCGTCGGGCACGAGGCGCGCGGCGACCTCGGCGATGGCCTCCTTCTCCTGCGTCTGCATCCGCATGCGGACGTCCATCGCGCGGTCGCTGCGCGGGTGCGCGGCGACGCTCACGGCGCCCCCGTGCGTGCGCACGAGCAGTCCCTCGGCGTCGAGCAGGTCGAGGTCGCGACGGATCGTGTCGATCGACACGTCGAACCGCTCGGAGAGCTGCGCCACCGTCAGCTGCCCGGTCGTGCCGAGGAACTCCAGCAGCGCGGCGCGACGACCCGCGGGCAGATGCCGTGAGCCCGTGGACGGTGTCGACGACATGGTCTCTGTCTAGCACAGATCGGCACGGCCGCCGCAGATGCCGCCACGGAGCAGCACAAGGCTGCAAACACGGGAACGTGCGCGCGGCTTCGCGAAACTCACCGCTGATCACGAACGGGTCTCGTTCCTTGACCGCCGGGACCGAGGAGGGCTAGCCTGCTGATGTTGCAAGAAAGCGCGAAAAACTGCGCAAAGCAGCAAGAACCGGAAGAGGAGAATCATGAGCAAGGATGCTCTGGCGCGCCGGCGAATGGCGAAGATCGCCGTTGCGGGCGCGGCGACGATGGCCATGCTGACCGTCGCAGGCTGTTCGGGAGGCGGAAACGCGACCACGCCGTCGGAGGGCGGCGGCGACGTGACGATCGAGTTCGCGCAGTGGTGGGAGCCGGAGCTCCCCGACGGCGCGTTCCGGGCGCTCATGGACACCTTCGAGGAGGAGAACCCGGGCATCACCGTGGACCTCGTGAGCGGTCCCTACGCGTCGACGAAGGAGCAGCTGTTCGCGGGCGCCGCCTCGGGCACGATGCCCGACGTCGTCGGCCTCGACGGCGCGTGGGTCAACGACTTCGCCTCGCAGGGCGTCATCGCCGACCTGTCGGCACTGATGGACGAGTCGGGCTACGACGACAGCGAGCTGGCCAGCCAGATCCAGGTCGACGGCGCGACCTACATGATCCCGGTCGTGAACTTCGTCTACCCGATGTTCACGAACGACGCGCTGCTCGCGTCGGCGGGCGTCGCCGCCCCGCCGAGCACGCGCAGCGAGTTCGCCGACGCCGCCGGCAAGATCTCGGCGCTCGGCGCCGACACCAGCGGCTGGGTGCTGCCGCTGTCGCTGGAGGCCCCGAACGGCGTGCAGAACGACGTCATGTCGTGGGTGTGGGCCTCGGGCGGCACGATGCTCGAGGACGGCCAGCCCGACCTCACCAACGACGACGTGCACTCCGCGGTCGACTTCATCAAGGGCCTGTGGGACGACAAGGTCATCGCCCCCGGGTCGTTCACGATGAAGGAGCAGGACAAGGTCGAGGAGTTCACGAACGGCCGCGTCGGCATGATGATCGACTCGCTCGCGCACATCAACCTGATCCGCGAGACCAACCCCGACCTGGCGTTCTCGATCTCGGCGCTCCCCGCCGAGGACGGGTTCGACGGCGAGCGCGGCATCCCGTACGCATCGTGGGGCATCGGCGTGGCGGAGAACTCCGCGAACAAGGACGCCGCGTTCAAGCTCGTGTCGTTCCTCATGAGCGAGGACGTCAACTCGGAGCTGTCGTCGATCGCGAAGGCGTTCCCGGGCAACAAGAACTCGGTGCCGGACTTCGTCGAGAGCGACGAGCTCTTCAAGACGGCGTTCGAGATCTACCAGACCGGCTACCCCGCCAACGAGTTCACCGGGCTGCCGGTCGCGGAGGAGCTCATGCGCCTCTTCGGCAAGGAGCTGCAGGCGATGCTCGACGGCCAGCAGACGGTCGACGAGATGCTCGACAAGGCCCAGAAGGCCTGGGAAGCAGAGTTCTGAGACCTTAGCCCACCCGGACGCCGCGCGGCGCGTGCCGCGTGCCGCGCGGCATCCGGTCGGCGGAAGTCATGACAGACATGCAGACGCTCCAGAGCACAGACACCGGCACGCAACGCACCGGTGCATCGCCCACCCGCCGTCGTCGCGACACGCGACGTGCGGCCGAGTCCTACGGGTTCCTCGCCCCGACGCTGATCCTGCTGTTCGTCCTGATGATCGTGCCGATCGTCATGGTCGTGGGGTACTCCTTCCAGGACAACGTCATCCTGAACAAGACGCCGGAGTTCATCGGGTTCGGCAACTTCGCGACGATCCTCGGCGACCCGCAGTTCTGGAACGCCACCTCCAACACGCTGTTCTTCACGATCGTCAGCGTCGCCATCCACCTCGTGCTCGGCCTGACGTTCGCGATGCTGCTGAACAGTCAGCTGATCGGCGCCGTGCCGCGCGCGATCTTCCGGGCGCTGTACATCCTGCCGTGGCTGTTCACGGCCGCCGTGATCGCGGTGCTGTGGCGCATGCTGCTCTCTCCCAACGGCGTGATCAACTTCCTGCTCAACACGAACGTGGAGTGGCTCGCCTCGCCGCAGCTGGCGCTGGGCACCGTCACGTTCATCAACATCTGGGCCGGCTACCCGTTCTTCATGGTGAGCCTGCTGGCCGGGCTCCAGGGCATCCCGGCCGACCTCAACGAAGCCGCCACCGTCGACGGCGCGAACGGGGTGCAGCGGTTCTGGAGCGTGACCATCCCGCAGCTGCGTCCGATCATCATCAGCCTCGTGCTGCTGGATCTCATCTGGACGTCGCAGCAGTTCGCGCTCATCTGGATGACGACCGGCGGCGGACCCATCAACGTCACCGAGGTCCTCAGCACCTACACGTACAAGCTCGCCTTCGCGAAGTACGACTTCGCGCTGGCCTCGACGAGCGCCGTGCTCGTGCTCGTGATGTCGATGGTGCTCGCGGTCCTCTACGTGCGGCACCAGAAGGCGAGGGACTGACATGGCCATGACCCTGCAGGGGCGGCGCAACACGATGCGCGTCGGCGTCGTGATCGGCCTCGTGCTCGGCGCGATCTTCGCGGCCGGCCCGGTGCTGTGGATGCTGTCGAGCTCGTTCAAGTCGAACACCGAGATCTTCGAGCTGCCGCCGCGGCTGATCACCGAGAGCTTCTCGTTCGACGCGTACGTCGCGATCTTCACGACGCCCGAGACGGTGCGGTTCTTCGTCAACAGCTACATCGTGTCGGGGGCGGTGACGGTCCTGACGCTCATCGTCGCGATCCAGGCCTCGTATGCGTTCAGCCGGTTCGAGTTCCGCGGCAAGCGGATCCTGAACGTCGTGATCGTGAGCGTGCAGGCGGTGCCGCCCATCACACTGCTGATCCCGTACTTCGGGCTCGTCGTGGGCCTCGGGCTGTACAACACCTACCCGGGTCTGATCTTCACCTACATGGTGTTCACGCTGCCGTACGCGATCATCATGATGACCGGCTACTTCAACACGATCCCGCGCGAGCTCGACGAGGCCGTGCGCATGGACGGCGCCGGCTCCATGACCGCGCTGTGGCGCGTGCTGGTGCCGATCTCGGTCCCGGGCATCGTGTCGGTCGGCATCTACACGTTCATGATCGCGTGGAACGAGTACCTGTTCGCGCTCACGCTGACGCGGACGATCGACATGCGCACCGTGCCCATCGGCATCCAGCTGCTCATGGGCCAGCACTCCTACGAGTGGAACCAGATCATGGCGATGAGCATCCTCGGCTCGATCCCCGTGCTCGTGCTCTTCCTCGTCTTCCAACGGTTCTTCATCAGCGGCCTCACGGCCGGCTCGGTGAAGAGCTGACGCACCCCCACCCAACCGATACGGAGAAAACACCAGTGCTCACTTCAGGCAACCGCCTTCTGACCGTCGCCCACGAGAACGACTTCGCGATCCCGGCGTTCAACATCAGCGATTGGGCGATGTTCAAGGGCATCATCGAGATCAGCGAGGACAAGGGCGCACCGCTCATCGTCGCGATCCACCCCGACGAGGTCAGCCACCTCGGGGTCGAGCTGATCCCGGCCATCCGCGAGCGCGCGCACCGCTCGTCGGTCCCGGTCGCGATCCACTGGGACCACGGCGCGAGCTACGAGGAGATGCTCGTCGCGATCCAGGCCGGCTTCACGTCGGTCATGATCGACAAGTCGCTCGCCCCGTTCGAGGAGAACATCGCGATCACCAAGCAGGTCGTCGACGCCGCGCACGCCGTGGGCGTGAGCGTCGAGGCCGAGCTCGGCACGATCGGCAAGGCCGACGGCTACGGCGAGGGCGGTGCGAACGAGATCGTCTACACCGACCCCGACGACGCGGTCCGCTTCGTGCGCGAGACCGGCGTCGACAGCCTCGCCGTCGCGATCGGCACCTCGCACGGGCTGTTCCCGTCGTGGAAGGTGCCCGAGCTGAAGCTCGACCTGCTCAAGGACCTCAAGGCGGCCGTCGGCATCCCGCTCGTGCTGCACGGCGGCTCGGGCAACCCGGACGACGAGATCGCCAGGTCGGTGAAGCTCGGCATCAACAAGATCAACATCTCCAGCGACATCAAGGTGGCCTACCACGACCGGATGCGGGAGGTGCTCGCCGACCCCAAGCTGCGCGAGCCGAACGTCATCCAGCCGCCGGCGGTCGAGGCGATGAAGGCGGTGGCGGCCCATAAGATCGACCTGTTCGACGCCGCCCAGAAGGCGCACCTCTACTGAGTCCGAACCTCCACGAGTCCGAAGGCGAGCGAGTTGGACGTTGAACTGGTGCTCGGGATGAGCGGCACGGTCGACTACGAGGTGCGGTGGGATGCCTCGGCGATCGAGTCGCTGGCCCGACCGTTCGAGATCTCGGTGGCCGAGCTCGATGTCGCGACGCCCGTCACCGACCTCCGGAGCCTGCTCGTCTCCATCCTGTCGTTCCTGCGGGACGGCGGGGGAGGCGAGCGCTCCGCGCGGTCGGCGACGGTGCTCGAGGAGCTCGCCGCGCGACTCCCCGGGCGCGCCACCCTCGGCGGCACCGGGGTGCGGGCGGCCCTCGCCATGGACGTGGTCGGCGTGCCGAGCACCGTGCACCTCGTGGCGCTCGACGACACGGCGCGCGGGCTGCTGCCCGCGCGCGTGTCGGCGATCACGGCCGTCGCCGACGAGCCGCTCGTGCCGCACGTGATCGTGCAGTTCCCGCGCGGGGCCTCGGTGCGCGTCGCGGACGGGGTCGTGAGCGCGCCGCGGTCGAACCGGATCATCTACGTGAACGACCGCCCGAACCGCGAGCTGCCGCTGAGCGCGGAGCTGGACGACCTCGTTTCCCGCGCCGACGTGCTCCTGATCTCGGGCGTCAACGCGATCGTGGACGACGGGCTGCTCGCCGACCGCGTCGCGCGGCTCACGGCCCTCGCCCGTGCGGCGGACGGCCTCGTCGTGTTCGAGGATGCCGGCTACCACGAGCCCGCCTTCGGCGTGCGGGTCCGCGACGCGCTCGCCCCCGTCGTCGACGTGTACGGCCTCAACGAGGACGAGCTCTTCGGCTATCTCGGCGCGAGCGTCGACCTCCTCGACGCCGACGCGGTGGAGGACGCGCTGCGGCGCGCGGAGGAGCTGATCCCGGCATCCTGTCTCGTCGTCCACACGCGGCACTGGGCGGCGGCCGTCGGCGAGCGCGCGACGGAGTACGCGGCGGCGCTGCGCGGCGGGGCCGTGATGGCGACGACCCGCTACGTGCACGGCGACGCGATGACCGCCGACGACTACCGGCGCACGGCGCAGGCGCCCCCGCAGGCCGCGAGCGTCGCGTTCGCCGCGGAGCTGGAACGCCGCGGCGCGGGCCGCATCGTGTGCGTGCCGGCGTTCGACGTCGACACCGACAGCCCGACGACCGTCGGGCTCGGCGACAGCTTCGTGGGCGGGTTCATCGCGGTGCTCGCCCGGCGGGCGGCGGCGGGCGCGGCCGGGGCGGATGCCGTGGGATCGGGCGTCGCGGGGGCGGATGACGTGCCGCGGGCCGCCGGGGCCGCGGTGGGAGGGTCGCACGCGGAGTCGGACGTCGTGGACCCGTCCGCAGGACCGGAGGCCGCCGCCGGGCCGGCCGCGGTCGGCCCGCTCGAGCCCGCCGGGAGCGGCGCCGGCGCGGAGAGGAGCCCGCGATGAGCATCGAGATCCTGGAGTCCAACCGCCCGCCCGCGCGCTTCTACCGTGGGGGCCGGCGCATCGCCGAGTTCCGCGGCATCGGTCCGGTCGGCGAGCGCGAGCCGGAGGACTGGGTCGGCTCCGTCACCACGGTGCGCGGCGAGGCCCCGGCCGGGCTTTCGCACCTGGCCGGCGGCGAGCGCGTCGCCGACGCGATCGCGCGCGACCCCGACGGCTGGCTCGGCGCGGCGCACGTCGCCGCGTACGGGCCCGACCCGATGCTGCTCGTGAAGCTCCTCGACGCGGGGGAGCGCCTGCCCGTGCACGCCCACCCGGGCCGCGCGTTCGCGGCGGAGCACCTCGGCCTCGCGCACGGCAAGACCGAGGCGTGGTGCATCCTCACGCCGGGCACCGTCCACCTCGGCCTCGTCCGCGACCTCGCCGAGAGGGAGTTGGCCGGCATGCTCGAGGGCCAGGATGCCGCCGAGATGCTCGGCGCCATGCACCGGCTCGAGGTGGGTCCGAGCGACGTGGTGCACGTGCCCGCCGGAGTGCTGCACGCGATCGGCGAGGGCATCCTGCTCGTCGAGCTGCAGGAGCCCGAGGACGTCTCGATCCTGGTCGAGTGGGCCGGGTTCGCCATCGACGGTCCCGCGCTCGGCCACCTCGGGCTCGGGTTCGACCGCGCCCTCGGCGCGATCGAGACCCGCGCGCGCACCGCGGACGAGATCGCCGCGCTCGTGCACCGGGCCGGGTCGGCGGGGCCGCTGCTGCCGGCCGAGGCGGATCCGTTCTTCCGCGTCGAGCGCGTGACCGTGGACGGGCGGGCCGAGCTGTCGCCCGGGTTGGCCGTGGTCGTGGTGCTCGACGGCGAGGTGGCGCTCGCCGCCGCCGGTTCGGAGCCCGAGGTTGTCGCTGGTTCTGTCGCTGCCGGTTCGGAGCCCGAGGTTGCCGCCGGCTCCGCCGTCGCCGGCTCCGAGCACCGGGTCGGCCGCGGGACGACCGCGCTCGTGCCGCATCGTGCCGGCCCGGTGCGGGTCTCCGGTCGCGGCGAGCTGCTCGTGTGCCGCCCGCCGTCCCCCTCCGCGGGCTGAGCGCCGCTTCCTCCGCTGACGCCCCTCCCTCCGGCATCCGTTCGCTGTGGTGTTCGCCCCCGAGCCTCTCGCGGTGAGAGGAGCGGTGAGTCTCACGGTGAAAGGGGCGGTGAGAGAAGGCGCTCGGAGCGGATGCCGGTTGGGGACGACCCGCACCGGGTGTCGGCGGGCGCGGCTATCGTGAATCGGGTGAGCAGTGCCGGAGACCCCTACGCCGACCTCGTGTGGGATCCCGACGAGCTCGCGCCGCCGGACGACCTCGACGCACCGCCCCCGCCGGAGTTCGACCACTATGGGGCGTCCGTCGCCCGCGCCGCGTCCGCACCCGCCGTGAGGAGCGAGAGGACCGTCAGACGTCCGGCTTCCCGCCCCGCGGCGGCGGGGCCCGTACCTCGCCCGGCAGCGGCGGCGGCATCCGGCGACCCGCGCGAGGTGCTGAAGCGCGTCTTCGGCTACGACGACTTCCGCGGCGACCAGGCCGACGTCGTGGCGCACGTCGTGGCGGGCGGCGACGCCGTCGTGCTCATGCCCACCGGCGGCGGCAAGAGCATCACGTACCAGGTGCCCGCCCTGGTCCGTCCGGGCACGGGGCTCGTCGTGAGCCCGCTCATCGCGCTCATGCACGACCAGGTCGACGCGCTCGTCGCCAACGGCGTGCGCGCCGCGTACCTCAACTCGACCCAGACCCCCGGCGAGCGCGCGGGCGTCGAGCGCGCGTTCCTCGCCGGCGAGCTCGACCTGCTCTACGTCGCCCCCGAGCGGCTCTCCGCGCCGCAGACCACGCACCTGCTGCAGCGCGGGCGCCTCAGCGTCATCGCGATCGACGAGGCGCACTGCGTGTCTCAGTGGGGTCACGACTTCCGGCCCGACTACCTCGCGCTCGGCGACCTCGACGAGCGGTTCCCGGGGGTGCCGCGCATGGCGCTCACGGCGACCGCGACGCCGGCGACGCACCGCGAGCTCACCGAGCGGCTCCGGCTCGGCTCGGCCCGGCACTTCGTGGCGAGCTTCGACCGTCCCAACATCCAGTACCGCATCGAGGCCAAGGTCGATCCGCGCCGCCAGCTCGTGCAGTTCATCCGCGCACAGCCCGAGGGCGCCACCGGCATCGTCTACGCTCTCAGCCGCAAGTCGGTCGAGCAGACCGCCGATCACCTCCGCGCGCAGGGGGTCGACGCCCTCCCGTACCACGCGGGCCTTCCCGCCGAGGTGCGGTCGCGTCACCAGTCGCGGTTCCTGCGCGAGAGCGGTGTCGTCATGGTCGCGACGATCGCGTTCGGCATGGGCATCGACAAGCCCGACGTGCGCTTCGTCGCCCACGTCGACCTGCCGAAGTCGGTCGAGGGCTACTACCAGGAGACCGGTCGCGCCGGCCGCGACGGCGATCCGGCCGTCGCGTTCATGGTCTACGGGCTCGGCGACGTCGTGCAGCAGCGGCGGCTCATCGACCAGAGCCCGGGCGACCGCACGTTCAAGATGCGACTGGGTCAGCACCTCGACGCGATGCTCGCCCTGTGCGAGACGGTCGGATGCCGTCGCCAGAACCTCCTCGCCTACTTCGGGCAGGAGTCCGGCCCGTGCGGCAACTGCGACACGTGCCTGACCCCGCCCGAGACGTGGGACGGACTGGTGCCCGCCCAGAAGCTCCTCTCCACGATCGTGCGGCTGCAGCGCGAGCGCGGGCAGGCGTTCGGCGCCGGCCACCTCGTCGACATCCTGCGCGGCGCGTCGACCGAGCGCATCCGCCAGCAGGGCCACGACCGGCTCGCCACCTACGGCCTCGGCGCCGAGCTGAGCGAGCAGGACTGGCGGAGCGTCGTGCGGCAGCTCCTCACCCGCGGCATCCTGGTCGCCCGCGGCGACTACGGCGTGCTCGGCCTCGGCGACGCGGCGTCCGCGGTGCTGCGCGGCGACGAGCCGGTGCCGCTGCGCCGCGACGTGCTCGGCCGCGCCGAGTCGTCGCGCGTACGCAAGGCGACGGCGGCCGACGCCCTCGCCGACGACGACCGGGAGCTGTTCGAGGCGCTGCGCGCGTGGCGTGCGGAGCAGGCGCGCGAGCAGAGCGTGCCCGCGTACATCGTGTTCGGCGACGCCACGCTCCGTGCGCTCGCCGAGCATCGCCCGCGCGACGCGGCCGGGCTCGACGGCATCACCGGCATCGGGGCCAAGAAGCGCGACGCCTACGGCGACGCGGTGCTCGCGGTCATCGCCGCGCACTCCTGAGCGCCGAACGCTCGAGCCCCGACGTCCTGCGCGGCGCCTGCACCGGCCCCGGGTCAGGCGGCCGGCTCACGCGGCGCGGGTCACGCGGTCGCGGTGACGGCGGGGGATGCCGCGGTCACGAGTGCGAACAGATCCTTCGGGTCGGCGGGGTCGGCGATCAGATCGACGTCGATGCCGATCTCGAGGCCGCGGATGCTGTCGGCCAGGAACCGGAGGGCGGAGAAGTCCTCGACGGCGAAGCCGACCGAGTCGAACACCGTGATCTGCTCCGGCGAGGTGCGTCCGAGGAGCTCGCCGGAGAACACGCGCCACAGCTCGGTGACGGGGAAGTCCGGACCGAAGAGCTGGATCTCGCCTTCGATGCGGGTCTGGGGCGGGTACTCGACGAAGACGTCGCCGCGCTCCAGGATCGCGGGATCCAGCTCCGTCTTCCCGGGGCAGTCGCCGCCGATGGCATTGACGTGCATGCCGGGGGCGACCATCTCGTCGGTCAGCACGATCGCGTTCTGCTTGTCGGCCGTGCAGGTCGTGACGATGTCGGCGCCGGCCACGGCGTCGGCGCCGCTCGTCGCCCGGTGCACGTCGAAGCCCAGGGTGCGGGCGTTGCGCTCGAACTTGTCCATCGCCGCGGGGTCGGTGTCCCAGATCCGCAGGCGGTCGACGCCGAGCAGCTCGCGGAAGGCGATCGCCTGGAACTCCGCCTGGCTTCCCGTGCCGATGAGCGCCATCGTCCGCGAGTCGGGGTGCGCGAGCGCGCGGGCGGCGACGGCGGACATCGCCGCGGTGCGCAGCGCGGTGAGGATCGTCATCTCCGACCACAGCAGCGGGTACCCGCTCTCGACGTCGGCGAGCACGCCGAACGCCGTCACGGTCTGGAGCCCGCGCGACGGGTTGAGCGGATGGCCGTTGACGTACTTGAACGCGTACGTGCGGCCGTCGCTCACCGGCATCAGCTCGATCACGCCCACCGCGGAGTGGCTCGCCACGCGCGGCGTCTTGTCGAACTCCGGCCAGCGCAGGAAGTCGTCCCTGATCGCCTCAGCCATGCCCGCGATGATCTCCGCGATCCCGACCTCGGTCACGAAGCGGCGCATGGAGGCGACATCGACAAAACGGACCATCGGCGGCATCCTCTCGGCGGACATGGGTGGACGTCTTCCACGATAGGAATCGAGCGCGATCACTTTCAACGGTCAATGTGCGGCGATCTGCAAAGCCACTGCACAGATCGGCAGGTTGAGCCATACGATCCGATCATGGATGACCTCGATCGCCGGCTCCTCTCGCTGCTCCGCGCGAACGGGCGCGAGCCGATCGCCAACCTCGCGCACCGGCTCGGCGTCACGCGCGCCACGGTCAACGCGCGACTGCGGCGGCTCACCGACGCCGGCGTGATCGTCGGGTTCTCGGTGCGCGTGCGGGATCCGAGCGAGGCGTCGGCGGTGCGCGCGATCATGCTCGTGGCCGTCGAGGGCAGGAGCACGCGCGACGTGATCCACGAGCTGCGCGGCATCCCGGCCATCGCCGCGCTGCACACCACGAACGGCAAGTGGGATCTCGTCGCCGAGCTCAGCTGCGAGAGCCTGGCCGCCTTCGACGCGGCGCTCGGCGCGGTGCGCGACATCCCCGGCATCCGCGACAGCGAGACGAGTCTGCTCCTCAGCTCCGCGACCGTGTGACGACCGTGGCGTCGCGGCGCGAGCTCGCGCGGCGGACCGGCCGCGGACCCGTCACGCGAACCGCAGCTCCGCGGCCTCCGCGGCGAGCGCCTCGCGCACGGCGGCGAGCGCCGGGTGCGACCTGCGCGAGACCCGGGCCGCGGTGAAGATCGTGCGCTGCGGATCGCCCGGGAGGGCGAGCAGTCGCAGTCGCGCGGACGCTCCGACGTGCACGAGGCCGGGGAGGAGCGCGACGGCGTTGCCCGACTCGACGACGCGCAGATGCGCCTGGAGGTCGGCGGTCTCGAAGCGGATGTCGGGTTCGAAGCCCGCCGTGCGGCACGCCTGCTCCGCCCAGTGCCGCGTGGCGGCGCCGATCGGCTCCATGACCCACGGCAGCTCGGCGGCGTCGGAGAGCTGCCTCACCCGGTCGAACCGGGGGTCCCCCGATCCGAGCGGGGGGATGCCGAGGGTGATGGAGTCGCGCGCGAGCGGCTGGCGGTCGAGGCCGGGGAAGTGCACGGCGGAGTGCCCCGGGTACTGCTCGGCGACGACGAGGTCGAAGCCCCGCGCCCAGGTCTCGCGGAGAGCCGCGCCCGGCTCGTACTGCACGACCTCCACGCGCAGCGCGGGGTAGTCCGCACGCAGTCGGCGGAGCGCCGGCGGCATGATCGCGAGCATCGCGGTCTGGAACACCGCCACCCTGACCGTGCCGGTCACCTCCGCGCGCACCCGGTGCAGCGCCGCCTCGGCGCGTTCGAGTCCTGCCAGCAGCTCCTCCGTCTCGGCCACGAGCGCCGCGCCGGCGGGGGTGAGCTCCAGCGTGCGCCCGGTGCGGCGCAGCAGCGGCACGCCGGCCTCGCGTTCGAGCAGCCCGAGCTGCTGCGACACCGCCGACGGGCTGTAGTTGAGGGCTCCGGCGACCGCGGCGATCGTGCCGCGCGCGCTCAGCTCCCACAACAGGCGGAGGCGCTTCATCTCCAGCATGGCCGACCTCCGTCCAATGGATAAGTTTTCCTTCACATTATCCGGCAGATACGTTCGCTTTACGTTAGGCTTTCGCGCCGCCACACTGGCCACGTGGCACACAGCGCAACTTCCTCCCGCACCCCGAACAACCCCGGCGCGAACGACGTCCGCCCCCAGGACCTGGCGGCGCCGGCCGTCGAGCTCGTCCGCCGATGGGTGCGCGAGGCCGCCGAGTTCCCGGTCGACGCCTCGGCGGCGAGGCTCGCCGGAGTGCTGCGCGACCCGCACGGCCTCGACTTCACCGTCGGGTTCGTCGACGGCGTCGTGCGCCCCGAAGACCTCGGCGTCGCCGCCAAGAAGCTCAAGGGGCTCGTGCCGCTGACCCCCGGGTTCCTCCCCGCGCCGATGCGCGCGGCGATCGGCGTGGGCGGCGCCCTCGCGCGGCCCCTTCCCGGTGTGGTGGTCCCGATCGCCCGTCGCGTGCTGCGGCAGATGGTGAGCCACCTCATCATCGACGCGAGCGACGCCAAGCTCGGCACGGCGATCGCCAAGATCAAGCGGTCGGGCGCGCGGCTGAACGTCAACCTCCTCGGCGAGGCGATCCTCGGTCAGGGCGAGGCCGAGCGGCGCCTCTCCGGCACGCACCGGCTGCTCGCCCGCGACGACGTGGACTACGTCTCGATCAAGGTGTCGTCGACGGTCGCGCCGCACAACCACTGGGCCTTCGACGAGGCCGTCGACCACATCGAGGCGCAGCTCGTGCCGCTGTTCGAGCGCGCGGCGGCCGCCCAGCCGCACAAGTTCATCAACCTCGACATGGAGGAGTACAAGGACCTCGACCTCACGTTCGAGGTGTTCACGCGCATCCTCGACCGTCCCGAGTTCCTCCGCCTCGAGGCCGGCATCGTGCTGCAGGCCTACCTGCCCGACGCTCTCGGCGCGATGATTCGCCTGCAGGAGTGGTCGGCGGCGCGGGTGGCGCGCGGCGGCGCGCCCATCAAGGTGCGCGTCGTCAAGGGCGCGAACCTGCCCATGGAGCTGGTGGACGCCGCGATCCACGGCTGGCCCTCGGCCACGTGGGGCTCGAAGCAGGCGAGCGACACCAGCTACAAGGCCGTGCTCGACTACGCGCTGCAGGCCGACCGGGTGCAGAACGTCCGCATCGGCGTCGCCGGTCACAACCTCTTCGACGTGGCCCTCGCGTGGCTTCTCGCGAAGGCGCGCGGCGCGCAGCAGGGGATCGAGTTCGAGATGCTGCTCGGCATGGCGACCGGTCAGGCCGCCGCCGTCGAGCGCGAGGTCGGCGGACTGCTGCTGTACGTGCCGGTGGTGCACCCCGACGAGTTCGACGTCGCGATCGCCTATCTCATCCGGCGGCTGGAGGAGGGCGCCAGCGCCGAGAACTTCATGTCGGCGGTCTTCGAGCTGCAGGACAGCGAGGTGCTGTTCGAACGCGAGAAGGAGCGGTTCCTGACCTCGCTGCGTGGCCTCGGGCAGCTCACCGGCGACGGCTCCGTCGGCTCCTACGACGTGCCCGCGCCGAACCGCACGCAGGACCGGCGCGGCTACGACGAGCCCGGTGTCGCGGACCGTGTCGACGCGCACGTCGCTGCCGGCCGGACGGGCGGCTTCGACAACACGCCCGACACCGACCCCGACCTGCCCGGCAACCGCGCCTGGGGCAGGCGCATCGCCGAGCGCATGGTCGCGTCGCAGCTGGGCACGGCGCTCGTGGCCGAGGCATCCGTCGCCGACGAGGACGCGCTCGACGCGGTCGTCGCACGCGGAGTGGCCGCCGCGGACGCCTGGCAGGCGCTCGGCGCCGACGAGCGCGCGCGCATCCTGTACCGCGCCGGCGAGCGGCTCGAGGCGCGCCGCGCGGACCTCCTCGAGGTGATGGGCTCGGAGTGCGGCAAGACCCTCGACCAGGGCGACCCGGAGGTCTCGGAGGCGATCGACTTCGCGAACTACTACGCGATGCTCGGTCAGCAGCTCGAACGCGTCGACGGGGCGACCTACCGCCCGAAGAAGCTGATCGCGGTCATCCCGCCGTGGAACTTCCCGGTGGCGATCCCCGCCGGCGGCGTCCTCGCTGCGCTCGCGGCCGGGTCGTCGGTCGTCGTCAAGCCCGCCACGAGCTCCGCCCGATCCGGCGCCGTCATGGTCGAGGCGCTGTGGGAGGCCGGCGTGCCCCGCGACGTGCTCCAGCTCGTGCAGTTCCGCGACCGCGGCCTCGGCTCGAAGCTCGTCGCCGACCCGCGCGTGGACCGCCTGATCCTCACCGGCGCGTACGAGACCGCCGCGAGCTTCCGCGAGCTGCGTCAGGACCTGCCGATCCTCGCCGAGACCAGCGGCAAGAACGCGATCATCGTGACCCCGCACGCCGACCTCGACCTCGCGGCGCGCGACGTGGCGCAGTCGGCCTTCGGCCACGCCGGGCAGAAGTGCTCGGCCGCCTCGCTCGTGATCCTCGTCGGCTCGGTGGCCGGGTCGAAGCGCTTCCGCGGCCAGCTGCTCGACGCGGTGCGCTCGCTCGTGGTCGGCACGCCGGAGAACCTCCCGACCCAGATGGGCCCGGTCATCGCCGCGCCGTCCGGCAAGCTGATGCGCGGTCTCACCGTGCTCGGGCCCGGCGAGACCTGGCTCGTGCAGCCGAAGCCCCTCGCGAGCGACAGCCCGCTCGCGTCCGACCGTCACGGCGGCAACCGGCTGTGGAGCCCCGGCGTCCGCGACGGCGTGCGCCGCGGATCCGAGTACCACCTCACCGAGTACTTCGGCCCGATCCTCGGGATCATGACCGCCGAGACGCTCGACGAGGCCATCGACATGGTCAACGAGATCGACTACGGGCTCACGAGCGGGCTGCACTCGCTCGACCGCGACGAGCTCGCCCTCTGGCTCGATCGCATCGAGGCCGGCAACCTCTACGTGAACCGCGGCATCACCGGGGCCATCGTGCGGCGCCAGCCCTTCGGCGGCTGGAAGCGGTCCGCGATCGGCGCCGGCACCAAGGCCGGCGGCCCGAGCTACCTGCACGGGCTCGGCGACTGGGAGGCCGCCCCCGTGACGGCCGGGCGCCGTGCGCCGCGTCCCCGCGCCGCGGACCTGCTGAGCGCGGCCGAGCGGTCCGGCATCCCCGCCGGCGACCTCGAATGGCTGCGGTCCGCGCTCGGCTCGGACGCCGTCGCGTGGGCGGAGGAGTTCGGCGTCGCGCGAGACGCCTCGCAGCTGGGCGTCGAGCGCAACGTGCTGCGCTACCTGCCGGTGCCGGTCGTGGTCCGGGTCGGCGCGAACGCCTCGACGGCGCAGGTCGTGCGCGTCGTCGCGGCCGGGCTCGCCGCCGGCTCGGCGCCTGTCGTGAGCACCCCGGTCGCGCTCCCCGGCCCGATCGCCACGGCGCTCGCCGCGGCGGACGTCGAGGTGCATCACGAGGACCGGGATGCCTGGGCCTCGCGCATCCGCTCTCTCGCCGCCCAGGAGGGCCCGCACGCCGGCGCACGGGTTCGCGTCGTGGGCGACGCGGACGAGGTCGCGGCGGTCTACGCCGCGGCCGGCGGCAAGCCCGACATCGCCGTCTACGGCGGACCGGTCGTCTCGGCGGGCCGCGTGGAGATGCTGCCCCACCTGCACGAGCAGGCGGTGTCGATCACCGCGCACCGCTTCGGGACCCCGAACGACCTCTCGCACGGCCTGATCTGAGATCCCACGAGCGCGCGGGAGGCACGGCGTGCCTCCCGCTGGAGAGGCGCGCCCGCGCCTCCCGACCCATGGAAGGAAACATCATGTCCGCATCGCCCCCGGAGACACCGACCCGGCCGCCCACACGGCGTCTCGAGGTCACCGACGTGATCGTCGTGGAGAAGTCGAAGATGCGCACCGCCCTCACCGGCGCGTTCGTCGGCAACTTCATGGAGTGGTACGACTTCGGCATCTACGGCTACCTCGCCATCACCATGCACCACGTCTTCCTGAGCGGGTTCGGCGAGTCCCTCGGACTCACCCTCGCGCTCCTCGGATTCGCGGTGTCGTTCCTGGTGCGCCCCCTCGGCGGCCTCATCCTGGGGCCCATCGGCGACAAGGTCGGACGGCAGAAGGTGCTGTACTTCACGATGGCGATCATGGCCGCCGCCACCGCGCTCATCGGCATGCTGCCCACCGCGGACCAGCTCGAGGGATGGTGGGGCCCCGGCACGGGCGTCTGGGTGATCGTGCCGCTCTACCTGCTGAAGATGCTGCAGGGCTTCTCGACCGGCGGAGAGTTCGCCGGCGCCTCCACCTACGTCGCCGAGTTCTCTCCGGATCGCTCGCGCGGCTTCTGGGCGTCGATGCTCAACATGGGCTCCTATCTCGGGTTCGCGGCGGGCGCCTCCGTCGTCGCCCTCACCACGGTCCTCCTGGGCAACGACGTCCTGGTCGACTGGGGCTGGCGGATCCCGTTCCTCATCGCCCTCCCGCTCGGCGCCGTCGCCATCTGGTTCCGCATGCGGATCCCCGAGACGCCGAGCTTCGAGGTCGCCGCAGAGACCGAGGACGACTACACCGACCCGCGCGACCCCCGCGTGCGCCACGGCCTCGGCGGTCTCGTCCGCTACTACTGGAAGGCCATCCTCATCGGCATCGCGATCGTCGCGGCCGAAGGCGCCGCCGGCTATGCGCTGACGAGCTACATGCCGACCTACCTCGAGAACGAGGTCGGGGTCTCGAACCTGCAGGCCGCCGTCGCGACCATCCCGGTGCTCGTGGTCATGTCGCTGTGCCTGCCCTTCATCGGCAAGCTGTCCGACCGCATCGGCCGCAAGCCGGTGTACTTCATCGCGGTGGGATCGACGCTCCTGTTCATGGTGCCGGCGTTCGCGATCCTGCAGATCGGCGAGGAGTGGGCGGTGTTCCTGGCCCTCAGCATGGTGGCGGTCCCGGTGGCGTTCTACGTCTCGATGACGGCGTCGGCGCTCCCCGCCCTGTTCCCGACGCCGTCGCGCTTCGGAGGCATGGGGCTCACCTACAACATCGCCGCCTCGTTGTTCGGCGGCACGACGCCGCTGTTCGCGAACCTGCTGGTCGACGCCACCGGCAACAAGTTCATGCCCGCCTTCTACATCATGTTCTTCGCGGCGATCGCGGCGATCGCGCTGTTCGCGATGAAAGAATCGGGCAAGCGGCCGCTGCTGGGCTCGGTGCCGACGGTCACGAGCCGCGAGGAGGCGCAGCGACTCGTGGACACGCAGGACGACAACCCGTTCATCGACACGAGCACGATGCCGTTGCCCGTGCTGGCGGGCGGCAAGTAGCGCCTCGCCCGACGCACGTCGCGTCGCAGGCACGCAGAGCGCCGGCGGGATCCGATTCCCGCCGGCGCTCTGCGCATCGACCGCGGCGGCGTCCCTGCGACGCGTCGAAACCGATCGCACACGGGTTTTCGCTGTGCAGAGGCCCGCGACGGCGCTATGGTCGGGGTGGACACCGACGACGCTGCCACCCGAGAGGAACCGCCATGACCGCCGCTCCCGAGAACCGCCCCTGGCTCGACGCGAGTCTGCCCGTCGACGAGCGCGTCGACCTGCTGCTGCGCGAGATGACCGTGCCGGAGAAGATCGGGCAGTTCTTCCACGCGATGATCTCGATGGGCGAGGGCGGAGAGCTGTCGGACGGCAACCCCGAGTTCAACATCGCGTCCAACCGCGAGTACGTCGTCGATCGGCACATGTCGCACTTCAACGTGCTGGGCGCGGCCCCCTCGGCGGGCGAGCTCGCGCGCTGGTACAACAACATCCAGGAGCTCGCCGCGTCGACCCGCCTCGGCATCCCGGTGACGATCTCCACCGATCCGCGGCACTCCTCGAGCGAGAACCCGGGCGCGGCGATCTTCACGAGCTCGTTCTCGCAGTGGCCCGAGCCGCTCGGCCTCGCCGCCACGCGCGACGCGGCGCTCGTCGAGCGCTTCGGCGACATCGCGCGGCAGGAGTACGTCGCGGTCGGGATCCGGGTCGCGCTGCACCCGCAGATCGACCTCGCGACCGAGCCGCGCTGGGCGCGGCAGCTGCAGACCTTCGGCGAGGACGTCGACCTCACGAGCGAGCTGGGGGCGGCGTACATCCGCGGCTTCCAGGGCGAGACGTTCGGCGCGGGCTCGGTGTCGACCATGACCAAGCACTTCCCCGGCGGCGGCCCGCAGAAGGACGGCGAAGACCCGCACTTCGACTACGGCCGCGAGCAGGTGTACCCCGGCGACCAGTTCGAGCTGCACCTGAAGCCCTTCGAGGCGGCGTTCGCGGCCGGCACGCGTCAGATCATGCCGTACTACGGCATGCCGGTGGACACCGAGTACGAGGAGGTCGGCTTCGGCCTCAACAAGGACGTCATCACCGGGCTCCTGCGCGAGCGCTTCGGCTACGACGGCATCGTGTGCACCGACTGGGGGCTCATCACCGACCAGGCGATCCTCGGCACCGAGTTCGCGGCGCGCGGCTGGGGCGCCGAGCACCTGACCCCGCACGAGCGGATGGCGAAGATCCTCGACGCCGGCTGCGACCAGTTCGGCGGCGAGCAGTGCGTGTGGATCCTGAGCGATCTCGTGCAGTCGGGGCGCATCGCCGAGGAGCGGCTCGACGAGTCGGTGCGGCGCCTGCTGCGCGAGAAGTTCGATCTCGGCCTGTTCGACGACCCGTACGTCGACGCCGGAGCGGCGGACGAGATCGTCGGAAGCCGCGAGTTCCGCGAGGCGGGGCTCGACGCGCAGCGCGCCTCGATCACGGTGCTCAGCAACGACGGCGTGCTGCCATTCGGCCGCGGCGCGAAGCTGTACGTCGAGGGCGTCTCGGCCGACGTCGCCGCCGAGTACGGCGAGGTCGTGAGCACCCCCGCCGAGGCCGACCTCGCGATCCTGCGGATCCAGGCGCCGTACGAGCAGCGCGCCTCGGCGTTCGAGAACTTCTTCCACGCCGGCTCTCTGGACTTCCCGGCCGAGGTGGTGGAGCACGTCGCCGAGGTCGCGGCATCCGTCCCCACCGTCGTGGACGTGTTCCTGGACCGGCCGGCGATCCTCGCGCCCGTCGTCGAGGCGGCGAACGCCGTCGTCGCGAACTGGGGCGCGAGCTCGGCGCCGCTCCTGGATGTGCTCAGCGGCGCCGCGCGGGCGACCGGCAGGCTGCCGTTCGACGTGCCGCGGTCGATGGCGGCGGTCGAGGCATCGCGCCCCGACGTGCCGTTCGACACCGTCGACCCGCTGTTCCGCTTCGGGCACGGACTCTCCCTCTGATCCGCCTCGTGCGCGGCCGCGCACGCTGACGTCCTCGGCGCTCGCGCGCGAGAGCGGGAGGTGTCGGGAGTGGACAAGGAGGGCGGCGAGGGCGGCGGGGCCTGTTTGTGAGCGCTCTACAATGCACTTGAGGTCTGGTTGTGGCTGATCTACGTTCGTCGTGATCCCAAGCCGAGAGGTCCCACAATGAC
>NZ_JBDIAB010000023.1:0-23213 GCF_039812165.1 Microbacterium sp.
ACGGCTCCCTCTTCTCGTGCGTCCGGCACGACCCGCGAGGGCGCGCCGCGAGCGCGCCGCCGGGTCGACGTGCGCGAGTGGCTCGGCGGCATCCGTCTGTCGGGCTTCATGATCATCATGCTGGGCCTCGTGATCCTCGCGGCGTTCGTGCTCGTGCCCACCGTCGGCACCTACCTCGACCAGCGGGCGCAGATCGCCGCGCTGGAGCGGTCCGTGCAGGCGACCGCCGAGCAGGTCGAGGCGCTCGAGGCCGAGCGCGACCGCTGGTCGGACCCCGCCTACATCACGACGCAGGCGCGCGAGCGGCTCTACTACGTGCGCCCCGGCGAGGTCGTCTACCTCGTCGACAACGACCTTCCCCGCTCGGCGATCCCCGAGGAGCGGCACGCGGTCAGCAAGGACGTCGAAGAGACCGAGACCGACTGGATGTCGCAGCTCGTGCGCTCGGTGACGGTCGCCGGCACCGCGCAGACGGTCTCGGTCGCGCCGGCGGGCTGATCGGTCCGGGTACCCTGAGCGGGTGAGCACGATGGCACTGACCCCCGCCGACGAGGCCGACCTGGCCGTCATGCGGGAGCAGCTGGGCCGTCCCATGCGCGGCGTCGTGGGTGTCGCCGCCCGCTGCGTGTGCGGCAACCCGACCGTCGTCGCGACCGCGCCGCGCCTGCCCGACGGCACCCCGTTCCCGACGTTCTACTACCTCACCCACCCGGCCGCGACCGCGGCGCTGTCGGTGCTCGAGGCCGGTCACGTGATGGCGGAGCTGCAGGCCGAGCTCGCCGACGACGAGGACCTCGCCGCGGCCTACCGCGGCGCGCACGAGGCGTACCTGGCCGACCGCGCGCGCTTCGGCGACGTTCCCGAGATCGCGGGCATCTCGGCCGGCGGGATGCCGGTGCGCGTGAAGTGCCTGCACGCGCTCGCGGCGCACGCGCTCGCCGCCGGACCCGGTGTCAACCCGATCGGCGATCGCGCCCTCGCGCGCTGCGGGTGGTCGCCCGACCGGTGCGCGTGCGCGCACCCCGCGCACTCCGTGCCGTCCGGGGCCGCGCCGTGATCGCCGGCGCCGTGCTGGCCGCCGTGCGCGCCCTCGCCGCCGCCGTCGTCGGCGTGCTGGCCGCCGGTGCGGCCGCTGTTCCGCACGACACGCGCCCCGACGCCGCGCGTGCGGCGGAGTACTGGCTCGACGACTACGGCATCCGCTCCGCGTGGCAGACCACGCGGGGGAGCGGCGTGACGATCGCGGTCATCGACACCGGCATCGGCCGTGACCCGGTCGAGTTCGCCGGCGCCGTCACCGGCGGGGCGGACTTCTCCGGCACCGGATCGGCCGACGGCCGCACGCCGGTGGGCGCGATCGACTCCAACCACGGCAGCTGGGTGGCCTCGCTGGCCGCCGCGCGCGGCACCGGATCGGGCACCGGCATGATCGGCGTCGCGCCCGAGGCGAGCCTGCTGTCGATCTCGGTCGGCTTCGGCGCGGCCGCATCCGTCCCCTTCGTCACGCAGGTGGCCGAGGCCATGAAGTGGGCGGTCGACAACGGGGCCGACATCATCAACCTGTCGTTCACGACGAACACGCTCGACTGGGACCGCAGCTGGGACGACGCGTTCCTGTACGCGTTCCAGCACGACGTCGTGGTCGTCGTCGCCGCCGGCAACCGGGGGAGCGGCACGAGCCGCGTGGGTGCGCCCGCCACGATCCCCGGCGTCCTGACCGTCGGCGGCGTGGACCGCTCCGGCTCGGCGAGCCTCGAGGCCTCGACGCAGGGCATCACGATCGGCATCTCGGCGCCCAGCGAGGAGCTCCTGGGCGTGTCGGCCGACGGCCAGCTCGTCGTGTGGAACGGCACGAGCGGCGCCGCTCCGATCGTCGCGGGCGTCGCGGCCCTCGTGCGCGCGGCGCACCCCGAGCTCGACGCCGCGAACGTCATCAACCGCATCATCCAGACCGCCACCCCGGTGTCCGACCGGCGTCCCGACGAGCTGTACGGCTGGGGGCTCGTGGATGCCGCGGCCGCCGTCTCGGCCGACGTCGCCCTCGTCTCCGAGAACCCGATGGGGAGCCTCGCCGAGTGGGTGCGGCTGTACCGGCGCGCCGAGGTCGACCCGAACGCGTCGCCGACCGCGTCGCCCGTCGAGGTGCCCGATCTCGCGGCGCCCGAGCAGGCGACGCGGCCGCTGTCTCCGCTGCTGCCGACGGAGGACACGCTCCGCTACGGCACCGTGCCTCTCGTGGGCGCGACGCTGGCCGCTATACTGGTCGCGCTTTGCGTCACTGCTGCAGTCCGGCGCATCAGGTCGGCCCGAACCCCCTACGGGCCACGTCGTTGATTCAAGGAGTTCTGCGAACCGTGACCACCACCGTGCCCAAGATCCTCATCGTCGGCGGCGGCTACGCCGGCTTCTATACGGCGTGGAAGCTCGAGAAGCATCTGCGCAAGGGGGAGGCGGAGGTCACCATCGTCGACCCGCTTCCCTACATGACCTATCAGCCGTTCCTCCCCGAGGTCGCGGCCGGCTCCATCGAGGCGCGGCACGCCGTCGTCGCCCTCCGCCGCCATCTCAAGCGGACCAACGTCATCACCGCGAAGGTCACCGGCATCGACCACGCGAACCGTGTCGCGACCATCACCCCCGAGCTGGGCGATCCGTGGCAGCAGGAGTACGACCAGATCGTCGTGACCGCCGGCGCCGTGTCGCGCACGTTCCCGATCCCGGGCATCGCCGACAACGCGATCGGCCTCAAGACGATCGAGGAGGCCGTCGCGATCCGCGACCGCCTGATGTCGAACTTCGACAAGGCGGCGACGCTCCCCCCCGGCCCGGAGCGCGACCGCCTGCTGACCGTCGTCGTCGTCGGCGGCGGGTTCGCGGGCATCGAGGTGTTCGCCGAGCTGCGCTCGCTCGCCTCGTCGCTGCTGAAGGAGTACCCGACGCTGGGCTTCGAGGACACGCACTTCCACCTCGTCGAGGCGATGGGCCGCATCATGCCCGAGGTGTCGCTCGAGACGAGCGAGTGGGTGCTGAAGAACCTCGCCACGCGCGGCGGCAACGTCCACCTCGACACGCAGCTCACGAGCGCCGTCGACGGCAACGTCACGCTCTCCACCGGAGAGGTCATCCCGTCCGACCTGATCGTGTGGACCGCGGGCGTCATGGCCAACCCGACGGTGGTGCGCGGCAGCGACCTGCCGGTCGAGGAGCGCGGTCGCATCCGCACCCGCCCCGACCTGCGCGTCGGCACCGCGGAGGAGTTCGTCCCGGGCGCCTGGGCGGCCGGCGACATCTCCGCCGTCCCCGACCTGACCGGCAAGGGCGTCGGCGGCTACTGCGTGCCGAACGCGCAGCACGCGGTGCGTCAGGCGAAGCTCCTCGCGAAGAACATCGCCGGCGACCTGCGCGGCGAGGCTCCGCGCGAGTACATCCACCACAACCTCGGTGCCGTGGCCGGTCTCGGCCTGTACACGGGTGTGTTCCAGTCCGGCAAGATCGCGCTCAAGGGCTTCATCGCGTGGTGCGCGCACCGCGGCTACCACGGTCTGGCCATGCCGTCGTGGGAGCGCAAGTGGCGCGTGCTGTGGGGCTGGTGGAACAACTTCTGGCTCGGTCGCGACCTCGTCAACCTGCAGTCGGTGCAGAACCCGCGCTACGTCTTCGAGGAGTTCGCGGCGCGCCCGCGTCCCGCGGTGACCGAGGCGCCGGCCGCCCCGGCTCCCGCGCCGGCGGCTCCGGCTTCGTCGCCCGCCGCCGCGAAGGCGGAAGCGGCGAGCTGACCGGCTAGCGTGGGGGTGCACTTCGGGTGCGCCCCCGTAGCCCAACGGCAGAGGCAGGCGACTTAAACTCGCTTCAGTCTGGGTTCGAATCCCAGCGGGGGCACGGGCCGTGCGGCGTCCATCGGATGCCGTGCGGCCCGTGCGCGTGTTGTCGTGAGGATTCCGTCCTGGGTGGGCCCACGCCGCCGGAGGCTCCGCGCGCCGTGAAGCGGCGCGTGGAGGGGCGGTGGGGACGAATCCCAGCGGGGGCACGGGCCGTGCGGCGTCCATCGGATGCCGTGCGGCCCGTGCCTGCGTCGTGGGTCGGGCTCGGCGCGGTATGGGAACGCGGGCGTGCGTACGGCGCGCTCGCAGAGGGTCTGCCCAGGTGCCGTGGATAGGATGAGCAGGACATCGAGGAGAGTGCAATGGAGTGGTTGATCCCGGTACTGATCGTCGTCGGCCTGGCGGCGATCGTCGGCATCTACCTGTGGGCGACCTACAACTCCCTGGTCGCCCTGAACGTCCGGGTCGACGAGGCCTGGAGTGACATCACCGTTCAGCTGAAACGCCGTGCCGACCTGCTCCCGAACCTCATCGAGACGGTCAAGGGCTACGCCTCGCACGAGAAGGCCGTGTTCGAGAACGTCACCCGAGCGCGTGCCGAGACGCTGTCGGCCTCCAGCCCCGGCGCGGCGGGGGTCGCCGAGGGACACATGCAGCAGGCCCTCAAATCGCTGTTCGCGGTGGCCGAGGCGTACCCGCAGCTGCAGGCGAGCCAGAACTTCCTCCAGCTGCAGCAGGCCGTGGTCGACACCGAGGACAAGATCCAGGCATCCCGTCGCTTCTACAACGGCGGCGTCCGCGAGCTGAACACCAAGATCAAGGTCTTCCCGAACAACCTGTTCGCCCGCAACCTCGGGTTCAGCGAGCGCGAGTTCTTCGAGGTCGTCGACGGCGCGGCCATCTCCGAGCCGCCCCGCATCCAGTTCTGAGGCACCTCAACCGGCCCGCTCGTGGCGGGGCGCTCCGAGCACTCCGGCGAGCTCGTCGGCGGCGTCGCCCCACCTCCCCACCGAGATCGACTCCAGTCCCTGCCAGCGGGCCGCGAGCCGCAGCTCGTCGGCCAGGCGCTCCGCCGCGTGCGGCGGCCGGCCGTGCTCCCACCACGCCGACTGCACGAGCAGGCGCGAGGTCGCCCGGTCGGCCTTGAGGTCGACGCGTCCCACGACGTCGTCGTCGACGAGCACCGGCAGCGAGTAGTAGCCGAAGCGGCGCTGGGATGCCGGCGTGTAGATCTCGATGCGGTAGTCGAACGCGAACAGGCGCGCGGCCCGATCGCGGAACCACACGACCGGGTCGAACGGGGTGAGGATCGCGGTCCGCTCGATGCGGCGTGGGCGCGCCGCATCCCGATGCCGCCATGCCGGCAGCGGTCGCCCGGCCGAGACCCAGCCGTCGACGTGGACGCGCTCGAGCTCGCCGGCGTCGGTGAGCTCGCCGAGGGCCGCGAGCACCGCGGGCCGGTCGCGCAGGCGCCAGTAGTCGGCGAGGTCGGATGCCGTCGCCACCCCGTACGCGCGTGCCGCGCGCCGCACCAGCTCGCGCACCGCGTCGGCGCGCGGGATCTCGACGCGCGCCGCATCGGGGATCACCTGCTCGGCGAGCGCGTACGTGCGCTCGAAGCCGCGGCGCTCCGCGATGGCGACGTCGCCGAACCACCACAGGTGCTCCAGGGCGGCCTTCACGACGTCCCAGTCCCACCAGGGGCCCCTCCGGGCGCGCCGCAGGTCGTGATCGAACTGCGCGGGCCGGAGCGGCCCGCGCTCGGCCAGCTCGGCGGTGACCCACGCCAGCACGTCGGCGTGGCGCTGGACGAACCCGTCCGGATCGGCGGCGCGGCGCGCGCGATGCTCCGCCATGCGGAACGCGAACAGCCCCCAGTCGCGGACCGGGATGAACGACGCCACGTGCGCCCAGAACTCGGTGTACGGCGCGCCGCGGCGGAAGAGGAGCCGGTCGAGCTGCGCGGTGTCGTACGCGCCCAGGCGCGAGAACAGCGGCAGGTAGTGCGAGCGGGCGAAGACGTTGACGGAGTCGATCTGCAGCGTCGCCATGCGCCCCAGGGCGCCGTGCAGGGCGCGCGTTCCCACTGCGGCCGGCCGGGCCCGCGCGAAGCCCTGCGCGGCGAGCGCGATCCGACGCGCCTCGGCGGCGCGCAGGACGGGGACGCCCCGCGCGGGGGCTGCGAACGGGGACGGTGCCGGCACGGTCGTCAGCCTACCCAGCACCCCGGACATTCCGACCGCGGCATGATGGCGCCCCGTAGACTGGCGGGATGAGCGGCTCCGATGAAAGGCCACGCGGTTCGTTCTTCGACGTCCTCCGGCAGATCACCGTCTCGACGGACTCGGCGTCGTCGGTGCCGCGGGGTCTGCGGGTCGCGACCGCCTACGCGTGGCGGTTCGCCGTCATCGCGCTCGCGATCGGCATCGCGATCTGGATCGTCATCCAGCTGAAGCTGCTGGTCATCCCGCTGATGATCGCTATCCTCGTGACCGCGCTCCTCTGGCCCGCCTTCACGTGGATGCTGCGTCGTCGCGTCCCGCGGTGGCTCGCGATCGTCGTGAGCATCCTCGGCACGCTCGCGATCGTGGGCGGCCTGGTGTTCCTGGTCGTGTGGCAGATCACGAGGGAGTGGAGCTCCGTCCAGGAGCGCACGGTCGCCGCGGTCGGCGAGCTGCGCCAGTACCTCATCGACGGGCCGCTCCATCTCACCCCCGGGCAGATCGACGACCTCCTCGCCCAGGCGTGGAGCTTCCTGCAGGAGCAGGCCGCGCTGCTGTGGAGCGGCGCGCTCGCGCTCGGATCGACGGTCGGGCACGTCGTGGCGGGCACCCTGCTCGCGCTCTTCATCCTCCTGTGCATCCTCGCCGACGGCGGCGGCATCTGGCGCTGGACGGTCGGCCTGTTCCCGCGCAAGGCCCGTGCCGCCACCGACGGCGCGGCGCGCGCCGGCTGGGTCACGGTCGTCAACTACGCGCGCACGCAGCTGCTCGTCGCGACGATCGACGCCGTCGGCATCGGGCTCGGCGCGTTCCTCCTCGGCGTGCCGCTGCCGATCCCGGTGGCCGTGCTCGTCTTCCTCGGCTCGTTCGTGCCGATCGTCGGTGCCGTCGTCACCGGCGCGCTCGCGGTGTTCCTCGCCCTCGTCTACAACGGCCCGTGGATCGCCCTGTGGATGCTCGTGGTGGTCCTCGGCGTGCAGCAGCTCGAGGGTCACGTGCTGCAGCCGCTGCTGATGGGCTCCGCCGTCAAGGTGCATCCGCTCGCGGTCGTGCTGGTGGTCGCCGGCGGCGCGATGATCGCCGGCATCCCGGGCGCGCTCTTCGCCGTGCCACTGGCCGCGTTCGCCAACGTCGTCGGCGTCTACCTCTCTCGAAGAGCCTGGGAGACCGGCGACAGTCCGCTGCCCGAAGACCTCATCTGGAGCACCGTTCCACGAAGCAGGAGAACACCCGAGTGACCCGCATCCCCACCCTGGCCGAGTTCGAGGATGCCGCGGCCGTCCTCCGTGGCGTCGTCTCGCACACGCCGCTCGAAGCCTCCGAGCACCTCTCCGACGTGCTCGGCGCACCCGTGTCCCTGAAGCTGGAGAACCTCCAGCGCACCGGATCGTTCAAGATCCGCGGGGCGACGTACCGGCTGTCGCGCCTCACGCCGCCGGAGCGCGCGGGCGGCGTCGTCGCGGCCTCGGCCGGCAACCACGCGCAGGGCGTGGCGCTCGCGGCGCAGAAGCTCGGCATCCCCGCGACGATCTTCATGCCGCTCGGCGTCCCGGTGCCCAAGCTCCTGGCCACGCGCGGCTACGGCGCCGACGTGATCCTCGACGGCGCGACCGTCGAGACGCCGCTGCGGCTCGCCGCGGAGTTCGCCGAGCGCACCGGCGCCGTGCTCATCCACCCGTTCGACCACCGCGACGTCATCATCGGCCAGGGCACGCTCGGCCTCGAGATACTCGACGACGCCCCCGAGGTCGAGACCATCATCATGGGGATCGGCGGCGGCGGGCTCATCGCCGGCGTCGCGGCCGCGGCCAAGGCGCGCGCCGCCGCGGCGGGACGCACCGTGCGCATCATCGGCGTGCAGGCCGAGAACTCCGCCGCCTACCCGGCGTCGCTGGCCGCGGGGGAGCCGCTCGAGGTCGCCACGACGCCCACGATCGCCGACGGCATAGCGGTGGCGCGTCCGGGCGACGTGCCGTTCGAGGTGATCCGTGAGCTCGTCGACGAGGTCGTGACGGTCACCGACGACGACATCGCCCGCGCCCTCCTCGTGCTCCTGGAGCGCGCCAAGCAGGTCGTCGAGCCCGCCGGCGCGGTCGGTGTCGCCGCGATCCTCGCCGGCAAGATCGCCGTCAGCGGCCCGACCGTCGTGATCCTCTCCGGCGGAAACATCGACCCCCTGCTGCTGCAGCGGGTCGTCGCGCACGGGCTCGCGGCATCCGGTCGCTACATGACGCTGCAGATCCCGCTGCCCGACCGTCCCGGTCAGCTCGCGCGCGTCGCGGAGCTCCTCGCCCTCGCGGGGGCCAACGTCATCGAGGCGCTGCACACGCGGCACGGCCAGGGCATGCAGATCAGCGAGGTGATCCTGCAGCTGAGCGTCGAGACCCGCGGCGAGGAGCACCGCCAGCGGGTCATCGCGCTGCTGGAGGAGGCGGGGTTCCAGCCCCGCATCGTCCCGGACTGAGCCCCGCGCCCTCCGGACCGGCTCAGCCGCCGGTGTAGGTCTCGACCTTGACGATCTGCACCGAGATCTCGCGGCCGTTCGGCGCGGTGTACGACGTCGCGTCGCCCTCCTTGAGACCGAGGATCGCCGCTCCGAGCGGCGACGCCTCGCTGTAGACGTCGAGGTCGGTGCCCGAGGCGATCTCGCGGCTGCCGAGGAGGAACACCTCTTCGCCGCCGGCGACGACCGCCGTCACGACGGTGCCGGACTCGACGACGCCGGTCGAGGTGGGAGCCTCGCTCACCTTGGCGGTCTTCAGCAGGTGCTGCAGGGTGCGGATGCGCGCCTCCTGCTTGCCCTGCTCGTCCTTCGCGGCGTGATAGCCGCCGTTCTCCTTGAGGTCGCCCTCCGCGCGGGCGGCCTCGATGCGCTTCGCGATCTCCTCCCGGCCCACGGTCGAGAGGTGCTCGAGCTCGGACGCGAGGCGGTCGTAGGCCTCCTGGGTGAGGAAGGTCACCGTGACATCGCTGGACACTTCGTCCTCCTTGCTTCAGACGGCGGCGCCGTCGTCCCTAAGTCAAACGCCCCGGCAGCGGGCCGGGGCGCATATATTCGGAACAGCTTACGGGATCCAGCAGGCGCTGACCAATCCGGCGGTGGCCTCGGCGACGGTCGGGATGGTCTCCTCATGGCGTCGCGTGTGGGCGTCGGATGCCGCGTACTCCACGACCCGCCACCCCACCACCCCGTGCTCGGTGTCCTGGGCCTCCAGGGCGCACGTGACCGGTGAGCCGGGCTGTGCCGTCACCTGGAACCGCACCGTGACGCTGTGCCGGTCGTGCACCTCGAACGCCGTGGCGTCCGCGTCGACCGCGGAGGCGGTGTTCGCGATCGTGAACCACGCGAGCACCGCGACGGCCGCCGCGGCGAGCGCGCCGCCGAGGATCCACACCGTGCGCTTCGAGCCCGACCGTCCGTAGCGGAGGTCGAGCTTCGACTGCACCGTGCTGCTCATCGGGCTCCCGGGTCGTTCTAGGCTGGAACTCCAGGCTATGCGACAGCCCCACGGAACGAGGACACATGCAGCTGCTGATGGCGACGGGCGCACCGGAGACGCCGATGCCGACGATGACCGTCGACCCCGCGGTGGTGACACCCGGTCTGGCCGGCTTCGTCGCGATCGCCGTCGTCGCGATCGCGGTCGTGCTGCTGCTGATCGACATGCTCCGCCGCATCCGGCGCGGCCGCTACCGGGCCCAGATCGCCGAGGAGCTCGACGCCGAGGAGCAGGCACGCGCGGCCGAGGAGGCCGCCGAGGTCGAGCGCGCCGCCGGGGCGGTCGACGACGGCGGAGACGACCGCGCCGGGGAGTCCGACGCGAAGCCCTGACGCCCCGCTGCGCCGCTCAGCCGCCGTGGTAGGCGGGCTCGAGCGCGATGAGCAGGCACGCGGTCCAGTGGCACAGGAACGCCAGGACCGTGCACACGTGGAAGATCTCGTGGAACCCGAAGTGCCCGGGCCACGGATTGGGTCGCTTCAGGGCGTACACGATCGCGCCGCCGGTGTAGAGCAGGCCGCCGACGACCACGAGCACCATCATCGCCGCGTTCGCCTGGAACAGCGGCACGATGTACATCACCGCGCCCCAGCCGAGCACCAGGTACAGCGCGACGTACAGCCAGCGCGGCGCGTGGATCCAGAAGACGCGGAAGAGGATGCCGAGGATCGTGCCGCCCCACACGAGCGACAGCAGCAGGGTCGCCTGCCGCGTCGGCAGCGCGAGCACCGCGATGGGCGTGTACGTGCCCGCGATCAGCAGCAGGATGTTCGCGTGGTCGATGCGCTTGAGGAGCGTGCGCGTGCGCGGCGACCACGTGAAGCGGTGATACAGCGCGGAGTTGCCGAACAGCAGCATCGAGGTGACCATGAACACCGCGCACGACCAGGTCGCCGCGGCGCCGTCGGCGAGGACGACCAGCACGATGCCCGCGGCGATCGCCACCGGGAACGTGCCGGCGTGGATCCAGCCGCGCCACGTGGGCTTCAACTCGACGTGCGAGCTCGTCGAGGCCGCGTCGATGAGCGGCAGCTGGGGCAGTGCCGCGTCGTCGGGCCGCGTCCTTCGGGTCACGGTTCGAGCGTACGCGCCGGCGCATGCCGCGGCATACATACGCGGCGGGGGCGAAGCGCTAACGTAGGCGTGTGGCAGGCGTCGTCTCTGGCAGGGGGAGGGGTCCCCTCTATCGCCTGTACGGGTCGCACCTGCGCCGCAACCTCACACCCGAGGTCGTGCCGCACCACGTCGCGATGATGATCGACGGCAACCGTCGGTGGGCGCGGCAGGCCGGCTACGCGACCGCCGCGCACGGCCACCGCGCCGGCGCGGCGAAGATGCACGAGTTCCTGCGCTGGTGCGACGACCTCGGCATCGGCGTCGTGTCGCTGTACCTGCTGTCGACCGACAACCTGCGCAAGCGCGACTCGAAGGAGCTCGCCGACCTCATCGAGATCATCGCCGAGCTCGCCGACGAGCTCTCGCGCGAACCGGGCTGGCGCGTGCAGCACGTCGGCCGCGCCGACCTCCTGCCGCGCGCGCTCGCCGGCGTGCTCGCGACCGCCGAGGAGCGCACGCGCGAGAACACCGGCCTGCACGTCAACCTCGCGGTCGGCTACGGCGGCCGCGGCGAGATCGTCGACGCGGTCCGCAGCATCATCGCCCAGCACCAGGACAACGGCGGGTCGCTCGAGGAGCTCGCCGCGAGCCTCACGCCCGAGCAGATCGGCGAGCACCTCTACACGGGCGGCCAGGCCGACCCCGACCTCGTGATCCGCACGTCGGGCGAGCAGCGGCTGAGCGACTTCCTCCTCTGGCAGTCCGCGCACAGCGAGTTCTACTTCGTCGAAGCCCTCGGCCCCGATCTGCGCGAGGTGGACTTCCTGCGCGCCATCCGTGACTTCGCGCGCCGCGACCGCCGGTACGGCGGCTGACGCCGTCCATCACACGCCGAGCTTCTCCTTCGTCGAAGCCCTCGGCCCCGATCTGCGCGAGGTGGACTTCCTGCGCGCCATCCGTGACTTCGCGCGCCGCGACCGCCGGTACGGCGGCTGACGCCGTCCATCACACGCCGAGCTTCTCCTTCGTCGAGCCGGCACCGACAGTTCACCCACCCGTAACGCGATGACAGCGTGTCGACGCGTGCCGCGTCGGCGGCCCGTCGTAGCGTCGAGGCACGGGCATGGTGCCCGTCGAGTCGACCTCACCGCGACTCGTGGATCCAGGTCGACTCGTGAACCGGGTGCACGCCCGGGGCGGGAGACGGTTGTGACCACACGAGCACCCGAGCATCGGCAGCGCACCACGACGGGGAACCACGCGGCAGAGCGCACGGACGACGACCAGCGTCTGCGCACCTATCTGCTCGACACGTCGGTGCTGCTGAGCGACCCGCGGGCGTTCTTCCGATTCGCGGAGCATTCCGTCGTGATCCCCGTCGTGGTGGTCACGGAGCTCGAGGGCAAGCGCCACGACCCCGAGATCGGATACTTCGCCCGTCAGGCGCTGCGTCACCTCGACGAGCTCCGCATCGAGCACGGACGACTGGACTTCCCGGTGCCGGTCGGCGTGGGCGGCACGCTGCGCGTCGAACTGACGAACGTCGACGCGTCCGTGCTGCCGGCCGGCATGCGGCTGAGCGACAACGACACGCGCATCCTCTCCGTCGCGATGCACCTCGCGCAGGAGGGTCAGGACGTCACGGTCGTCTCCAAGGACCTCCCGATGCGCGTGAAGGCCGCATCCCTCGGCATCCCGGCCGAGGAGTACCTCGCCGAGCAGGCCGTCGACTCCGGTTGGACCGGGATCGCGACGATCGACGTCTCGGGCGACGACATGAGCGACCTGTACGAGAGCGAGATCGGCGTCGGCGACGAGGTGCGCGGGCTGCCGGTGAACACCGGGCTCGTCATCCACTCCGAGCGCGGCTCGGCGCTCGGCAGGGTCACCGGCGACGGGGGCTACCGCCTCGTGCGCGGCGACCGCGACGTGTTCGGCCTGCACGGCCGGTCCGCCGAGCAGCGCATCGCGATCGACCTGCTGCTCGATCCCGAGGTCGGCATCGTCTCGCTCGGCGGGCGCGCCGGCACGGGCAAGTCGGCCCTCGCCCTGTGCGCGGGGCTCGAGGCCGTGCTGGAGCGCCAGCAGCAACGCCGCATCATCGTGTTCCGTCCGCTCTTCGCGGTCGGCGGGCAGGAGCTCGGCTACCTCCCCGGCGACCAGCAGGAGAAGATGAACCCGTGGGGGCAGGCGGTGTTCGACACGCTCGGCTCCGTCGTGTCGGGCAACGTCGTCGAGGAGGTCATGGCGCGGGGGCTGCTCGAGGTGCTGCCGCTCACGCACATCCGCGGGCGGTCGCTCCACGACGCCTTCGTGGTCGTCGACGAGGCGCAGTCGCTCGAGCGCAACGTGCTCCTCACGGTGCTGAGCCGCATCGGACAGAACTCGCGCGTCGTGCTCACCCACGACATGGGTCAGCGCGACAACCTGCGCGTGGGGCGCCACGACGGCATCGCATCGGTGATCGAGACCCTCAAGGGCCACGACCTGTTCGCCCACGTGACGCTCATGCGGTCCGAGCGGTCGGCGATCGCCGCGCTCGTGACCGACCTGCTGGAGGCCGACGAGCTGAGCTGAGCCGGGGGAGCGGAGGATGAATCCCAGTATGAGAGGAATCTCATCGCGATCTACTCCCGTCGGGGCGTCGGATCGGGGACGATAGAACTCACAAGGCGAGCCGGCACCTTTCCCCCGACCGGTGAGCCGAGAACAGATCACACTGGAGTGTCAGTCTTCTCCCCGGATACTGCCGCTCAGCCCCCGATGTCCCCCAGCATCGGGGGCTTCTTCTTGTGCCCGGTTCCATCGGTAGCCCTCTCCCCGAACGGTGAGGATGCGGTCCGATCCGAGCTTGGCGCGCAGATACCGCACGTACACGTCGACGACGTTCGAGCCGGGGTCGAAGTCCATGTCCCAGACGCGGCTGAGCAGCACCTCGCGGGTGAGGACCTCGTGCGGATGCCGGAGGAACTGCTCCGCGAGGGCGAACTCGCGCGCCGACAGGTCGACCTCGCGTCCGGCGACCGTCGCGCGGCGCGTCAGGATGTCGAGTGTCACGTCACCCTGCGCGAGGGCCACGGGGGGCACCGCGGCGCGGTCGCGGAGGCGCGACCGCACGCGCGCCATGAGCTCGGTGACCGCGAACGGCTTGGCGACGTAGTCGCTCGCGCCGGCGTCGAGGCCCTCGATCGTGTCGTGCGTGCCGCTGCGCGCCGTGAGCATGATCACCGGCACGTCGACGCCGCGTCCTCGCAGCGCGCGGAGCACCTCGAACCCGTCCATGGTGGGCAGCCCCACGTCGAGGACGACGAGGTCGACGCCGCCCTGCAGGATGCGCTCGACGGCCACGGGGCCGTCGTCGGCGGTCGCGGTGTCGTAGCCCTCGCCGCGGAGCGCCCGCGTGACGAGGGCGGTGATGTGGGGTTCGTCGTCGACGACGAGGATGAGGGTCATGCGGTGGTCTCCCATTGCAGTAGGACGTCGCCGGCACGGATCGGCGACGGGAGGGCGGCGGAGCCGGTCGGGATCTCCAGGGTGAACGTGACGCCCCCGCCCGGCGTGTCGGCGACCGCGCAGTAGCCGCCGTGAGCCTTGGCGATCGTGTCGACGATCGCGAGCCCCAGCCCCGAGCCGCCGACGGTGCGCTTGCCGGCGCCCCGGTCGAAGCGGCGGAAGATGCGGTGCCGCATCGCCGGGGGGATGCCGGGACCGTGATCGCGCACCCAGAGCTGCGCGCCGCCGGGATGCACGGCGCTGCCGAGCTCGATCGCGCTGTCGGCCGGGGTGTGCTTGGCGGCGTTGTCCGCCAGCTGCAGCCACGCCTGCAGCAGGCGATCGCCGTCGCCGCGGATGACGGCGTTCGTGGAGTGCTCGATGCTCCAGGTGTGGCCGGGGATGACCGTCACCAGCTCGGCGATGCGCTCGGTGAGGGCGGCCAGGTCGACCTCGCGCATGACGAACTGGTCGCCCTCGACGGCGGCGAGCAGGTCGATGTCGCCGATCAGCCGGGTCATGCGGTCGAGCTCGGCGATGCCGAGGTCGCGGATCGTCGAGACGTCCTCGGCATCCCGCGGGTCCATCACCTCGAGATGGCCGCGGATGATCGTGATCGGGGTCTTCAGCTCGTGGCGCACGTCGTCGAGCAGCCGCCGCTGCACCTCGAACGCGGTCTCGTCCGCCTCGGCACGTCCGGGGGTGTTCGCCGAGGTCGGCTCCTCCACGGCACGCGCGGGCTCCACGCGCGGGGCGGCCTCCATGGCGGCCTCAGAACCTCCGGGGGCTCCGGCGGCCGCCGGGCTCGCAGGTTCGGCGGCCGTCTCCTGTCGTGCGAGCGGAGCGGCGGGCTCTGCGCGGGCCGTGGGCGGCGGCACGGGCTCGGCCGCGACGCGGGGTGGCGGCGGATCGCGGTCGAGGAGCGCCCACGCGACCGCGGCGAGCGCGGCGAGCGTGATCACGACGCCGACCGCGTAGACGGCGATCGAGGCCCACGGCAGCGGCTGGCGCGCCAGCACCTGCACCGCGACGAGCCCGAGCGCGACCGCGACGAAGCCCGCGCTCACGACCATGAGGAGCACGCCCAGCGTCCGCGCGCGCTGGCGCTGCACCGGACGTGTGCGGATCACCCTCCGATTATCAACCCGGATGGGTCATCGAGAGGAGATCGAGCCGCTCGTCGAGCTGCTCCTCGGTGAGCTCGCCGCGCGCGACGTAGCCGAGGTCGAGCACCGCCTCGCGGACGGTGATGCCCTGCGCGACCGCGTGCTTGGCGATCTTGGCGGCCGCCTCGTAGCCGATCAGCTTGTTCAGCGGTGTGACGATCGACGGTGACATGCCCGCGTACGCGGCGGCGCGCTCGAGGTTCGCCTCGAGGCCGTCGATCGTCTTGTCGGCGAGCACCCGCATCGCGTTCGACAGCAGCCGGATCGACTCGAGGAGCGCCGTCCCCATGACCGGGATCGCGACGTTGAGCTCGAACGACCCCGAGGCGCCGGCCCACGCGACGGTGGCGTCGTTGCCGATGACCCGCGCGCACACCATGAGCGTGGCCTCGGGCACGACCGGGTTCACCTTGCCGGGCATGATCGACGACCCCGGCTGCAGGTCGGGGATGTGCAGCTCGCCGAGCCCGGTGTTCGGGCCCGACCCCATCCAGCGGATGTCGTTGTTGATCTTCGTGAGCGACACCGCGATCGTGCGCAGGGCGCCGGATGCCTCGACCAGCGCGTCGCGGTTGGCCTGCGCCTCGAAGTGGTCCTTCGCCTCGGTGATCGGCAGCTCGGTCTCCGCGGCCAGCAGCGCGATGACCTGCTGCGGGAACCCGAGCGGGGTGTTGATGCCGGTGCCCACGGCGGTGCCGCCGAGCGGCACCTCGCCGACGCGGGGGAGCACCGACTGCACGCGCTCGATGCCGAGGCGGATCTGCCGCGCGTAGCCGCCGAACTCCTGCCCGAGCGTCACCGGGGTGGCGTCCATGAGGTGCGTGCGGCCGGACTTGACGGCATCCCGCCACAGCTCGGCCTTGGCCTCGAGCGCCACCGCGAGGTGGTCGAGCGCCGGGATGAGGTCGTCGATGAGCGCCTGCGTGACCGCGATGTGCACCGAGGTCGGGAACACGTCGTTCGAGGACTGCGACGCGTTGACGTGGTCGTTCGCGTGCACGGTGCGGCCGAGCCGGCGCGAGGCGAGGGCGGCGAGCACCTCGTTCATGTTCATGTTCGACGACGTGCCCGAGCCGGTCTGGTACGTGTCCACCGGGAACTGGTCGTCGTAGGCGCCGGTGACGACGTCGTCGGCGGCGGCCGCGATCGCGTCGGCGATGTCGGGCGCGAGGGTGCCGAGCGCCTTGTTCGCGAGCGCCGCGGCCTTCTTGATACGGGCGAGCGCGGCGATCTGCGCCGACTCCAGGCCCGACCCCGAGATGGGGAAGTTCTCCACCGCGCGCTGGGTCTGCGCCGCGTACAGGGCGTCCTTGGGCACGCGGACCTCGCCCATGGTGTCGTGTTCGATGCGGTAGTCGATCTCGGTCACGGCGTCGTTTCTCCTTCGGATCTGGTTCTCAGGCGTCGACGGCGACGCCCACGGTGAAGTGCGGGACCGCGGTGCCCTCGGCCAAGCGGTAGTTCGCGCCGACGATGCCCAGACGCCCGTCCTCGACCGCGGCGCTGATGAGCTCGGACGAGTGCAGGAGTTCGGCGATCGTGTCGTGCAGGTGCTCGCGTCCGACGCGCTCGGCGTCGATGTCGGCCGTCTCGGAGAGGCGGGACGCGCGCTGCACACGGCGCACGGCGGGCACGATCGGCGCGATCAGGCGCCAGATGTGCGCGGGCAGTTCGGGCGCGTCGGAGCGCGTGCTGTCGATCGCGGCGCGCACGGCGCCGCAGCTGTCGTGACCGAGGACGACGATCAGCGGCACTTCCAGCACCGCCACCGCGTACTCGAGGCTGCCGACGACGGAGTCGGAGATCACCTGCCCGGCGTTGCGCACGACGAACAGGTCGCCGAGCCCCTTGTCGAAGATGAGCTCGGCCGCCAGTCGCGAGTCGGCGCAGCCGAACAGCGTCGCGATCGGCGTCTGGGCATGGGCGAGCTCGTGGCGGCGGTCGACGTCCTGCCGTGGGTAGAGCGGCTCGCCGGCGACGAAGCGGGCGTTGCCGCTGCGCATCTCGTCCCAGGCCTCCTGGGGTGTCGGGCGCGTGGTCACGATGCGTCCTCCTGCAGTGCGAGCAGCTGTGGGGCGAGTGCCGCCGCGGCGGTGGCCGCGGTCTCGGCGTCGGTCGATCCGTAGATGAGCACCGCGTCGGCGCCGACGCGGGTGGCGAGGGCGTACGAGACGTTGCCGACGCGGGCCGACTCGGGGATGGCGTAGCGATCCCACACGACGCCGTCGATCGTCACGGTCTCGTCGGGCGTCCGGCCGCCGACCGTGCGCGAGGCCCAGTCCTCCGGTGCGTCGAACGCCTGCGCGATGCGCAGGAAGCCGCTCGGGGGCGCGTACAGGACGGTCCAGGTGGGCGGCGTGCCGGTGCTGAGGTCGGCCTGGTTCACGCGCCATGCCTCGGGGAGCTCGGGCACCAGCACGGGTTGCTGCAGCGTCGCGGTGGCGTCCTCGGCCGCGGCCGCGACGTCGATCGGCGGACGCTCGGGCACCGAGCCGCGCGGCACCGCGAAGACGATCACGGCGACGACCGCGAGGGTGACCAGCAGGGCCGCGATCAGATTGCGGAAGTTCTGGCTCGAACGGTACGCCTGGGATGCCGCGGCCTTGCGGTCGGCGGTCTCCTCGGGCGTCTCGGGACGGCCGAGCTCGGCGACGATGCGCGGCGAGGGCGCCATCACGACTCCGTGGCGGCATCCGCCGCCCGGGTCTGGTCGAGCCGCCGCTTGGCGCCGAGGAGCCACTCCTCGCAGCGCGCCGCGAGGGCCTCGCCGCGCGTCCACAGCTCGAGCGAGTGTTCCAGCGTCGGGGCGCCCTGCTCGAGCTCGGCGACGACGCGCGCGAGCTCGTCACGCGCCTGCTCGAAGGAGAGGGTCGTGACGTCGGCCACAGCGTCGCGAGGCGAGGTCATGCCTCCATCTTAGAAGCGTGGACCTCGCCCTCCGAGCGCGCGGCGAACGATCCGCGTGCGACGGTGACGACCACCTCGGTGCCGGTGCCCGCCTGCGCCGCGTCGCGCACGATGACGCCGCCGTCGACGTGCGCGATCGCGTAGCCGCGCGCGAGCGTGGCGCCGGGCGAGAGCGCGCGCAGCGACGCGCGCAGCTCGGCGGTCGTCCGCGACGCGGCATCCAGCCGACGCCCGACGACGTCGCGGCCCCGCGCGGTCAGGAGGAACAGCTCGTGCGCCCGTCCGGCCAGCGACGACGCCGGGTCGCGCAGCACGGGCCGCGAGCGCAGCTGGTCGAGTTGGGCGAGGTCGTGGCCGATCCGGTGCGTCAGTCGCGTGCGCGCGCGGGAGCGCAGCTGCTCGACCAGCGCGCGCTGCTCCGCGACGTCGGGCACGACGCGCTTGGCCGCGTCGGTGGGGGTCGAGGCGCGGAGGTCGGCGACGTCGTCGAGGAGCGGATGGTCGTTCTCGTGGCCGATGGCCGAGACGACGGGGGTGGATGCGGCGGCCACCGCGCGCAGCAGCCGCTCGTCGCTGAAGCCGAGGAGCGTCTGCGGGTCGCCGCCGCCGCGCGCGATCACGATGACGTCCACGGCCGGGTCGGCGTCGAGGACCTTGAGCGCCGCGATCGTCTCGGGGACGCAGCGGTCGCCCTGGACGGCTGCGTGGATCGTGCGGAACCGCACGTGGGGCCAGCGCCGCTCGGCGTTGCGGTGCACGTCCTTCTCGGCGTCGCTGCGCTCGCCCGTGATCAGACCGATCACGTGCGGGAGGAACGGCAGCGGGCGCTTGCGCGCCGCATCGAACAGCCCCTCGGCCCGCAGCCGCGTGCGCAGCCGCTCGAGGCGCTCGAGCTGGTCGCCGAGGCCGGTGTGCCGCATCGCCGAGACCGTGAACGTGAAGTCGCCGGTCTTGACGAAGTAGTCGCTCTTCACGCACGCGACGACGCGATCGCCCGGCTTGAGGTCGTCCGGCAACCGCTGCAGCGTGCTCGACCACAGCCGGAACGAGATGAGCGCGTCGCTGCCGACGTCCTTGAGGCGGCCGAACACGTGCCCGCCGCGGACGTTCCACGCCGTGATCTCGCCCTCGACCCACACCGCGTTCCACCGCTGCACGAAGTCGCGGATCGTCTCGTTCAGGCGCGAGACCGAGGTCGGCGTCTGCGGCGACGAGTCGCGCGGGTGCACCGCGTCGGGCGGCGGGGTCTCGCCGGGCTGCGTCTGGAACGACGTCATGGCCTGCCTTCCGTGCGGTCTCGTGCGGCGCCGCGGCCCGTGCGGCCTCGGTGTTCGATCAGGCGTCACCTCGTAGAATCGACGCGTGACCTCTTCCGCCGTGCGCCTTCCCGTGCCCACCGTGCTGGCCGCACGGATCCCGGGCCCGCGCGGGCGGCTCCAGGATAACCCGGTGCCCGGACACAAGCGGGTGCTGCTCGCGTCGCCGCGCGGCTACTGCGCGGGCGTCGACCGGGCCGTCGTCGCGGTCGAGAAGGCGCTGGAGCGCTTCGGCGCGCCGGTGTACGTGCGCAAGCAGATCGTGCACAACGTCCACGTCGTCACCGAGCTCGAGGCGCAGGGCGCGATCTTCGTCGACGAGGTCGACGAGGTCCCGGAGGGCGCCCACGTCGTGTTCAGCGCGCACGGGGTGTCGCCGGCGGTGGTGTCCGCGGCATCCGATCGGGGCCTTCTCGCGATCGACGCGACGTGCCCGCTCGTCACCAAGGTGCACCGCGAGGCGGTGCGGTTCGCCCGCAGCGACCACGAGATCCTGCTGATCGGCCACGCCGGTCACGAGGAGGTCGAGGGCACCGCGGGCGAGGCCCCCGGTCACGTCACGATCGTGAACTCTCCCGCCGAGGCCGACACCGTCGAGGTGCGCGACCCGTCGAGGGTCGTGTGGCTCTCGCAGACCACGCTGTCGGTCGACGAGACCATGGAGACCGTCCGCCGGCTGCGCGACCGCTTCCCGCAGCTGCAGGACCCGCCCTCGGACGACATCTGCTACGCGACGCAGAACCGGCAGGTCGCGATCAAGAAGGTCGCCCGCGACGCCGACCTCGTGATCGTCGTCGGGTCGGCGAACTCGTCGAACAGCGTGCGCCTGGTCGAGGTCGCCCTCGAGCACGGCGCCAAGGCCGCCTACCGCGTCGACTACGCCGACGAGATCCAGCAGTCCTGGCTCGACGACGTCGCCACGGTGGGGGTCACGAGCGGGGCGTCGGTGCCGGAGGTGCTCGTCCAAGAGGTGCTGGCCGAGCTCGCCGCCGCCGGCTACGCCGACGTCGAGGACGTGCGCACCGCGGAGGAGGACCTCATGTTCTCGCTCCCGAAGGAGCTGCGGCAGGATGCCGCGGGCCGCCGCGACGAGCGGGCCCTGGGCGGACGGGCACGCGCATGAGCACCCCCGAGCCGCACCCGCGTCCGCGCTACGGCGAGTACGCGACGCCCGAGGAGCAGCGGGCGCGCATCGAGCATTCCGGCGGCGTCGAGAGCACCGCGGCGCCCGTGCCCGCGCCCGTCGAGCATCCGCACCCGCCGACGGGGCCGGCCACGACGACGGCCGCGCGGCCCTCGCGCAGGGCCGACCGCATCGCGACGATCGTGCTGCTCGCGTACGGCCTGTTCACGGTGGTGACCGCGATCCCGCAGCTGATCGACTTCCCCGCGTTCGCCGAGACGTGGATGGGCATGGTCGGGATCGACGAGCCGTTCACGAACTTCGAGCAGGGCCGCACGTGGGGCATGCTCTCCGCGGTCGCCTTCGCGGGCGGCTGGCTGGCGACGGCGTCCTGGTCGTGGCGCTCGCTCACGCGCCGCCGCATCACGTGGTGGATCCCGCTCGTGGGGGCGATCGTGTCGTTCGTGCTCGCGAGCGCCTGCCTCACCGTTCCCCTGCTGGGCGACCCGGCCATCGCCGGCTACTTCGCCGCGCGCGGCTGAGCCCGCGCGGTATCGTGGCGGGCATGCCCCGACTCCTCGCCGTCTGCGTCGTCCACGGGCTGCGACCGGATGCCGGCTCGGTCGGGGTCACCGCGATCGACAAGCGGCCGGTCGAGGGCCCCGTCCGCATCGGCTCCTACGGCGTCTACGCCGACGTCCAGGCCGACCGCAAGCACCACGGCGGGCTCGACAAGGCGCTGTACGCGTACGCGCAGGAGGACGCCGAGTTCTGGGCCGACGAGCTCGGCCGACCCCTGCCGCCGGGCTTCTTCGGCGAGAACCTCCGCACCGAGGGCATCGACGTCAACGCCGCGCGCATCGGCGAGGTGTGGCGGATCGGCGAGCGCGTCGAGGTCGCGGTGACCATGCCGCGGACTCCCTGCCAGACCTTCGCCCGCTGGGTGGGCGGCGACGACGAGCAGGGCTGGGTCAAGCGCTTCTCGCGCGAGCGCCGGCTCGGGCCGTACCTGCGCGTCGTGTCGGGCGGACGTGTGCAGGCGGGCGACGAGATCGTCGTCGTCTCGCGCCCCGACGGCGCCCCGACGATCCTGGACGTCTACCGCGGTCCCTGACCCGCTCCCCGCATCCGCAGCGCTCCACTCGGCGACCTCCGCCGCGAGACTCCATCGGTGCGTCGAGACTGCGTGCTGGGCGTGCATTCTCGACGCACCAGTGGCTTCTCGCGGTCGGTGGGACTCACGATCCGACGAGGCCGCCCCACACCGCGCGGGCGCCGGAGTCGCCGATCAGCACGATCGTGATCAGCGTGCCCGCGCCGACCGCCGTCGCCGCGACCGCGAGCACGACGCCGACCGCGCGCGTGCCGCCGCCGCGCCTCGCGACGCGGGGGCGGCCGAACCGGTACCACGCCCACTGCGCGGCCGACACGACGAACAGCGCGATCGCCCACGGCAGCAGCATGAGCCCGAGCGCGTGGTGGCGCTCGACCGCGGGGGTGGGTCCGACGACGATCGCCAGCGCCTGTCCGGCCGCGACGGTGATCGGCACGAGCACGAGCACCGCGAGCGCCGCGAGCGGCGTCACGACGCCCAGGCGCCGTCGCGCGGCCGGCCAGAACGCGCCGAGCAGCAGCGCCAGCACGGTGAGCGGGGTGAGGACGACGACGGCGTGCACCAGCAGCGGGTGGAGGGGAAGGCCGGCGACCTCGAAGGGGCCGGCCTGCGCGATGCGGTCCATACTCGGAGAACGAGGACGGACGCCGGAGGGTTCACGTGAACCCTCCGGGCCCCGCTCTCGTGTTCCCTGCGGGGAGGTGACGATGTCGGCGGACGGAGCGAGGCGTCTCGAGGCGCTCTTCGACGCGCACGCCGGTCCCCTGTGGCGCTACGTCGTCCACCTGACCGGCGATCGCGGGGGCGCCGACGACGTGGTGCAGGAGACGCTGCTGCGGGCGTGGCGGACGCCTCGGATCCTGGAGCAGGATCCTGCCTCGACGCGGTCGTGGATGTTCACGGTCGCGCGCCACCTCGTCATCGACGATGTGCGCAGCGCGCACCACCGCCGCGAGATCGCGGTGGCCGACACGCCGGAGGTGGCGACGACGGATGCCACCGACGCGCTCTTCGAGGCGATCCTCGTGGAGGAGGCGCTCGTGGCGCTGTCGCCCGAGCATCGCGTCGTGATCGTCCGCGCCTACTTCGGCGGGGCGACGATCGCGGAGATCGCCGTGGAGCTCGGCATCCCGGAGGGGACGGTCAAGTCGCGGCTGCACTACGGACTGCGGGCGCTGCGTCTCGCGCTGCAGGAGAAGGGGGTGACCCGATGAACGCCGACCACGCGCGCTTCGCGGAGGACGACGCCGCGTACATCCTCGGCGCCCTGTCGCCGACACGGCGGCGCGAGTTCGAGGAGCACCTGGCGGACTGCGACGCGTGCCGCGCCGCGGTCGTCGAGCTGACCTCCACGACCGCGCTGTTGGCGCGCGTGGCGCCGGCGCGGGCGTCGTCGCTCATCGGCGAGCGCGGCGAGGCGGACGAGGCCGGTCCGGTCCCCGGCGCGGACGCGGCCGGAGTCGGCGATGCAGGCGGCGGCGGTGGTCCGGCGGGCG
>NZ_JBDIAB010000024.1:0-23072 GCF_039812165.1 Microbacterium sp.
AGGTCTTGCTGGTGGGCCCCGTCATCTCCACGTAGAACACGACGATCGGCTCCTCCGGGGAGGTGGAGAACACGAGGTGCGGCCGCACCGGCGGCAACGGGTAGCAGTCGCCCTGCTTCACCGGGACGAGCTCCTCCTCGCCCTCGATGTAGACGAGGCCCTCGCCGCTGACGACGTAGAAGAGCTCGACGTTCCACTCGACGTGGGCGATGTCGGCCGGCGACGTGCCCTCCGGCAGCGCGGAGTACTCTGCCACGCCGGCCTGCCCGCCGAAACCGCCGTCCTTGATGACCTTCGGCCAGACGCGCGTGAGCGGGTCGAACTGATAGGGCTCGCTCTCGATCCAATTGGTGATCGGGGAGCTGCTCATGTCCTTTTCCTCCTCATTGAGAATTCCTACATCACATACGGAGCTGTACTCTGCTCTGTATGCAGACAATCATGCTGCAATTTCCCCTTGAAGGCAATCCCTTTTCCGCAGTCGATTTCCGCCCGGAATGCACGAAGGCTGCGGGGGTCTCGTCGGAGACCCCCGCAGCCTTTCGGGGAGATCAGGCCAGGCGCTTGCCGTCCATGGCCACGAACAGGATCTCGATCGGCTCGTCGGCGGAGGCGGACCAGATCTGGTGGTTCGGCTGGGCAGGCAGGACGAACGAGTCGCCCTTGCGGAGCTCCGTGGTCTCCTTGCCTTCCAGGTAGACGTAGCCCGATCCGTTGAGCACGTAGAAGAGCTCGGCCTCGGCCTCGGGGTGGGCCAGCTCCTCGGGCGTCTTGCCCTCGGGCAGGGCGCCGTAGGCGCAGACGCCGATGAAGACGCCGTACTCCTCCGCCTTGGTGAGCCCGGTCCAGCACTCGGTGACCTCGTCGAACTGGTAGGACGGGTGCGTCTCGCGGTTGGTGACCTCGAGCTTGCTCATGGTGATGTCTTGCCTTTCAGTGATGTGTGTAGAACGTCGTCGTCTCAGTGGTCGGTGGGTGCGCGCGCCGTACGCGCGCCGGTTCGAGATCCTTCGGGTCGGTTCCTTCCGTTGCCGTCGCGGACAGAGGTCTCACGCCACGCGGAGCGTGGCGACGTGCGGGTCCCAGTCCTCGGGCAGCGGCGGCGCCACGACGACCGTGCTCTCCACGTCGACCGGACGGGCCGACCGCGCGGAGTCGAGCGTCGACAGCATCGCGTCGAGCACGTGATAGGCCTGCTCGCCGGATGCCCGCTCGGGGCGCCCCGCGCGGATGGCCTGCGCGAGCTCGGCGACCCCGATGCCGTGGTTGGTCGTGACCCCGCTCGACGGGACGGTCCGCGCGTCGTCGCGACCGCGGTGGACGACCAGCTCGCCCTGGTAGGTGTTCGGATCGGGGATGCTCAGCGTCGCCTCGACGCCGGACACCTCGAACAGCACGCGGGGCAGCTTGGAGTCGAAGCTGAACAGGCTCTGCGCGCTCACGCCCGACTCGAACTCGTAGATCGCCGAGATGTGCGTCGGCGTGGTGACCGCGAAGCTCTCCCCCGCGCGCGGGCCGGAACCGATCGTGCGCGTGGCCCGCGCCTGCGACGTGGTCGCCGTGACCCGGGCGATCGGACCGAGCAGCTGGACCAGCGCCGTGAGATGGTACGGGCCGATGTCGAACAGCGGTCCCGCGCCCTCCTGGAAGAGGAAGTCGGGATTCGGATGCCAGCCGTCGGGGCCCGGCGTCTGCATGATCGAGAGCGCGGTCATGGGCTCGCCGATCTCGCCGGCCTCGATCAGCCGGCGCGCGGTCTGCACCGCCGAGCCGAGGAACGAGTCCGGCGCGGTGGCGACGCGACGCCCGAGCGCGCGGGCGCGGTCGACGAGCGCGCGCCCGGCGGCGCGGTCGAGGGCGAACGGCTTCTCGCTCCACACGTCCTTGCCCGCCTCGATCGCGGCGAGCGCGACCTCGGCGTGGACGGCGGGGATCGTCAGGTTGACGACGATCTCCACGTCGGGATCGGCGAGGAGCTCGTCGACCGTCCCCGACCGCGGCACGTCGAAGGCCGCGGCCTGCGCCGCCGCCCGGTCGAGGTCGATGTCCGCGACGAAGCGCACGTCGACGTCGGGGAACGAGCCGAGGTTCGTCAGGTAGCGGGTGCTGATGACGCCGGCGCCGATGACGCCGACGCCGACGGGTCCGTCGCTCACGCCCGCGCGCCCTCGTCCAGCCCGGACAGGTAGGCGAAGCTGTCGGCGACGGCCTGGAACCGGTCGGTGCGGCAGTCGTCGAGCTCGATCACGCGCAGCGCGTTCGGCGCGGCATCCAGGATCGCGGGGATCGGCAGGCTCCCGCTGCCCACGGCGACCTGGTCCTTCTTCTCGGTCGTGCCCGGGCCGTCCTTGACGTGGATCGCGACGACGCGGTCGCCGAGCCTGCCGAGCACGTCCACCGGGTCGTGCCCGCCGACGGTCACCCAGTACGTGTCGACCTCGAGCACCACCTCGGGCGCCAGCAGCGTCGCGAAGTACTCCAGCGCCGGCCGGCCGTCGATCTCGTTGAGGAACTCGTGGGCGTGGTTGTGGTAGCCCACGGTGACGCCGTGCCGAGCCGCGATCACGGCGGCCTCGTTGAGTCGCTCGGCCGTGCGCGCGACGTCGTCGCGCGTGGTCCAGAACTCCGGCGCCACCACGGGGTCGACGACGGTGCCGATGCCGAAGGATGCCGCGAGCGCCGCGACCTCGTCGATCGACCCGTCGCGCAGGAACACCTGGTGGGTCGTGGGGGCCTTCAGCCCGGCGTCGCGCAGGGCGTCGCCGAGCCCCGCGGAGTCGCGCACGCGGAACGGCTCGACGTTCGTGAAGCCGAGGTCGGCGAGCCGGTGCAGCGTGCCGGGGAGGTCGTCGGCGATGAGCTCGCGCAGGGTCCAGAGCTGGACGGACAGGGGTGCGGCAGACATGGTTCTTCCTACTGAGGGCGGTATCGGGTGGATCGGGGCCGCCGGCGCGGGCGGGATGGGACGGACTAGGGCAGGGGGACGATCTGCTCGCCGAGGACAGGGGGCAGGGGCTCCTCGATCGGGACGTGCTCGGTCGTCTCGCGGCGCACCTGGGCGATGAACCGTCTCGTGCGCTCCTCCCGCGGGTTGTCCAGCACCTCGGCGGGGGTGCCGCGCTCGACGACCTTGCCGGCGTCCATGAAGACGACCTGGTCGGCGACCTCGCGCGCGAACGCGAGCTCGTGGGTCACGACGATCATCGTCATGCCCTCGTCGGCGATCCGGCGCATGACCTCGAGCACCTCCTGGACGAGCTCGGGGTCGAGCGCCGACGTCGGCTCGTCGAACAGCACCAGCTCGGGGGCACCGGCGAGAGCGCGCACGATCGCGACGCGCTGCTGCTGCCCGCCGGAGAGCTGACGCGGGTACGAGTGCGCCTTGTCGCTCAGGCCCACCTGCTCCAGCAGCTCGAGCGCGCGGAGCTTCGCGGCGCGCGCGGGCTGTCCGAGCACCTTGACGGGCGCCTCGGTGATGTTGCGGAGCACCGTCATGTGGCCGTAGAGGTTGAAGTGCTGGAACACCATGCCGATGCGCGAGCGCATCCGGTTGATGTCGCGGTCCTTCGCGTCGTAGAGGCGGCCGTTCGCCTCGCGGTAGCCGGCCAGCTCGTCGCCGATCCAGATGCGGCCGGAGTCGACGGTGGTGAGGTGGTTGATGCAGCGCAGCAGCGTGCTCTTGCCGCACCCGGAGGGGCCGATGATGCACGTCACGGTCCCGGGCTCGGCCACCAGATCCACGCCGCGGAGCACGGTGAGGGTGCCGAAGCTCTTGGTGACCTGCTCGAGCCGGACGGCCGCCGTGTGGGCCTTGGTCGTCATGTCCGTCGCTTCCTGGTCTCGATGGGGTGGGGGTCGTCTGCCGCGCTCATGCGCGCCGCAGCGAGAGGTTGCGGAGGAACTTGGACCGGAACGACGTGCGGCCGCTGCGCGACAGCATCCGGTTCGCGAGCTCCTTCTCGATGAAGTGCTGGGCGATCGAGGCGATCGAGACGATCGTGATGTACCAGGCGCACGCGACGAGCAGCAGCTCGATCACGTAGTAGTTCTGGTTGTAGATGATCGTCACCTGCGTGAGCAGCTCGGCCGCGGCGATGACCGACACGATCGAGGTCGCCTTCAGCATCGAGATGGTCTGGTTGCCCAGCACCGGGATGAGCGAGGGGATCGCCTGCGGCAGGATGATGCGCCGCATGGCGCGCAGCGGGCTCATGCCCTGCGAGAGGGCGGCCTCGCGCTGACCGGGGTCGACGCCGAGGATCGCGCCGCGGATGTACTCGGCCATGTAGGCGCCCTCGTTGAGGGTCAGGGCCAGGGCTGCGCTGAAGAACGGCGTCATGAGCGAGTTCGTGTTGATCGCCCACGGCCCGATCTGGATCACCGGGATGAACAGCGCGAGGTTGAAGGCGAAGATCACCTGGACCAGCAGCGGCGTGCCGCGGAAGATCCAGATGTACACGTTGGCGAGGAGCCGCACGCCCTGGATGCGCGACATCTTGCCGAAGGCGGCGACGATGCCGAGGATCGTGCCGAGCACCATCGAGATCACCGTCAGGACGAGGGTCAGCTCGACGCCCTTGATGACCTGCCCGGAGAGGACGAACTGGAAGAAGACCTCCCACTTGATGTTCGGCGAGTTGAGGAAGGCGAGGAGCGCCGCCGCCAGGATGCCGAGTGCGGCGAGCGTCAGCAGCACCCGGAGCGGGCGGAACTGGAACGTCGAGTGGACCGGGACCTCCCCCGGCGCCCGTTCCGCCCGCTCCGGGCTCGTCCCACCACCCGCGGTCTCCGTCGCCGTGCGGGCGCCCAGGGCGACGCCGGCGAGATCGTCAGACTTCTCGTTCACAAGTTCTCGACTCTCGTGCTTCGACGACGGGACCGCGGATGGCGAGTTCTCACTCGGTGGCGGAGTTCAGCTTCGGCTCGGTCCAGAGCCAGGAGTCGGGGTAGTCCCACTTCGCCATGATCTCCTTGTACTCGCCGCTGTCGATCATCTCCTGCAGCGCCGCCATGACCGCGTCGCGGATCGAGTCGTCGCCCTTGGGCGCCATGAAGGCGGCCGGCATGTTCGAGATGCCGTAGGAGATCTCGTCCGTCAGCGTCTCGTACTTGTCCTGGTTGCCCGTGTGGATGCCGTCCCAGTTGTGCTTCAGGTTCAGCGCGAACACCGCGCCGCCCGCGGTCACCGCGGCACGGTCCGAGTCGACGGCGAGGAGAGCAGCAGGTCGGTCGGGGAAGGTGAGGATCTCGATCTGCTCGTCGGCCTTGCAGTTGTCGGTCGAGAAGGCGCGCCAGTACGTCTCGTCGGTGGAGCCGACGACGAACGCGGCGGTCTTGCCGCACATGTCGGCCGGCTCGTGGATCTTGAGCGGGTTGCCGCTCTTGACGATGAGCGTGCTGCCGCCGCCGCCCATGTAGCCGATCATGTCGACGACCTGCTGGCGCTCGACCTTGTCCTGGAAGCCGCTGACGCCGAGGTCGTAGCGACCGGACGCGACGCCGGTGATGATCGAGGTGAAGGCCGCGGCCTCCTGCCGGAACTCGACGCCGAGGATCGGCTCCATGGCCTTGATGAGGTCGTGCTCGATGCCCGCCCACTTGGTGGTGTCGCCGTCGGGGTGGTAGTTCGTCGGCGCGCCCCACTGCGAGTCGGTCGCGACGATGACATAGCCGCGCTCCTTGATCGCCTCGGGGACGAGGGCGGCGGCCTCCGACGAGGTGGCCGCCTCGGTCTTGGTCGCGACCGGCTCGGCCGGGGTGCTCGAGGCGCAGCCTGCGACGACGAGGACTGCCGCGACGGCGGCGGTGGCGGTGAACAGGGTGCGTAGAGGTGTACGCATTTTGGCTCTCTTCTTCGAGGGTTCGGTCCTGCGGGACGGCCCTGGCTCGGGAATCCAGGTCCGTACACTTGCGTGTATGCAGAACGATAATACGGTCGACCCCCCGATGGCTACCGTGCCGTCGGAAGAACCCGGTATCGCTCGATAACGATTGGCTCTCGCACCTCGGAGCGGTCGGACCGCGACCCACACACGTATACTCTTCAGTATGCAAAGCAACGTCGCTTCCGAGAAGCCGCTTCTCGCGCCGCAGGACAGTCCGTTCCGTCGCCTCCACCACGTGTGCGTCATCGTGCGCGACCTCGAGGCGGCCGTGTCCTACTACGAGACGCTCGGGATCGGGCCCTGGTTCGACTATCCGAAGTCGAGCCCCTACGTCGAGCTCGAGGTCCCCAGCGAAGAGGGCACCAAGGCGATGCGGTACAAGTGCTGCGACCTGGAGAACTTCCAGCTGCAGCTGTGCGAGCCGTCCGAGCACGACACGCCCCAGCGCCGCTTCCTCGACGAGCGCGGGGAGGGCATCTTCCACCTCGGGTTCGACGTCGACGACCTCTCCGCCGGCACGGACCTCGGTCGCGCGCTCGGACTCGGGGTCATCTCCCGCGGCGTGCGCGAGAACGGCACCGGGTTCTGCTACTTCGACACCCGGGAGGGCGCGGGGACCATCCTGGAGATCCGGAAGAGCTGATGGTCGAGGGGACACCGACCGAGGCCCTGCCGGTCCCGGATCGGCGTCCCGGGGGCCGCGGCCTCTTCCACGCGCTCGGCGTGCCCGCCTTCCGCGTCTACGTCGGCGGCCAGCTCGCCTCGACGATGGCGGTCTGGATCCAGCGCATCGCGCAGGACTGGATGGTCCTCGAGCTCACCGGCAGCGTCGCGATGGTCGGCGCGCTCGTGCTGTTCCAGTTCGGCCCCATGCTGCTGTTCGGCATGTGGGGCGGCGTGATCGTCGACCGTCACGCGACGCGGCGCATCCTCTTCCTCACCCAGAGCGGGGCGCTCGCGGTGAGCCTCGCCCTGGCGGCGTTCGCCTTCGCCGACGGGCTGTCGGCGATCGCGATCTTCGCGGCCGTCGCCGTCGTCGGGCTGCTGTCGCCCCTGGACCAGCCGGCGCGGCAGATCTACGTCAGCGAGCTGGTGGGCCCGGCCCAGCTGCCGAACGCGATCAGCCTCAACTCGACGACGTTCCAGGTCGGCACGATGGCGGGCCCCGCGCTGGGCGGACTGCTCCTGCCGCTCGGCGCGCAGTGGGCCTTCCTCGCCTCGGGCGTGCTGTCGATCGTCGCGCTGGTCGCACTGGCCGCCATCCCGCGCGCCGCCCTCCTCCCCCGCGAGCGCGCACCGCGTGCGAAAGGCCAGATCGCCGAGGCGCTGCGCTACTGCCGCCGCAAGCCCGCGATCTTCTGGACGCTGCTGCTCTTGGTCTTCGTCTCGCTCGTCGGGCTCAACTGGCCGGTGCTCCTCACCGGCATGGCCGATCGCGTCTTCTTCTCGGGCGCCGCCGGCTACGGCCTGTACACCTCGATGGTCGGTGCGGGCGCACTCCTGGGAGCCCTGCTCTCGCTGCGCCGGCAGACCGTGAGCCTGCGCAGCGTCTACCTCGCCACGGCCCTGTTCATGACGCTCAAGCTGGCGTCGTCGTTCGCGCCCGAGCCGATCTCGTTCGTCGTGCTCCTCGCGCTCGCCGCGGCCGGCAGCATCCTGATGTGGACGGCGGCCAACACGCTGCTGCAGTTCTCGTCCAACCGCAGGATCCGCGGTCGGGTGATGTCCCTCTACCTCCTCATCGCCGTCGGCGGGCAGGCGTTCGGAGGGCTCCTGCTGGGCTGGATCGTCGAGCACGCGGGTCCGCGCGTGGGCATGGCGGTCTCCGGCGGCATCCCGCTCGCGGCGTGTCTCGTGATCGGAGGCGTGCTCGCCCTGCGTGCTCGCCGCTGACGCGACCGGCCGCATGTCCCCTACACTTCGAGTGAACCGGAAGGATGCCGTGCCAATGAAGGTCGACGCTGGAACCGAGACGTCTGCGGACTTCAGCCACTCGAGGCTGCGCGATGCGATCCTCAGCGGCGACTTGCGGCCGAATCAGCGGCTCATCGAGGAGGAGCTCGCCGCCGAGCTCGGCGTGAGCCGCACGCCGGTGCGCGAGGCGCTCCTGCGCCTGCGCCAGGAGGGCCTCGTCGTGAGGCAGAAGGGCTGGATGGTCCGTGACCATCGCCCCTCCGAGGTCCTGGAGTTCCTCGAGGCGCGTGCCGAACTGGAAGGCGCCACGGCCCGGCTCGCGGCGACCCGCATCGACGAGGCGACGCTGCGCGAGCTCGAGGGACTGATCGAGGAGATGGAGCGCACCGATGACCGCCAGGACGTCAACGCCCTCAACAGCAGGTTCCACGCGCTCATCGGCGAGGCGGCGTCCAACGGGGTGCTCGCGGCCTTCACCCGGAGCACCGACATCAACTACTGGAACTTCTCGCGGCCGGTGCTCTTCTCGGATGCCGACATCGCCCGGGTCGACGCCGAGCACCGCGCCCTGCTGGCCGCGCTGACCGCCGGCGACGCCGACGAGGCCGGCCGCCTCGCCCGCCAGCACGTCGAGCGCACCGCGACGATCGTCGCCCGCTCGCTCGGCCTGGAGCCCCGCGTCAGCCGCTGACCCGCAGCCTCGCCGACCGCGGAGACGAAAGACGCGCACGCGCCCTCCGGAGAGGGACGCGTGCGCGTCTTCGTGGCGGCTCAGCGGCTGTCGGCCGAACGACCGGGCGTCGCCGACGGCATCGGGCGCTCGAAGTCGGGGCACTCGGCCGCCTCCTCGAACGTCTTCTCGATCGACTGGACGTACTCCTCGGGGAACTCCTGCTGGCGGAAGCCGTTGGGCACGCGCTCCCAGTAGAACCGCGGCGGACGCATGCGCTTGCCGGGCCGCTGCAGCACGTAGGTGAAGCAGTCGTAGGCCTTGCCGTCGTCGCCGTGCACGGTGAGGAAGACGATGTCGAAGTCGTCGAAGTCGTCGTTGACGCGGTCGTCGTTCACCTCGTAGACCATGCCCTGCGCGACCTTGCCGTACGCGGAGCCGCGGTCGGCGAGGTGGCACCAGCCGCGGTCCTCGCGGTCGCCGGCGGAGCGGAACTGGATCTCGTGGTTGGGCGCCTTCGCCTTCGTGATCGTCTTGGCCTCAGGGATGTACTTCACGCGCTCTTCGTCGAGCAGGTACGTGCAGTAGCCGAAGTAATACATGCGTCTCCTTAGACGGTCGTCGGAACGGTGTCCATCTTACCGTATGCATCTCTGTATACGGAAGTCAATCCATCTTTCCCGCGGATCTGAGCCGGCGGATCCCCGACCATCCGAACAGCGCGACGCCCACGACGATGACCGCCAGCGCGACGCCGCCCAGCGGCGTCGGGCGCTCGCCGAGGACGACGACGCCCAGGAGCACGCCGACCACGGGCTGCAGATAGGTGTTGATGCTCGTGGCGGTCGAGCCCCACGTCTTGATGAAGAAGAAGAACAGCACGTACGCGAACGCCGAGCCGAGGAGTCCCAGCTCGAGCACGGCGAGGATCGGCAGGATGCCGGGATCCTCGACGTGCCAGCTCCCCGTCAGCGTCGTCACGGGCGCGAGCCACAGGCTGCCGAATCCGAGCTGCAGGAGCGCCGTGACCATCGGGTCGACCGACGAGACGAACGTGCGCGTGTAGATGTTCGCGACCGCGTACACCGCCGACGTGAACACGATGACCATCGGCCAGAACCAGCCCGACGAGCCGCCGCCCCCCGAGGTGAGCAGGATCACGCCCGCGAACGCGACGACGATCCCGACGAGCCGCAGCACCTCGAACCGCTCCGTCCGCGTGACGAAGGTGGCGAACAGGAAGACGAAGATCGGCGTGGTGCTCGACAGCACGATCGCCGTCGACGAGTCCACCCACACCTGCGCCCAGGTGAGCAGCGCGTACGGGAAGGCGATGCTGACGAACCCGAGCACGACGAAGTGCATCCAGATGCGGCCCGACGTCGGCAGGCGGCGGCGCGTCGCCGCGACGAAGACGCCGAGCACGATCGTCGCGAGCACCATCCGCAGCTGCACGAGCAGGAACGGGTTGAAGGCGCGCAGCGCGATCGCCGTGAAGAAGAAGCTCGATCCCCAGATCGTCGTCATCAACGCGTAGAGGCCGACGCGGCCGGGGGTGACCCCCTCGCTCGTTGCGAGGCGGCCACCCCGGGACAGGTCGGTCGCGGCTGTCACTCGCCCATCTTGTTGAGGAAGGACTTCGTGCGCTCGTTGTCGGGGTCGTGCAGGAGCTTCTGCGCCGGCCCCTGCTCGACGATCCGGCCGTCCACCATGAAGATGATGTAGTCCGAGATGTCGCGCACGAGCGGGATGTCGTGCGTCGCCATGAGCATCGTGCGGCCGCTGGCGGCCATGTCCTTGATGACCTGGGCGACCTCGACGCGCAGCTCGGGGTCGAGTGCGCTCGTGGGCTCGTCGAGCAGGATCATCGCGGGGTCCATCGCGAGGGCCCGGGCGATCGCCACGCGCTGCTGCTGCCCGCCGGACAGCTGCACCGGGTACCGGTCCTCCCTGCCCTTGAGGCCGACCTTGTCGAGGAGGTCGCGAGAGACCTCGTCGGCCGCCTTGCGCGAGCGGCCGAGCACCTCGATCTGGCCGTACGAGACGTTGCCGAGCGCGGTCATGTGCCGGAACAGGTTGAAGTTCTGGAACACCATGCCGACCTTGGCCCGCTGCGCGGAGGCGACCTTGTCGGGGAGCTCCTCGAGCTGGTCGCCGACCTTCTTGTAGCCGATCAGCTCGCCGTCGATCTCCACGGTGCCCGAGTCGATCGGCTGCAGGTTGTTGACGCACCGGAGGAACGTCGACTTCCCGGCGCCGGACGGGCCGATCAGCGCGACGACCTCGCCCTCGTGCACCTTGACCGACACGTCGTGGAGGACCTTCACCTCGCCGAACGACTTGTAGACGTGGGCGGACTCCATCTTGAGCTTGCGTTCAGTCATCACATCACCTCGCCGGGAAACGGCGCTCGAGGACATGCTGGAGCGCCGTGATCACGGCGGTCAGCACGAGGTACCAGAATGCGGCCACGAGCAGCAGCTCGAGGTACTTGAAGTTCGCGTAGTAGATGCGGCTCACCGTGAGCAGGATCTCCATGTACCCGATCGTGTACGCGAGCGAGGTGTTCTTGATCATCATGATGTACTGGTTCGCCGTGGCGGGCATCACGATGCGGATCGCCTGCGCGAGCACGATCTGGATCGTCACCTTGCTCTTGGGCACTCCCAGCGCCTTGGCCGCGTCGCGCTGACCCGCGTCGACGCCGAGGATGCCGGAGCGGATCACCTCGGCCATGTAGCCGGTCTCGGCCAGCGACAGGGCGAACAGGCCCGCCACGAACGGCGTGAAGAACGTGCTCGCGGGCTGGTCGACCCACACGATGTCCGTGAACGGGATGCCGATGGTCACCTGCCCGACCATGCGCGGGATCGCGTAGAACCAGATCAGCAGCTGGACCAGCATCGGCGTGCCGCGGAAGATGAACACGTAGACGGATGCCGCGGTGGACAGCACCCGGTTCGACGAGATCCGCATGAGCGCCACGATCGTGCCGAGCACGAGAGCGATCGCGGTGGACAGGGTGGCGAGCGTCAGCGTGTTCCACACACCCATGAGGATCTGCGGGCCGATCAGGTACTTCGCGACGGTGGCGAAGTCGAACACACCGGAGGCGACGAACGCTCCGACGATCCAGACCACGAGGACGATGACGATGCCGCCCTGGAGGATCTGACCCCACGGAGTCTTGTGACGGACGGGGAAATACACCTCTGGCGTCTGGGCCAGAGTCTCTGTGCGTGTCATTGCTTCTCCTTCATCGGAGGGGGCAGCGCGGCGACGTGCGCCGCGGGGTGCCCGTGCGGGCCCGCCGGACGACGGGCCCGCACGAACGGGTCACGGGGTCGCGTCGAGCTCCCCGTTGAGCGCCGGCTTCGTCAGGCCACCGCTGGTGATGCCCCACTTCGTGAGGATCTCGTCGTACGTGCCGTCGTCCATCATTTCCTGCAGCGCGTCGTAGACGGCGTCGCGGAGCTGGGTGTTCTCCTTGGTGAACGTGTAGTTGATCAGGTAGTCCACGAGCGTGTAGTCGCCGATCGGCACGAAGTCGTCCGGGTTCTGCTTCACGATGTACTGCGTCTGCGCGACGTCGGGCGTGTAGGCCGTGATGCGCTTGGACAGCAGTCCCTGCAGACCCAGCGGCGTCGACGTGTAGTGCTCGATCACGATCGGCGACGCGCACGTCTCGTTCTCCTTGGCGATCGCGGCCTCGAGCGTCGACGAGCCCTCGAGCATGCCGATGGTCTCGCCGCACAGCGACTGCGCGTCGGTGTACTTGCCCTTGTCCTCCTGGCGGAGGATGAACGTCGCGCCGGACTGGAAGTAGCCGACCATGTCGACCTGTGCGAGGCGATCGGGGTTCGGGCTCATGCCGCCCGAGCCCATGTCGAACTGTCCCGACTGCAGACCGGTGATGATCGCGGAGTAGTCGACCTGCGTCCACTCCGGCTTCAGCCCCAGGCGCTTGGCGATCTCGTCGAGGAAGTCGACGCTGAAGCCCTGCACCTGGTCCGACCCCTCCTCGAAGAACTCGCCGGGGATGTAGGACTGCTGCGAGCCGATCTTCAGCACGCCGGGGGTGATGGTCTGCACCGTGGCGGTGCCGGCATCCGCGTCGTCGCTGGGCTCAGCGGCGGGGGTGTTCGACGAGCAGCCTGCGAGTGCGAGCGCTCCTGCGGAGACGATCGCGGCGGCAAACAGCGTTGTTCGACGAAGAAGTGACTTTCTCATCGGTTCCTGCTTTCTCCCTGGTGATATGAACGCCGCCGGAGCGCGACGTCTTTCAGACGACCCCCGACGACAGCGATGTCGGGTTGCCGAAGCGGTGGTTGGTGATCGAGATGGCCTGCTCGTGCAGGAACGGCAGCAGCTCGACGCGACCGGCGTTCGTGACCGGGTGCGACCAGACGGCGACGTCGGGCGAGCCGTCCAGCGCCTCGAACAGCGCCGACGGGTCGCCGCCGACGAGGCGCACGCGCTGCGGCTCGGCGCGACGGGCCGCGATCCGCTCGGTCCACACGCGATCGCTCTCGCGGACGATCGACAGTCCGCCCGCGGAGGCGGCGCGACGGATCGCGTCGGGCAGCACGGCCGAGGACGAGACGACCACGGGCGCGCCGCTGCGCAGGGCGGCGGCGATGACCCGGATGCCGTCGGCCAGCGGCGCGTCGTCCGCGATGCGGACCTCGACCTCGGCGGGGCGGTAGCGGAACACGTTCCGCTCCACGCCGAGCTGCGAGACGTCCTCGGCGATGCCGAACCCGCTCCACCAGGCGCGCTCGTCGCTCGCCGCTGCCGCCAGCAGGCGCTCGCCGTCGTCGCCCTCGAGCACCGTGCGCGCCGCGCGCACGAGGTCGGCCACCGGGGCCGACAGGTCGGACAGCTCCGCCGCGACCGCCGCGGGCTCGGCCGGGACCCACTCGCCGAGGCCGAACAGGTAGTTCGGTCCGCCGGCCTTCGCGCCGGCGCCGACGGCGGACTTCTTCCAGCCGCCGAACGGCTGGCGCTGTACGATGGCGCCCGTGATGCCGCGGTTGATGTAGAGATTGCCGGCCTGGACCCGCTCGAGCCACACCGCGAGCTCTGCGGCGTCGAGCGAGTGCAGTCCCGCCGTCAGGCCGTAGTCGACGGCGTTCTGCAGCGCGATCGCCTCGTCGAGGTCCTTCGCGTGCATGATCCCCAGCACCGGGCCGAAGAACTCGGTCAGGTGGAAGTACGACCCGGGCGCGACGCCGGTCTTCACGCCGGGCGACCACAGCGTGCCGCTGTCATCGAGCCGCTTCGGCTCGACGAGCCACCGCTCCCCCGCGTCGAGCGTCGTGAGCGCGGTGAGCAGCTTGCCGGTCGCGGGCTCCACCACCGGGCCCATCTGCGTGGTGGGGTCGGCCGGGTAGCCGACGCGGAGCGAGGTGACGGCATCCACGAGCTGACGCTCGAAGCGCTTCGAGTCCGCCACCGAGCCGACGAGGATCGCGAGCGACGCCGCCGAGCACTTCTGGCCGGCGTGCCCGAAGGCGCTCTTGGCGACGTCGGCGGCGGCGAGGTCGAGGTCGGCAGACGGCGTCACGATGATCGCGTTCTTGCCGCTGGTCTCGGCCAGCAGCGGCAGATCCTTGCGGAACGAGCGGAACAGCTGCGCGGTCTCGTAGGCGCCGGTGAGGATGACGCGATCCACGTCGGGGCTCGCGACGAGCTGCGTGCCGAGGTCGCGCGAGCCGAGGTCGACGAGCGCCAGCAGGTCGCGCGGCACGCCCGCGTCCCACAGCGCCTCGACCATCACCGCGCCGCAGCGCTGGGTGAGCTTGGCCGGCTTGATGATGACGCCCGACCCCACGGCGAGCCCGGCGAGCACGCCGCCGGCGGGGATCGCCACCGGGAAGTTCCACGGCGGCGTGACGACGGTGAGCTTGGACGGGACGAACGCGGCGCCGTCGACGGCGTCCAGTTCCTTCGCCCGTTCGGCGTAGTAGTGCGCGAAGTCGACCGCCTCGCTGATCTCGGGGTCGGCCTCGGCGATCGTCTTGCCGGCCTCGTGCGCCATGATCTCGATGAGCCGGGCGCGGCGGGCCGCGAGCATCTCGCCCGCGCGATGCAGCACGGCGGCGCGCTCCTCGCCGGGCGTACGGCCCCACTCCTCCGCGGCGGCGAGCGTGCGGCGCATGACCTCGTCGAGCTGGGCCGCGTCGTCGATGCGCGCGGCGGCGATCGCCGCGACGCCGAGGTCGGTGTCGACCGAGCGCGCGAGGATCTCGCGGCCCCACGCGCGGTTGTCGCCGAGCGCCGGGTCGGTGTCGGGCTCGTTGCGGAAGCCCGTCACCGTGCCGGTCGGCCCGTCCGGCTCGGCGGCGCGGTTCTGCGGGCGGTTGCGTCGCGGGGCGTCGCGGTCGGCCTCGAGCGCCGACAGCGACCGCTCGAACCGCTGCCGCTCACGCGTGAACAGCGGCTCGCTGTCGGCCAGCTCGAACACGGCCGACATGAAGTTCTCCTGGCTGGCGTTCTCCTCCAGGCGACGGACGAGGTAGGCGATCGCGACGTCGAACTCGGCGGGGTCGACCACGGGCGTGTACAGCAGCAGCCGGCCGACGTCCTTGCGCACGGCCTCGGCCTGGCCCGTGGCCATGCCGAGGAGCATCTCGAACTCGACGTCCTTGGTGACCCCGCGGGCCTTCGCCGTGAGCCACGCGTAGGCGACGTCGAACAGGTTGTGGCCGGCGACGCCGATGCGGACGGCATCCAGCCGCTCCGGCGTCATCGACCAGTCGAGCACGCGCTTGTAGTTCGTGTCGGAGTCCTGCTTCGTGGAGTACGTCGCCAGCGGCCAGTCGTGCACCGCGGCGTCGACCTCCTCCATGGCGAGGTTCGCGCCCTTGACGATGCGCACCTTGACGGGGGCGCCGCCGGCCGCGCGGCGCTTCGTCGCCCACTCCTGGAGGTGCTGCATGGCGCCGAGCGCGTCGGGCAGGTAGGTCTGCAGCACGATGCCGGCCTCGAGGCCCTTCAGCTGCGGCTGGTCGAGCAGCCGCGTGAACGCCGCGATCGTCAGGTCGAGGTCGCGGTACTCCTCCATGTCGAGGTTGATGAACTTCGCCTTGCCCTGTCGCACGCTGCGCGCGGCGAGCTCGTACAGCGGGGTGAGCTTGCCGACGACGTCCTCGACGGCCTCGTCGAACGACCACATCGACAGCTGGCTGACGACGCTCGACACCTTGATCGAGACGTAGTCGACGTCGTCGCGCGCGAGGAACTCGTACGTGCCCTTCAGGCGCCGGCCCGCCTCGCGCTCGCCGAGCACGGCCTCGCCGAGCAGGTTGAGGTTCAGCCGGTTGCCGCTCTTGCGGAGCTTCGCGATCGCCGGTCCGAGCTTGGCGGGCGTCGCGTCGAGGACGAGGTGGCCGACCATGGCGCGCAGCACGCGGCGTGCGATCGGCACGACCACGGCGGGGAGCCGCGGCGCCATGAAGCCGCCGACGCCGATCGCCGAGCGCAGATAGAACGGAAGGAACTGCGGGGTGATGTCGGAGAGCTCGGCCAGCTTCCGCCCGGCGACGTCCACGTCCTCCGGGCGCATGACGCCGTCGACGAAGCCGACCGTGAAGTCGAGGCCGTTCGGGTCCTTCAGGACCTCGGCCAGCCGTTGCGCGGCGGACTCGACCGGATACTCCCTGCTCTCCTCCAGCCAGCGGCGGACGAGGGTGACGACCTCTTCAGAGGATGCCGTTCGGGTGACATCGACGGTGGGCATTGGGTCTCCAGTGAGCTAGTGCTTCCATACGAGTGTGTATACGATCATGTATGGGTTTGGCCATTCTGAACCAGACCTGTCGTCCACGTCTATCAATCGACTGCGACGAGGTTCGTTTGGCTTTCCTGAACGATTGCGGAGGACGATGCTGGATGCCCGTCGCCTGCGCCTCCTCGTCGAACTGAGCCGACGCGGGACGCTCGCGGCCGTGGCCGACGCCCTCTCGTACAGCCGCGCATCGGTGTCGCAGCAGCTCAGCGCGCTGGAGCGCGACGTCGGGGTGCCGCTCCTCGCCCACGCCGGACGCGGCGTGCAGCTCACGCCGCAGGCCGAGGTCCTCGTCTCGCACGCGATCGAGATCCTGGCGCGGCTCGAGGACGCCGAGGTCGCGGTCGCCCAGTCGCTGTCGACGGTCGTGGGCACGATCCGGATCGCCGTGCTCCAGTCCGCGGCGCACGCGCTCATCCCGTCCACGCTCTCCATCCTCGCCGCCGGCCACCCCGACCTCCGCGTCGAGGTGACCGAGAGCGAGCCCGAGCGGGGCCTGCTCGCGGTCGCCGCGCGCGAGGTCGATCTCGCGCTCGCCGAGGAGTACCCCGGTCGCTCGCGGCGGCCTCGGCTCGACCTCGACCGCGTGCCGCTGGCATCCGACGCGATCTCGCTCGCACGGCCGCTCGGCGCGGCGGCATTCGCCGACCCCGCCGAGGCGCTCCTGTCCACGCGCGCGGCGGCGTGGGTGATGGAGCCGTCCGGCACGGTGACGCGCGACTGGGCCGAGCAGGTGTGCCGCTCGGCGGGCTTCGAGCCCGACGTGCGCTACGAGACCGCCGACCTCATGGCCCACATCCGCCTGATCCGCAACGGCAACGCCGTGGGCTTCCTGCCCGAGCTCCTCTGGTCGGGCATCACGCCGCGCATGGACCTCTCGCCGCTCCCCGGCGACCCCCGTCGCGAGGTGTTCTCGTCCGCGCGCCTCTCGTACGCCCGGTCGCCCGCGGTGCGCGTCGTGCGCGCGGCGCTCGCCCGTGCCGCCGCCGAGCCGACCGAGGCCTGAGCGGTGCGGGACCGACGCTCCCGACCCGGCACCGACGGCGTCAGTCGCCGGCACCCCCTCGTGGACGCGTAAGGTCTCGGGCATGAGCGACACCGTCCTGCACGCGACCAACACCCATCTCTATCGCGGCGCACGGCTCGAGGCGCGGGACGCCGTCCCCGCCGACCCGGGCCGCGTGCGCATCGTCTTCGACGACGGGCTGGAGGTCGACGCCGACCTCGTTCCGGGCGAGCAGGACGGCGCGCTGACCCTCGCGATGCCCGCTCATCGCACCGCGGCCGGGCAGGACATCCCCGCCAAGCGCTGGCAGCTCGCTCCCGCTGAGGCGGACGCTCCCGGGGTCGTCGCGATCGGCAAGCGGCTCGACTGACCGCGACCCGCATCGGTCGTCGCGTCCGGTCCGTGCCGCGCCTGGCGCCGTCCGGACGCGTCGGGCCGACGGTCGGCGCGACGTCCTTCGCACGGCCAGCTCGGGAACAATGCACAGGTCCATTCGGTTGAATGGGGATGGGCCGACGGCGTCCCGCCCGCAGAACACCGACCCGGAGACGCCATGACCCGCATCCTCGACCGCACCGCACCCACCGACGCGCCCATCCTGGACGTGCTCGCCGAACGCTGGAGCACGCGCCTGTTCGACGCGTCCGCCGCCCTCGACGAGGACGCGCTCGCGAGCGCCCTCGAGGCCGCCCGCTGGGCGCCGTCGGCCAACAACAGCCAGCCGGTGCGCTTCATCGTCGCGCGCCGCGGCACCGCCGCGCACGCCGCTCTCCTCGACGCGCTCACCGGCTTCAACCGCTCGTGGGCAGCCGACGCCTCGGCGCTCGTCGCGGTGCTCGCCGAGACCGCGGGCGAAGACGGCACCGTGCGGCCGTGGGCGCTCTACGACGCGGGCCAGGCGGCCGCACTCCTCACCGTGCAGGCGCACGCCGACGGCCTGCACACCCACCAGATGGGCGGCTTCGTCGCCGACGCGATCCGGGGCGCCTTCGACCTGCCCGCGAACCTCCGCCCGGTGACCGTCATCGCTGCCGGCGTGCTGGGCGACCCGGCATCCGCCCCCGCCGCGCTCCTGGAGCGCGAGAACGCGCCGCGCACCCGGCGTCCCGTCGCCGAGTCCCTCCTCGTCGACGCCTAGGGCGCCGAGCGGCGCTCCGCATCGCACACGAGCGGCTCTCGTCCGCGAAGCGGGACCGCAAACGTGCCCGACCTCGCCTGATGCCGGCGCCTTCGGCTCGACGGACACGCCGACCGGCATCCCGCACGTCTACTCGATGAGCTCGGCCTCGATCACGTCGTCATCCGCGTCCGAGGCGGTGGACGCCTCGGCCGGACCCGTGCTCGTGAGCACGAGACCCCCGCCCGCGGCGTCCACGTCGACGCGGACGAGGTCGCCGTCGCGCACGCCGCCCGACAGCAGCGCCATCGCGAGGCGGTCCTGGATCTCGGACTGGATGAGCCGGCGCAGCGGACGCGCACCGAACAGCGGGTCGTAGCCGCGCTCGGCGAGCCACGCGCGGGCGTCGGGCGTGACGGCCAGCGTCAGGCGGCGATCGCGCAGCCGGCGCTGGAGGATGTCGACCGACAGCTCGACGATCTGGGCGAGGTCGTCCTGCGACAGCGCGGCGAACATCACGATGTCGTCGAGCCGGTTCAGGAACTCGGGCCGGAACGCCTGGCGCACGAGCGCCATGACCTGCTCGCGCTTCTGCTCCCACGACAGCGTCGGGTCGATGAGGATCGGCGAGCCCAGGTTGGACGTCAGGATCAGGATCACGTTCGTGAAGTCGACCGTGCGACCCTGCCCGTCGGTGAGCCGGCCGTCGTCGAGCACCTGCAGCAGGATGTCGAAGACCTCCGGGTGCGCCTTCTCGACCTCGTCGAGCAGCACGACGCTGTAGGGGCGCCGCCGCACGGCCTCGGTGAGCTGGCCGCCCTGCTCGAAGCCGATGTAGCCGGGAGGGGCGCCGACCAGGCGCGCGACCGAGTGCTTCTCGCCGTACTCGCTCATGTCGATGCGCACCATGGCGTGCTCGTCGTCGAACAGGAACTCGGCGAGCGCCTTCGCGAGCTCGGTCTTGCCCACGCCGGTGGGGCCGAGGAACAGGAACGAGCCGGTGGGCCGGTTCGGGTCGCTGATGCCCGCGCGCGAGCGGCGCACGGCATCCGACACGGCCTTCACGGCGTCCTTCTGGCCGATCAGCCGCTTGCCCAGCTCGGCCTCGAGGTGCACGAGCTTCTCGCTCTCGCCCTGCATGAGCCTGCCGACCGGGATGCCGGTCCACGCCGCGATCACGGCGGCGATGTCCTCGTCGGTCACCTGCTCGTTGACCATGCGCTCCTCGGACGGGTCCGCCTCGGCGCGCTCGGCCTCGACGAGGTCCTCCTGCAGCTTCTTGATGGTCTCGTACTCGAGCTTCGACGCCTTCGCGTAGTTCGCCTCGCGCAGCGCCAGGTCGCGCTCGGTGATCGCCGCGTCGAGCCGCTTCTTGAGGTCGCCGACGCGGTTGAGGCCCGCGCGCTCGCGCTCCCAGCGCGCCTCGAGGGTCTTGAGCTCGGACTGCGCGGCATCCATCTGCTCGCGCAGCTTGGCGAGCCGCTCCTTCGACGCGTCGTCCTTCTCCTTCTTCAGCGCGAGCTCCTCGAGGCGCATACGGTCGACCTGGCGGCGCAGCTGGTCGATCTCGACCGGGCTCGAGTCGATCTCCATCTTGAGCCGGCTCATGGCCTCGTCGATGAGGTCGATCGCCTTGTCGGGCAGCTGACGCGACGGGATGTAGCGGTTGGAGAGGGATGCCGCGGCGACGAGCGCGCTGTCGCTGATCGTCACGCCGTGGTGCGCCTCGTAGCGCCCCTTGAGCCCGCGGAGGATCGCGACGGTGTCCTCGACGCTGGGCTCGCCGACGTAGACCTGCTGGAAGCGGCGCTCCAGCGCGGCGTCCTTCTCGATGAACTCGCGGTACTCGTCGAGCGTCGTCGCGCCGATGAGGCGCAGCTCGCCGCGCGCGAGCATGGGCTTGAGCATGTTGGATGCCGCGACCGACCCCTCGCCGCCGCCGGCGCCCATGAGGACGTGCAGCTCGTCGATGAACGTGATGATGCGGCCGTCGGACTCGGTGATCTCCTTGAGGACGCTCTTGAGGCGCTCCTCGAACTGGCCGCGGTACATGGCGCCGGCGACGAGCGCGGAGATGTCGAGGGTGACGAGCTCCTTGTCTTTGAGGCTCTCGGCGACGTCGCCCGCGACGATGCGCTGGGCGAGCCCCTCGACGACGGCGGTCTTTCCGACGCCGGGCTCGCCGATGAGCACCGGGTTGTTCTTGGTGCGGCGGGTGAGCACCTGGCTGACCCGCCGGATCTCGCTGTCGCGTCCGATGACGGGGTCGAGCTTGCCCTGTCGCGCGCGGTCGGTGAGGTTGATGCCGAACTGTTCCAGGGGGCTCTTCTGCTCCTCCTGTCCGGGCTGCGGTTGTGCGTTCATTCGTTCTCCTGAAGTCTTGCGGCTCAAAGTTGAGCCTTTCAGACTCAACTTTAGCAGACAGTGCGCCGGAACACCATGGCCGCCCGTCCTCACGACGCGCGTCCGCCGTTGTGAGCGGACCTTTCCCGCGCGGCAACACCGGCCGCACGCGACCGAAACCCGCGCGTCGCATGCTGGAGCCCACGACTCCCGCCCACCTTCTCCGGAGGCCCGCATGTCCTACGTGAAACCCGCCGAACTCGTCACGCGCATGGTGGATGCCGGCGCGTCCAAGATCCTCATGTCCACCCGTGACACCTTCCTCCGCGCCGTCATGGGCGGCGCGATCCTCGCCCTCGCCGCCGCCTTCGCCGTCACGGTGTCGGTGCAGACCGGTCAGCCGCTGCTCGGAGCGGTGCTGTTCCCGGTGGGCTTCGTGCTCCTGTACCTGATGGGGTTCGACCTGCTCACCGGCGTCTTCACCCTCGCCCCGCTCGCCTGGCTCGACAAGCGGCCGGGCGCCACGGTCGGCGGCGTCCTGCGCAACTGGGGCCTCGTGTTCCTCGGCAACTTCGCCGGCGCGTTCCTCGTCGCGGTGCTCATGGCGATCTACTTCACGTACGGGTTCTCCACCGAGCCCAGCGCGGTGGGGCACGCGATCGGCGAGATCGGCCACGGCCGCACCGTCGGCTACGCCGAGCACGGGATGGCGGGCATGCTGACGCTCGTCGTGCGCGGCGTCCTGTGCAACTGGATGGTCTCGACCGGCGTCGTGATGGCGATGGCGTCCGACAGCTTCGCCGGCAAGGTCATCGGCATGTGGCTGCCCATCATGCTGTTCTTCTACATGGGCTTCGAGCACTCGATCGTCAACATGTTCCTCTTCCCCTCGGGTCTGCTGCTCGGCGCGGACTTCACGCTGTGGGACTACCTGATCTGGAACGAGATCCCCACCGTGGTGGGCAACCTCATCGGCGGCCTCAGCTTCGTCGGGCTCACGCTCTACGTCACGCACGGCCGCACCGCAGCGCCGCGGACGCCGGGCGTGCGACGCGCACGCGGCTCGCACGCGATGCACGCTCCGACGGGGATGCCGTCGGCACCCGCCTCCGGCTCGGCTCCGGCGCAGCCCGTCGGCGAGCCGGTCACGGTCGGCGGCTGACTCCTCGGGTCGGAAGGCCGGTGACTCCCCCGGAGCCACCGGCCTTCCGGCGTGCGCGGGGCTCTCAGCTGCCGCGGACGACCGGCACGGCGCGGAAGCGCAGGGCGACGAGCTCGGCGATGCGCGGGTCGGGGCCGAGCGGAGCGGTGACCGCGTCGCCGCCGGCATCCGCGACGAGGTTCGCGAAGTGACCGGGCGCCAGCACGTAGCTGGCGACGACGACCCTGCGGGCGCCGGCGGCGCGGGCGTCCGCGATCGCCTCGCCGATGCGGGGGAACGCTCCGGCCGCATAGCCGACGGTGACCGGCGCGGGCACACGCTCCGCGAGCAGGTCACGCAGCCGGGCGACGTCCTCGACGGCGATGGGAGCCGACGAGCCCGCGGCCGCGAGCACGACGTGATCGCCCGGTCGGCGGCCCCCGTCGCCCCCGGCGACCTCGGCGAGGCGGTCGGCGAGCACGTCGGCGAGCAGCTCGTGCGGGCCCAGCGGCGCGGAGGCCGCCGTGCCCGAGCGCGCCGCGACGGCGCGCGCGATGTCGACACCGGTGTGGTATCCGCGCGAGAGCAGCAGCGGGACCACCACGGCGGGCTCCCCGTGCGGCAGGGCGTCGAGGACGTGGGCGAGACTCGGCTCCTCGACGTCGACGAAGGCGGGCACGACGCGGATGTCGGGCAGCAGGTCGGCGACCCGCGCGACGAGCTCGGCGACCGCGGCGCGGCCCTCGGCGAAACGGGTGCCGTGTGAACACGCGACGAGCGTCGTCATTCGTCGTCCTCCTCGATCTGCAGCCGGTAGCCGCGTTTGATGACGGTCTGCACGATGCCGGGGCCGAGGCTCTCGCGCACGCGCGCGACCGCCATCTCGACGGCGTGGTCGTTGCGGCCCGTGCCGGGCAGCGCCTCGAGCAGGTCGACGCGCGGCACGACGCCGCCGCGCGCGTCGAACAGCGCGCCCAGCACCTGCACGCCGGTGCGCGAGAGCGGCACGAAGCGGTCGTCGATCCACGCGCCGCCGCTGCGCAGCTGCAGCACGCCCGCGGCGGTCCGCGCCGTCGGTGCGCCGCCGCCGCCGAAGTGCGCCGCCGCGGCCCGCACGAGCGAGCCGAGCCGCCCGCGCTCCGCCTGGAGCACCGGCAGGTCGGCGTCCCGCAGCGGCGCCGCGGTGATCGGGCCGACGGCGGCGATC
>NZ_JBDIAB010000025.1:0-22980 GCF_039812165.1 Microbacterium sp.
GCCCCGCGGCGCATGCTGCTGGCGGGGTGGATGCTGCTGTCGGCATATCTCATGCTGCGCGCCGGCTCGGCCACGGCGTTCGTCGCCGCCGCGTTCGTCGCCGCGGTCCTCGTGACGGTCCTGCTCATGCGCACGACGCGCCGCCCCGGGCAGCGCACGCGCTACTACCTCGCGTTCGCGTTCGTCGCCCTCGGCGGCCTCGCCGCGGCGTGGGCGCTGCGCGACACCCTGTTCGCGCTCCTCGGCCGCTCGTCCGACCTCACCGGCCGCCAGGGCATCTGGGCCGCCGTGTGGGAGCGCGCCATAGAGCGTCCCGTCGCGGGCTGGGGCTTCTCCACGCCGTGGGTGCCCACCGAGCCCGCGTTCGACCGCTGGATCGTCGACCACGGGCAGACCGTCATGCAGGCGCACGACATGTGGCTCGACGTGCTGCTGCAGCTCGGCGTCGTCGGCGTCGCCCTGATGGCCCTCGCCTACCTCGCGTTCGTGTGGCGCTCGTGGTTCTTCGCGGTCGACCGTCCGCGCTGGGATCTCGTCGCCGATCGCCCCTACTCCCCCATCACGCTGCTGCCGACCCTCACCGCGGCGCTCCTCATCGTGCAGGGCGTCGCCGAGTCGGGGCCGCTCGTGGGCTGGGGCTGGTTCTTCCTGGTCATGCTCGCGTTCAAGATCAAGCAGGCGCCGCTCGTCGGCCGCGGGCGCACCGAGGAGCGCCTCGCCGGCGAGCAGGGGGAGCGCCTCTCCGGCGAGCAGGGCGAGCGCCGCGCCGACCGGGCGACGTGACGGGCCGGCCATGTCGGGGGGCGGATCGGTGAACGAGACGACGCACGGGAGGCTGTGGACGCTCCTGGACTCGGCGGCGTTCGCGCGCGCCTACACGATCGCGGTGTTCGCGGCCGTGTTCTCCTCGTTCGCGATCGAGCGCCTCGCCGGGCGCGTCACGGCGGTCACGATCGTCGCCGCGCTCGGGGTCATCGGCGCGGTCGTGCTGTTCGTCCGGCGCCGCGAGATCTCGCTCGTGCGCCTCGTGCCCTCCACTCTCGTGGTGTTCCTCGCGTGGGCGCTCATCAGCGTCTTCTGGAGCACCGACCGCACGCTGAGCTTCTGGAGCTGGGTCTCGGCCGCCGGGATCGCGCTCCTCGGGGTCACGATCGGCCACATCCGCGACACGCTGCAGACCCTGCGCGCCCTCGGCGACGTCATGCGCTGGCTGCTGTCGATCTCGCTCGCGCTGGAGGTGCTCTCCGGCATCCTGCTCGACACGCCCTTCCGCTTCCTCGGCATCCAGGGCGCCATCGCCCAGGCGGGGCCGATCCAGGGCATCTTCGGCACGCGCAACCTGCTCGGCTTCGTGGCCGTGGTCGCCCTCATCACGTTCCTCGTGGAGTACCGCACGCAGTCGGTGCCGCCGGGGCTGTCGCTGTTCTCGGTCGTCCTCGGGAGCGTCGCGGCGCTCCTGTCCGATTCGCCGACGGTGGGCGTCCTCGCTCTCGCGGTCGCCGCGGCATCCGCCGCGCTCACGCTCGTGCGGGGCGCGCGCCCGCAGCGTCGCAGCGCGTGGCAGTGGGGGCTCGGCGCCACCGTCGCGGTGGGGCTGATCGTGGGCTACGCGGCGCGGCATCCGATCATCGCGTGGCTCGGCGCGGGCAGCGACTTCTCCACGCGCGCCGTCCTCTGGGAGAACCTGCTCGGCTACGTGCGCCTCGAGCCGGTGCACGGGTTCGGCTGGTTCGGGCCGTGGGCGGCGCGCGAGTTCCCGTTCGCCTCGATCAACTACGTGCTGCGCGAGAGCCACGCGAGCGCGCTCAGCGCGTACTTCGACGTGCTGCTGCAGCTCGGCTGGGTGGGCCTGCTGCTGTTCTTCGCGTTGACCGGCTTCGCGCTCGTCCGCTCGTGGCTCATCGCGAGCGAGCGCCGATCGATCGTCTACGCGTGGACGCCGCTGCTGCTCGTCGCCCTCCTCGTCGACTCGCTGTTCGAGAGCTTCACGCTCTCGGGGCCCGGCTGGCTGCTGCTCGTGATCTGCGCGGTCCGCGCCGGCCACGCCCGCTCGTGGCGCGAGCGGCTCGACGCGCGCATCGCCGGTCCCGACCTGCCGCATGCCCAGGATCCGTCGAGCCCGGCCCGGTAGACTCGGGTCGCTATGACTTCCTCCGCCGACACCGTCGACGCGCACGCGTCGACCTCGCCCAGCCCGGAGGCGTTCGACCCCGCCTCGGCGACCATCGCGGTCGTGACGTTCAACCGCTCGGGACTGCTCTCGCGCCTGCTCGAGAGCATCGTGCGCATGGACCCCAAGCCCGGACACCTCGTGATCGTCGACAACGCGTCCACCGACGACACCGGCGAGGTCGTCGAGTCGTTCCGCCCGCGCCTGGGCACCGAGCTCGTCTACCGGCGGCTCGACGAGAACACCGGCGGCTCCGGCGGCTTCAGCGAGGGCACCCGCGTGGCCTACGAGCTCGGCTCCACGTGGATCTGGCTCATGGACGACGACGTCGAGGTCATCCCCGACGGCCTCGCCAAGATGGGCAAGTGGGCGCCGCGCTTCCGCAGCATCCAGGGCCGCCGCTACGACTACGACGGCAGCGAGTTCTACTGGCAGTACCGCGTGGCCGAGCCCCTCGGCATCCCGATCCCCTTCGCCCCCTCCGGCTTCGACGCCTCGGGCTACAAGGAGATGAACTCGGGCTGCTTCGAGGGCATGTTCATCCACCGCGACATCGTGCAGCGGATCGGCCTGCCCGATCCGCGCTTCTTCATCTACTGGGACGACCAGATGTACGGCTGGCTCGCGTCGCGCACGACCACCTCGGTGATCGTGAACGAGTTCGTGCTGCGCCGCACGCGCGAGATCCGGCAGTGGGACATGGGCGTGCGCCACATGAACGCCTCGAGCAACGCGTACCGGTACTACATCATGCGCAACCGCGGGCACATGAAGCAGTACTACCGCAGCCTCGGCGTCTATCAGCCGGTGCTGTTCGGCGCCGGCACCGCGCTGACCTTCGTGAAGGAGCTCATCCGGCTCGCGTTCGTCGAGCGCACCGTGCGCGGCACGAGCAACCTGTTCCGCGGCATCCGCGACGGGCGTCGCATCGCGAAGGATGCCACGTGGCAGCCCATGCCGCCCCTGCCCGCACCCGCTGAGCAGTGACCCGCGCCCGCGCGGGCGCCTACTCGTTGTAGTCGGCGTTGTAACGGTCGAGCACGTCGGCGATCGGCGCATCCATCGCGAGGCGCCCCTTGTCGAGGTAGAGCCCGCGCCGGCAGAAGCGCCGCAGGTCGCGCTCGTTGTGCGACACGAAGAAGAGCGTCCGGCCGCCCTCGAGCAGCTCGTCGATGCGCCGGTAGCACTTCTCGCGGAAGGCCCTGTCGCCCACCGCGAGCACCTCGTCGACGAGCAGCACCGGCTCGTCCAGCTGCGACACCACCGAGAAGGCGAGGCGCACCTTCATGCCGTTCGACAGATGCTTGTAGGGGGTGTCGACGAAGTCGCCGATCTCGGCGAACGAGATGATGTCGTCGAAGCGGCGCGCGACCTCGGCCCGCGGCATCCCGTGCAGCCCCGCCGTCAGCCGCACGTTCTCGCGCACGGTGAGGTCGCCCACGAAGCCGCCGGTGATCTCGATGAGGGGCGCGACGCCGCCGTGGACCGTGACGCTCCCCTCGTCGGGCAGCAGCACCCCCGCGACGAGCTTGAGGAGCGTCGACTTGCCCTGGCCGTTGCGGCCGACGACACCGATCGACTCCCCGGGCAGCACGTCGAACGACACGTCGCGCAGCGCCCAGAACTCGTCCGGACGACTGCGCCGCGACGAGCCCGCGAAGAGATCCTTGAGGCTGCGGCGCCCGCGCCGGTTGCGGCGGAACCGGATGCCGAGTCCCTCCACGCGGATCGCGACGGGGTCTGCCATCACAGCTCCTTCAGGACAGGGCTCTCGAGCCGCCGGAACACCGAGACGCCGAGCGCCAGGACCCCGATGCTCACGACGGCGCTCGCGACGACGGCGAGGGTGTCCCACTGGCCGGGGAAGAAGCCCACGCGGTAGAGCGTGAAGATGCCCGCCAGCGGGTTGAAGACGGCGAGCTGGGCGAAGATCCCGGGCAGATCCTGGATGCCGTAGATCACCGGCGACGCGTAGAAGAGCGCCCGCAGGATCAGGCGGGTCGTGCGCTCGAGGTCACCCCACAGCACGCACAGCGGCGCGACGAGCAGGCCCAGCCCCACGAGCAGGATCGTCTGCAGCAGCACCCCCACCGGGAACCACAGCACGCCCCAGCCGACGCTCGCGCCGGCGAAGACCACGAAGGCCACGAGCACGGGGATCGACAGCAGGAACTCGATGCCCTTGCTGAGAACGATGCGGCCCACCCAGATCGACCGCGGGATCGACGTCGAGCGGACCAGGCGCGCGTCCTTGCGGAACGCGCGCGTGAAGTCGGTGACCGACGTGTTGAACCACACCCAGGGGAGCAGCGCCGTGACGAGGAACACGATGTACGGCTCGGCGCCGATGCGGTCGCCACGATGGAAGATGAGCGTGAAGACGAACCAGTAGATGGCGGCCATCACGAGCGGGTCGAGCACCGACCACACGTAGCCGAGCGCGCTGGTGGCGTAGCGCACCCGCAGGTCGCGCGCCGACAGCAGCCACAGCGAGTGCAGGTAGCGCCGGGGGGACCCCGGGGCGCCGACGGTCGCTGTGCTCACGATGACGAGTCTAGGACGCGTCGCCGACGCCGCCCGAGGACCGCTCGTCCGGACACGGCGCTCAAGCGGCGACGTCGAGGTAGTGCTCGATGACGTGCTCGGCGATGGCGATGCTGCTGGTCGCGGCGGGCGACGGCGCGTTGCGCAGCAGCGTCACGGGGCCCAGCCGGTCGACCGCGAAGTCGTCGAGCAGCTCGCCGCCGCGACCCCACGCCTGCGCGCGCACGCCTGCGCCGGTCTTGTGGGCGAGGTCCGACATCCGCAGCTCGGGCACGAACCGCTGCGCCTTCTTGAAGTACAGGGGCTTGATGAGCGATCCGCTGATCTCGTCGACGCCCATGAGCCAGTGCTGCTTGGCCAGCGGCCACGCGCCCGGCCACCGCAGCGACTCCCACGTGTCCTTGGGCGAGACCGACAGCCAGCGGTAGCCCTCGCGCGCGAGCGCCGGCACGGCGTTGGGGCCGACGTGCACGTTGTCGTAGACGCCGCGCGTGAAGTGCACGCCGAGGAACGGGAAGCGCGGGTCGGGCACCGGGTAGATCATGCCCTTGACGAGGTCGGTGCGCTCGGGCGCGAGCTCCCAGTACTCGCCGCGGAACGGGAGGATCTTCGGCGACGGGTCCGCGCCGACGAGCCGCGCCACGACGTCGGACTGCAGCCCCGCGCACACGACGAGCCGGTCGAACACGTCCTCCGACACCGGTGTCGTCACACGCACGCTGTCGCCCTCGCGATGGATGCCGGTGACCTCGTGCCCGAGCCGGATCTCGCCACCCGCACGCCGCACGTCCTGGGCCATCGCCTCGGTGATCGTGGCGTAGTCCACGGCCGCCGTGTGCGGCGAGTGGACGGCGGCGATGCCCGCCACGTGCGGCTCGACGTCGCGGAGCGCGGCCACGTCGTCGATGCGCGCCAGATCGGGCACGCCGTTGGCGATCGAGCGCCGCTCGATCTCGGCGAGGGCGCCGAGCTCCGACTCGTCGACGGCGACGACGAGCTTGCCGACCTCGCGGTAGGGCAGCGCCTTCTCCTGGCAGAACTCGCGGATCGACGCGCGGCCCTTCGCGCACAGCGTGGCCTTGAGCGAGCCGGGCTTGTAGTACAGGCCGGCGTGCACGACGCCGGAGTTGTGACCGGTCTGGTGCCCGGCCAGGCGCTGCTCCTTCTCGAGCACGGTGACCGCGTCGCCGCGCGCCGACAGTGCCCTGGCCAGCGCGATGCCGACGATGCCGCCTCCGACGATGCCGATGCGATCGGTCATATCAGGCCTTTCTGGTCGTGTCCGGTCTGTGCGCGCGGCGTCGAGCCGCCGCGCCGGGTCGTGCTCACGCGAGCCGGTTGTTCCACATCGACAGGGCCGAGCCGATGGCCATGTGCATGTCGAGGTACTGGTACGTGCCGAGGCGTCCGCCGAAGTGCACGTCCCGCTCGCCCTTGGCGAGCTCGCGGTAGGCGAGGAGGCCGGAGCGGTCCTCCGGCGTGTTCACCGGGTAGTAGGGCTCGTCCTCGCGGCTCGCGAAGCGCGAGAACTCGCGCATGATCACCGTCTTGTCGGCCGGGTACCGGTCGGCGCGCTCGGGATGGAAGTGCCGGAACTCGTGGATGCGCGTGTAGGGCACGTCGGCATCCGCGTAGTTCATGACGCTCGTCCCCTGGAAGTCGCCCACCGGCAGGACCTCCTCCTCGAAGTCGAGCGTGCGCCAGCTCAGCTCGCCCTCCGCGTAGTCGAAGTAGCGGTCGACGGGGCCGGTGTACACGATCGGCAGCTGTCCGACCGCGGCGCGCTTGTTCAGCGGCTGCGACTCGTCGAAGAAGTCGGTCGACAGCCTCACCTCGATGTTCGGGTGGTCGGCCATCCGCTCCAGCCACGCCGTGTAGCCGTCGGCCGGGAGGCCCTCCCACGCGTCGTTGAAGTAGCGGTTGTCGTACGTGTAGCGCACCGGCAGGCGGCTGATGACCTCGGCCGGCAGCTCGGTGGGCGCGGTCTGCCACTGCTTGGCGGTGTAGTCGCGGATGAACGCCTCGTACAGCGGGCGCCCGATCAGGGCGATCGCCTTCTCCTCGAGGTTCGCGGCGTCCTTCGCGTCGAACTCGCCGGCGAGCTCGTGCACGAGCGCACGCGCCTCGTCGGGCGAGTACGCGGCCCGGAAGAACTGGTTGATCGTCCCCAGGTTGATCGGCAGCGGGTACACGACGCCCTTGTGGTTCGTGTAGACGCGGTGCACGTAGTCGGTGAAGGTCGTGAAGCGGTTCACGTACTCCCACACCGTCGCGTTCGACGTGTGGAACAGGTGCGCGCCGTAGCGGTGCACCTCGATGCCGGTCTCGGCCTCGTCCTCGCTGTAGGCGTTGCCGCCGATGTGATGGCGGCGGTCGATGACGGTGACCGTGCGGCCGGATGCCGCGGCCCGCTCGGCGATGGTGAGCCCGAAGAAGCCGGAGCCGACGATGAGGAGATCCATGCGCGTGCAACGCCTTTCAGTTGGGCCGCTGGAGGAGCTCGCCTCCCGAGCCCCCGACGATCGTGACGACTCGGGTCCAGCCGAGTTCCTCGAGCGCCTCCGCGGTCGGTTCCGCGGCAGGATTCACGACGATGAAGTCGCTGCGGAACTGGTCGGCGACATCGACGAGAGCGCGGGCCGGCAGCTGATCGTACAGCAGCGGTCCGGGGGCGACGCATTGCTCGTAGCCGCCGAGGAAAGCAATGCGGCGGTGCCATTCCTGCCACGCCGGACCTCCATAGGGGATGTCCTTGCAGTCTGCGATCACCGCGCGCTGCGTCACGAGCTTCACCCACTCCGACCGCGGCGATGCCACCAGGACGCTGCCCTCCGGCACCGCGTCGCGAACCTGCTCGCCCCACGCGCGCAAGTTCGCATCCTGGATGAACGCGAAGTTGGGAACTCGGACGGTCAGGCCGCCCAGGACCGCCGTGACCATGACGACGAGGAGTCCCGCCGACAGTGCGCTCACGCGCGTCGCCCGGGAGCGCGTGGCGAGATCCGACCCTCTGGATCGCCGTGTCCAGAGAAGGAAGACGAACGCGGGAACGACGAGAGCGGCAACCATCAGGACGAGCCACCTGCGCGACGGCGTCGGCCAGCCCGGAGCCATCAGGAAGCCGAACCACGCCGCACCGCAGACCGCGATCAGGAGCACCGCCAGCCAGCCACGAAGCCGCACCAGCAGTGGAGCGACGGCCCCCCACATCGCGAAGGGAAGCAGCAACGCGCCGAGACGATAAACATTGACTCCCTGAGCCAGAGTGTCGAGGAGCGGGATCCGGAGCGCATCGGCGGCATAGCCGCCGGCGTAGCCGAGCGTCGCGAGGCCCACCGTCGTGAACCAGATCCACCTCGAGGAGCGCGGGACGACGAACGCACTGAGACAGGTCAGGACGATCAATCCGATCGTCGAGTAGTGTTCCGCGTTGCTCCACATGTGCGCCGCGCAGTGGTAGACGATGATCTGATCGCAGATGGCGACGAAGTCCTGCAGGTTCGACGCGATCGGCCGGATCGTGAGTCCGAACACGACGAAGGCGCCGGTCAGGACAAGAGCCAGCACGAGCGCCCAGTCGAGCTTGCGGAGTCGGACGCCCTCCACGACAAGCATCGCCACGAGAAGCACGATCGCGATGGAGCCCTGCTGCACGTGCACGATCGCGATGGCCGGAGCGAGCAGCACGACGAGTAGCCGCCGCTCGGTGAGCAGACCCGCGATCAAGAGATAGATCAGTTGGGCGGAGAGCACCGCCGGCAGTGCCTGTGCGATGACCGGAGAACCGGTGCCGCCGATCATCCACGGAGTGACGGCCGTGACGAGGGTCACGCCGAGGGCAGCGGCGATCGGAGCAGCGGGCACGAACCGGTATGCGAGCAGCGCCGTGGCCGCGCCGAAGGCGACCAGTCCGAGAGCCCAGAACACTGCATAGAAAAGAGAGAGGACGCCGAGCGACTCGCCCGCGTAGGTCATGGCGTCGAAGAACCAATGCGGCTGCGGTGCGGCCTCCATGAACCAGTCGTTCAGGAACGCTCCGGGGTGCGCCCAACTCAATCCCTCCGGCGACAGGACGAAGTGATCGCCCCAGCCTGCGAAGTATCCGTCGCCGATTGCCCCGAACATCTCGAGCACGCCGAGGATCGCCGCGAGGAGCATCGCCACGCCGATCAGACGCACCGCGGACACCGGAGTCGCAGGCTCCTCGCCGAGCACCGCGCGTTGACGCAGATCGAGCACCCTGGTTGTCCTCCCTGTGGTGAGAGCACGTTCGCGGCGCGCGGAAGCGTCTCCCGATCGTGATCGACGACGAGCTTAGCCCGGATCCCCTGAACGCTTCGGAGGAGCGCTCGTGTCACACTAGGGCCCATGTGTGTCAACGAGACGAGTGGTCCGCAAAAGGTCATGGTGTCCCGTCGATCGGCACTTCGAGCAACGATAGTCGCGGCGGCCGCACTCACGTACACGTCTCTCGCTTCTGCTCCGGCAGCCCACGCCGCCGAGACATGGTGGCACCCGTTAGAGGTGCGGTCAGACCCATCGCGATACTACGGATACTGGTACTCCGAGTACGATGATGGGCTCCACAAAGGAATCGACTACGCGCGAAGCGCAGGTACGAACGTACACCCCGTGGCAGCCGGTGTTGTCGTGGATGCGTCATGGAACGCGGCGGGACAATCCTGGGCCGGCTACTCCGTCCTGATACGCCACGCATCGGGCTGGCATAGCTTCTATGCGCACATGTCTGCTCTCACTGTGACAAGCGGTCAGACCGTGACTCCCCAACAGGTCATCGGGCTGGTCGGCTCGACAGGCCAGTCCGACGGCAATCATCTCCACTTGGAGATCTGGACGTCCTCATCGAGAACGCATACGGACCCGTGGCCGCTCGTCCACTACGCGCCTTTGCCGCAGCAGTCGCAGGTCTCCACGGTCGGGCGGCGAGTGGTTCCGATCATCGACGCACAGTCCCGCATCTCCCTGTACACGATCAGAGAGGACGGCCAGCTGTGGGGCGCCACTCAATCACAGGCGGGAGGCTCTTTCTCGGTGTGGTCACCGCTCGGCTCCGGCTCACCGGGTCTCGTCGGTGAGCCCGCTGTCATCGTCCTCGCCAGCGGGGTGATCGCGGTCTATGCAAGGACCTCCGCCGGAACTATCGCCGGCTCCGCGCAATCCGTTCCGGGCGGCGCGTTCGGGGGCTGGGTTACGATCGGTAGCCAAGGCGGCGGAATCGACAGCGACCCCTCCGTGACACAGTTCTCGAACGGCACGATCGGCGTCTATGCCGCTACCACTGCAGGGACCGTCGCGGGAGTCGCGCAAAGCTCGCCAGGCTCAAACTTCGGCACGTGGACATCGATCGGGAGCGGAGCCACGAATCTCTCCCGCAAGCCCGCGCTCGTGCGATTCGCCGATGATCGTGTCGCGCTCTACACACTGAACAGAAGCGCCCAGATCGTCGGTTCAGCTCAGGCCTCACCTGGTTCGGTGTTCAGTAGCTGGTCGACGATCGGCACGAACGGCGCCGGCGTGACGTCCGCGCCGAAGGCGTTTCTGCAATCGGGGCGCGTGCGCTTGTTCGCCACGGCGGGTTCGACCGTTGCCACCGTGACGCAGGCTTCTCCCGGCGCTGCATTCGATTCATGGGTGAACCTCGGCTCCGGCGCGTCCGCGATCCCGGATGCCCCTCCAGGCGTCGTTCAACTGATCGATGGGTATTCTGTCTACCTGCGAACGGAGACGGGCGACGCGTGGGGAACCAGTACAGGGTTCGAACCTCAAGCGCCCGGCGGGTGGGTCCAGGCCGGTTCTGGAGAGACGGTCGCCAGTCCCATCTCGCCGCTCGTGGTGGGCAACATCATCGCCTTGTACGCGATCAAGCCCAATGGTGCGGCCATCGGGACCAACCAGTCGTCACCAGGTGGCGCCTTCGGGGCCTGGGCGACGCTTTCATAGCGTGCCGAGAGTTCGTAGCGCGCCGCAGCGGAGGCCAGACCGCCGCGCGCATAGGCTTGTCAATGATCTGAATCGAATGGACCCCATGGCTCGCAACATCTCAGCGGAGGAGGGCCCGGGCCCGGCCGACAACCGATTCTGGCCGCGGTCGACCAGCCTCTTCCTCCTTCTCGTCGGGCTCGCGTTGGCGATCGTGTCCTTGGCCGTCGTGGTCAACATGCCGGAGCTCCGCTGGCATCCCGAACGTGATGCCGAGCTGCATGCGACCTACGACGCCTATCGCGAGACCGGCGTGCTCCTCGTGAAGGAGGCGGGTACTGGCTCACCGCAGATGCAGGTGCCGACTGCCGGCGCGATGGCACCGTCCGCGTGGGAGGACGATCCCGGCACCTACGTCCTGGCCAGCCTGATGAGCCGCATCACCGGCGCGGAGTCTCCGTACCCCGGACTCGCGATCGCTCAGGCGTTGCTCATCGCGCTGCCCCTGGTCTGGCTGCCGACGGCCGTCGCCCGCATCTTCCGCCGGGCCCGCGCCGGATACGCCCTGGTGCTCCTGCCCCCGATGACGTGGCTCCTCAACAACGGCACGATCCTCCTCGGCACCGAATACGGTCTGTCCGACGAGGTGAGCACGATCCGCGTCTATGCCTTGTACGGCATCCCTGCCTCCATGACATTCCTGGCGCTGTCGCTCCTGCTCCTTTTCAGCACCTACCGGCTCTCGACATCGCGGCTCATCGGAGCGAGCGCGCTCGTTGTCCTGCTCGCCGGCATGACCGGGCTGTTCGACAGCGTCGCCGGGGTAGGAGTGGCGGCCGCGGTGGCAATGCTCTGGTGGATCAATCGCCCGATACGATGGCGCTTCCTCCGCGCCGCCTTGATCGGCGTCCTCTCCGTCGCGATCGCGGTCGGCGTCCATGCCGGCGTCATGGCGATCCTCGACGGCGCACGCGCGGACGTGACAGACGGCTCGAACGAGTCGGTGCCCGTGTCGCCCGAGCCGTGGCAGGGCCTGTACTTGGGCCTGTCCTACCCTGAACCGATCACCGGGGCGGCCCCGACCTTCGACGCACCGTCCTCGATCGAGGACGCAGAGGCACGGCTCCTGGACGCCGCACCCGGCGCCGCCCCGGGAAGCATCGAGCGGCGAGACGCGCTCCGCGACCTGTACCTAGACGCTGTCTTCGAAGACGTTCCCGGCACGTTGTCGCTGTACACCCACAAAGCGCTGTTCGTCATCAAGCATTTCGGAGCGATGATCATCCTGATCATCGTCGGGTTCGTCCTGGCCTTGACGCGACGGGCGCCACAGCGACGAGCGCTCGCCGCAGCCTTCGCGATCACGGTCCCCACGCTGACACTCGGCTTCGCAACGCCTGTACTGCGCCTGCCGGTTCTCTACGACTACTCGCAGCTCTCGGCGGCTTTGGGCCTGCTCGCGGCGGTGTCGCTCGGAGCTCTCGTCTGGTCGATCACATCGATGCCGTCGCACGTGCGCTCCGTCGAGCGCAGCCGGATCAGCGGTCGGACCGACCCGCATCCCATGCTGCACCGCGGCTTCTCGCCGGCGACACAACCGAGAATCAGCGTCGTCGTACCCACTCGCAACGGGGCGGAGGTGCTGGAGAGCACGCTCGACGCGCTCGGCGCGGAGCTGACCTCTGCGGACGAGATCATCGTCGTCGAGAACGGGTCGACCGACGGCACGCAGCAGCTGCTAGAACGCATCCAGAACCACTGGGACCAGCCCGCCGCGTTGCTTCTCCGGCATTCGGAGCCAGGTCTCGGCGAGGCTCTGCGTGCCGGCGTCCTCGCGAGCAGCGGGCGACGTCTCCTGCTCACCGCGGACGATCTGCCCTTCGGGTTCACCGACCTCGTCGAGTTCCACAAGCTGCCCGACGACGTCGCCGTCGCCGTCGGTTCCAAGGCGCATCCCGGGTCGGCAGTCGCCCGCGGACGTCTCCGTACGGTCCAGTCGCGCATCTTCCGTTTCCTCCGCGAGGCGCTGCTGCAGTCGGCAGTGGGCGACAGCCAAGGCACACTGTGGGTCGACGGCGAGTGGGGCCGTGAGTTCGCGCGCCTGTCCCGAGAGAGCGGTCTGATGTGGACGACCGAGCTGGTCCTGGCGGCTGAGCAGCAGAATCTCGCCGTGCACGAGGTGCCGGTCTCCCTCAGTGTGCGACACGAGACCGGGTCCAGCAGGTTCCGCTTCTCCGATGCCTGGCAGTCGGTTCTGGGTTTCACCCGCCTCGCCGTCTACAAGGACGACTACTGCAATGAGGACTGGGCGCGCTCCACGCGACCCAGCGAGGGCGCGTCGACGCCCCATCCGTGAGCATCCGCTGTAGCCGCCGACGGCATGCCGCCGGGCTCGTGCTCAGGCGGACCATGGGAGGATGAGGGAATGCACGCCGCACCCCCTTCCGAGGCGAGTTCGCTGCTCATGCGTCTGTGGTCGTCGAGCGCAGTTCGCTACCTGCTCATGGGCGGCTTTGCATTTCTCTTCGATATCGGAGTGCTCTGGCTTCTCCATGAGGCATTCCGCGTGCCGCTTCCGATCAGCACCCCCGCCGCATTCCTGCTGAGCTTCGCCGTCACATACACGCTGCAGCGCACGGTCGCGTTCCGCGCCTCCGATGGCGTCGCACCGAGTGTGATCCGCTATGCGCTCCTGGTCGCTTTCAACACGGTCGCCACGACCGGGATCGTATGGGCTGCAGACGCGCTCGGCATGCCGTGGGCTGTGGGCAAGGTCGCGGCGGTCCTGGCGACCACCGTCTGGAACTACTTCGCATATCGTTACTGGGTGTTCTCCACCCGGAAGGTGAATGACTGATGTACAGGGGCGCCCGTGTCGCGGCCGTGGTTCCGGCTTACAAGGAAGAGTTGATGATCGGCCGGGTCGTCGAGACGATGCCCGCGTACGTCGATGACATCGTGATCGTCGACGACTGCAGCCCTGACGACACCAGCGGTGTCGTCGAGCGCCTCGATGATCCGCGTGTCACGCTCGTCCGTCACGAGGTCAACCAGGGTGTCGGAGGGGCGATCATCACCGGTCACAAGGCTGCGCTCGACCTCGGCAGCGACGTGAACGTCATCATGGCCGGCGATGCTCAGATGGACCCGGCATATCTCCCGGCGCTGCTGGACAAGGTCACCGCGGAGGGCTTCGGCTTCTCGAAAGCCAACCGGTTCTATGCGCCCGAGTCGTTCAGCGGCATGCCGGGACACCGAGTGTTCGGCAACATCGTCCTGTCGTTCATGACGAAGCTGGCGTCGGGCTATTGGAACCTCTTCGACCCTCAGAACGGCTACACAGCGATCCGCTCGGATGTTCTCCGGCGGATTCCGCTCGATCGTGTGGCCAAGCGCTACAGCTTCGAGAACGACCTCTTGATCCACCTCAACATCCTGCAGGTGCCTGCGGTCGACGTCCCGGTTCCGGCCGTCTATGGCGACGAGGTATCCAGCATCAAGCTCCGCCGAGTGATCCCGGAGCTGATGAATCGCCTCACCGTCGGCTTCTGGAGCCGGATTTGGTATCGGTACGTGCTCTGGTCGTTCTCGCCCATCGCGCTGCTGCTGTTCACCGGGTTGCTGCTCTTCGGCTTCGGCGTCATCGTCAGCATCTGGATGATCTTTCAGATCATGGCTTCCGTCATCGCCACCGCCGCGACCGTGATGCTCGCGGCGCTTCCGCTCATGATCGGGACGCAGATGCTGATCAGCGCCCTGCAGCTGGACATCCAGGCGACGCCGTCGACGCCGTCCTACCCGCCCTTCGACCGCCAGCAGAGCTCTTGGTCCCCCGAGGTCAGACCGTCACCCGACCGGTGATCACGAGCTCACCGCCCGCGCCTGCCGAGCGGAGCGCGGACTCCACCACTTCGAGCGTGTGAGCCGCCTCCGACATCGTCGACAACTCGGTCTGCACCCCGAGCACGCTGTCGCGGAACGCCTCGAGTTCGGCGCGTAACGGCTCCTTCTTGGCGAAGGCGAACCGCGTGACGTCGCCCTCTGATACACCGCGGAACGTCGAGACCGACTCCCACTCGAGCGGAACCGTGCCGTTCGCATAGAAGGTGAGGTCGCCCGTGGCGGTGTCCGCGATGAACGTTCCCCGCTCCCCCGTGACGACGGTGACACGCTCCTTCATCGGGCTGAGCCAGTTGATGAGGTGATTCGCGATGATCCCGTTCGACAAGCGCCCCGTGATCGAGATCATGTCCTCGTGCTCGCGACCGCTCTTGTGCGCCGTCTGCGCGGAGACGGAACGGTAGGTGCCCTGCGCGACCCAGGCGGTGAGGTCGATATCATGAGTCGCGAGATCCTTGGCCACCCCCACGTCACCGATACGTCCCGGGAAGCTGCTCTGGCGGCGCGTCGCGATCTGATAGACGTCGCCGGCGTCACCGTTCGCCAAGCGAGAACGCAGTTGCTGGAGCGCCGGGTTGAATCGCTCGACGTGTCCGACGGCGCCGACGAGCCCGTGACGCTCGAAAGCCTCGGCCACCCGGTTGCCGGTCGCCGTGTCGTCCGCGATCGGCTTCTCCACGAGCGTGTGCACGCCCGCTTGCGCGAGCGCCAGGGCGGCGTCCGCGTGAAATCGGGTGGGAATCGCAACCACCGCGATCTCGATGCCTGCGTCGATCAAGGCGTCCACATCGGGAAGGATCGTCATCCCGGTCGCGACGCGGTGGGGGTCACCGCCGGGATCGGCGACGGCGACGAGTTCCACGCCTTCGACGTCGCGGAGGATCCGCGCGTGATGGCGACCCATCATGCCCAGGCCGAGCAGACCGGCCCGCAGGGCCGCCATCAGGCGCCCGCTCCTGCGACGGCCACGACAGCGGCGACCACGCGTTCGAGGTCGTCCTTGCTCAGCGACGGATGGACCGGGAGCGAGACCACCTCTCGAGCCGCACGCTCGGTCTCGGGAAGGTCCAGTCCGGGCGCGAAGTGCGCCAGCGAAGGAAGCCGATGGTTCGGAATCGGGTAGTACACCCCGCTGCCGATCGCGTGTTCCTCGCGGAGCGCCTTGACGAACCCGTCGCGGTCCTCCGGCACCCGAACGGTGTACTGGTGGTACACGTGCGTGGCGCCGTCGGCCACAGGCGGGACGATCACGCCGCGGAGGTTCTCGTCGAGGAACGCCGCGTTGCGCCGACGAGCCTGCGTCCAGCCGTCCACCTTCGTCAGTTGCACCCGTCCGATCGCTGCATGAATGTCGGTCATGCGTGCATTGAATCCCACGACTTCGTTCTCGTACTGACGCTCCATCCCTTGGTTGCGGAGGAGTCGCACGCGACGTGCGACCTCACCGTCCACGGTGGCGACCATGCCGCCCTCACCACTGGTCATGTTCTTCGTCGGGTAGAGCGAGAACATCGCGAACGTGCCGAACGTGCCGACAGGAGCGCCGTCGAGCGCCGCACCGTGGGCCTGCGCGGCATCCTCGTAGAGGTCGACTCCCTGTGCTTCGGCGAGAGTCGACAGTTCAGCCATGCGGGCCGGGTGACCGTACAGGTGCACCGGCATGATGCCCTTCGTACGAGGACTGACCGCCGCGGCGACGGCCTCGGGGTCGAGCGTGAATGTGTCGGGTTCGATGTCCGCGAACACAGGCGTCGCACCCGTCAGGGCGACCGAGTTCGCGGTCGCCGCGAACGTGAACGATGGCACGATGACCTCGTCGCCGGGTCCGACGCCCGCCGCGAGCAGTCCCAGGTGCAGTCCCGATGTTCCGGAGTTGACCGCGACGACGGGACGCCCCGCCACGAAGTGAGCCGAGAACTCGTCTTCGAAGGCAGCGACCTCGGGGCCCTGGGCGACCATGCCGCTCCGGAGCACGCGGTCCACAGCGACGCGCTCGTCGTCGCCGATGAGCGGCTTGGCCGCGGGGATGAAATCGGTCACTCGTCCTCCTCGTGAAGAAGCGCGTCGGCTTCGATGCGGTGCTCACCCAGCGGCGGGGGACACGATCACTCAGTCTAGCCAAGCCTCGATGAGCGGAAGCCTACGATGGGACGGTGACCCCCGCCACTCCCGCGAAGCTCGGTCGCGCCGCCGCCGTCGCGATCCCGCTCCTGCTGCTCCTCTCGCTCGTGTGCTGGGCGTTCGCCTCACCGGTCGGCTCGAGTCCCGACGACAACTTCCATCTGCCCTCGATCTGGTGCGGCCTCGGCGAGCGGGCAGGCATCTGCGAGCCATCCGGGAACCCGGACACCAGAATGGTACCGGCGTCAGTGGTCTCGGCGCCCTGCTACGCGTTCGAGTCGGAAGAGAGCGCTGCGTGCTGGAACCCGCACGACTCCGAGATGACCGAGGCGACCTGGATGAACGCCGTGGGGCTGTACCCGCCGCTGTTCTACACCACCATGGGCTTCTTCGTCGGCGACGATGTATCGACGTCCGTGATGGCAATGCGCATCGCGAACTCCGCGATCATCGTGGGACTGCTCACTGCGGTGTTCTTCACGTTGCCACGACGCATCAGGCCTGCGCTCCTGATCTCCGCGTTGGGTTCGTCCATTCCCCTCGGGATGTTCGCGATCGCCTCTACGAATCCCTCTTCATGGGCTTTCGCCGCCGCGACAACGATCTGGGTCAGCCTCTACGGCGCCACGCAGACATCAGGGCGACGACAATGGGCACTCAGCGCGCTCGCCGTCGTGAGCGCCACGATTGGAGCGGGTGCCCGTGCAGACGCGGCGGCCTTCGCGATGTTCGCGATCGTGATCGCCGCGATCCTCGGCATCCGCCGCGGACGCCCCCTGCTGGCACCTGCCGTCGCTGCGGCGCTGGTGGTGGCGATCAGCGTCTTCTTCTACCTCGGAGCCAGTCAAGGCGGCGCGGTCGCGACGGGGCTTCCCACTGATGACCCGCCACTGAGCGCGGCACAGCTCATCGCCAATCTCTTCGGCATCCCGATGCTCTGGGCAGGGGCATTCGGCGGCATGGGGCTCGGATGGCTCGACACCCCGATGCCCGCAACGGTATGGGTGCTCGCAGGCGCTGTGTTCTGCGGCGCCGTTTTCGTCGGCGTCGATCGGTTGGGGGCGCGTCGGGGAAGCGCTCTGCTCCTGTCCGCGACGGCGTTGTGGATCGTCCCCTTCGTACTGCTCGCCCAGTCGAACGCCGTGGTCGGCAGCATCGTGCAGCCGCGCTATCTGCTTCCACTGATCGTGATCCTGCTCGGTGTAGCGAGCCTCTCGGACCGCAGCGTGGAGGCATGGCGCGGATCGAGGTCGCTCATCGCGGGCCTCGCGCTCAGCATCGCCATGTCGCTCGCACTGCACTACAACATCCGTCGCTACACGGTCGGAACAGACAGCAACGCGATCGACCCGGGGGCGGACGCCGAGTGGTGGTGGACGGCCGCGCCAGCCCCCCTGGCGATCTGGCTCATCGGCTCGATCGCCTTCACCGCTGTGTGCGTGCTGTTGTGGCTTGTGCTTCGGAAGACGGATGCCGGCGCAGTGACCCGATCGGATCCGCCCGGGGCCGGACCGCTTCCCGAGGACCGAGAGCCGATCGCCTACGACACCCCGCGGTAGGTCCGCTCCCACGCGGCGCGGCCGGATAGCTCGGGGGCCGCGCGCCGGTACGCCGACGCGAGTCGCGGCCACCGCCACCACAGGCGCACCCGGAGGCCGATCGCGTCGCGGGCGAGCGTCGCGGCGACCCGCCGGTCGCGACGGAGGACGAAGCCTCCCGAGCCGGTCGCGCTGCCGACGACCGCGGAGTCCACGGTGCCGAGCGCCCACCACTTGCCCGCCTCGCGGTCGAGCCGCACGTCGACCTCGGCGTCGGGGCCCGGCGCCCGGCGCACCTGCCGGAGCCCGCTCGCGGCGATCCGTCGCAGGGCCGCCGCAGCGCCGTGCGGGCGGCTCGGCGCGGTCGTGGATGCCGCGGACGGGAGCGCCGCGTCGGGCCGGACGTCCTGACCGCGGCGCGCGAGCACCTCGCGCGCGTCGGCGCGACGGTGCGCGAGCGTGCGATGCAGGTGCTCGGGCCCGCTGAGCACGTCGCGGAGGGCGAGATGCCGCACGGCCGCCGATCCGTACTGCAGGCAGAGGAGGTGGTTGAGGTCCTGCGCGAGCGTGTCGGCGAGGAGCCGTCCGCCGCGCCGGTGCGGCGAGTGCAGCAGCGCCGTGACGACACGGTTGCGCAGCTGGTAGTAGGCCTGCCAGTCCAGGCCGTCGTCCTTCGCGGTCCACGGCACGTGCCACAGTGCGGCACCGGGGAGCGTGACGGTCGGATGCCCCGCCGCCGCGGCGCGGAGGCCGTACTCGGCGTCGTCCCACTTGAGGAAGAACGGCATCGCGGCCCCGAGGCGTCGAACGACCTCGGTGGGGACCAGGCACATCCACCACCCGTTGAAGTCGACGGCGTAGTGACGGTCGAACGCCGGCGTGCCGTCCGGGTGGGCGTGCGCGAGGTCGGCGCGCTCCAGCGACGGCGCGACCGGCACCCACCAGAACCGCTGGAGGTCGACGCGCTCGCCGTATGAGTGCAGCACCGTGGGCTCGGGGAGGCTCAGCATCTGCGCACCGACGAGCGGGAGCCCCGCGGCGTGCTCGGCGAAGGCGAGCATCCGCAGCACCGACTCGGGCTCGAGCACGACGTCGTCGTCGAGGAGCAGCACGTGGCTCGCCCCGGAGTCCGTGCCCTCGAGCATCCCCCGGCTGAAGCCGCCCGAGCCGCCGAGGTTCGCCTGCTCGATCACCGCGAGGCGCTCTCCCCAGGCATCCGCCGCCCGCGCGAACTCCGGCGACGCGGCGACGCTCTCGGTCCCCTGGTCGACCACCGTCACGCGACGGATGCGGGGCCGCAGGCGCTCGTCGTCGCCGAGCGCCGCGACGAGCCGCGCGCAGTCGTCGACGCGGTCGAACGTCGTGATGGCGATCGCGAGCGAGGCCTCGTCGCGTGCCGGCGCCGGGGCGTCCCAGCGCGCGTCGCGCACGCGGGCCCCTTCCGCACCCGCCTCGGCCTCGAACCACAGCCACCCGATCGACGGGTCGAGGGCGACCTCGACGGCGACCTCGCCGCTCGCCCCCGCCAGCTCCTGGATCGTGCGGGCGGTGCCCTCGGCATCCGTCGCGATCACGCGCACCGTCGCCGCCCCCTCGATGGCGAGTGCGAGCCGGAGCGCACGCACGTCGGTGCAGGCGCGCCACGTGGCCGCCGGCACGCCGCCGAGGTAGGTGCCGAACGAGACCGTCCGGCCGGGCGGCACGTCGACGCCCTCGCGCGTCCAGCCCGCTGCGGCGCCGTCGATGCGCGCGTACAGCGGCAGGGTCTCCGGGCGCCCTGCGGGCGGCAGCAGCACGCGCTGGACGGTGCGCCAGTCGGCCGTCACCGCGTCCGCCGTTCGCGGCGCCAGTCGCGCACCGCCCCGGTGAGCCGCTGGCCGAGCGAGCGCCGCTCGTCGAGCTGCCGCGCCACCTCGTCCTGGATGAACCGCGTGAGGTAGAGCGCGAGGCCCGGGCCGTGCTGCTCGACGTAGGCCCGCAGCGCCTCGTCGCGCACGAGCTGGTCGTACTTGTCGTGCTCTCCCGCCAGGGCGAACATGCTGTTGCCGAGCTCGCCGTCCACTCCCGCGCGCTGCAGCCAGTACGCGAGCGGCTCGCCGTCGAGCAGGCCGATGCGATGGCGCAGGGCCGTGCGGAGGTTGAGCTCCCAGTCCTCGGCGGCGTGGATGTCCTCGCGGTACATCCCGACGTCGTCGTGCAGCGCGCGCCGGTACAGGTACGAGATCGGCACGAAGCGGTTGACCTGCAGCAGCTCCGCGTACGTGATCGCGGTCAGCTGCGGCCAGAAGGGGACGCGTCCGACCTCCTGGAAGCGCCCGTCGCGCTCGGCCTCGTAGACGATCTCGGTGCGCGCCGTCACGCCGATGTCGCCGGGGTGCTCGTCGAGCCAGCGCACGGTCTCCTCGAGGAACCGGGGATGCCAGAGGTCGTCGTCGTCGTGCAGCACCACGAACTCGGTGTCGAGCCCCCGCACGCCCTGGTTGGCCGCCGCCGACCGGCCGTGCGGCGTCTCGTTGTCGGTGACGCGGACGCGCTCGCGCACCTCGACGGGAAGCTCCGACACCGCGGCGGCGACCGCGGCGGCGTCGCCGCCGTCGTTGACGACGTGGACGGCCCAGTCGCGGTAGCGCTGCGCGGCGACGTCCGCGAGAGCGCGGCGGAGGAAGGCCGGCCGGTTCTTCGTCCGCACGACGATCCCGACCCGAGGGGCCCGCTCAGGCACCTGATCCTCCCTCCCCGCGGTCGGAGGGTCCGCACGCGGCAGGCCGAGGCTATCATCCGCCGCGGCGTGCCCCCGTGCCCTCCTATACTCCGAGTGTGCTGAGTCGTCTCCGGAAGCTGTGGCGCACGGCGCGCAGCGCACCGGTGCTCCGGCTCGGCGTGGAGGCGCTCGACCGCCTCTGGTGGGCACGCGTCATCCTGCGCGCGGACGTCGTCGACCTCGACTTCGTCGCCGCCCAGCGCGGGCGGCGGATCTCGGCGCGCGCGGCCGTCCGTCGCTACGTGCGCGGCGGATTCCGGCAGGGGTTCGCGCTCAACCCGCTCTTCATGGAGCGGACGGTGTCGCGCCAACTCTCCGACGCGGAGCGCGTGCCGGCACTGTACGCGTACCTCGTCAACGATCGCGCCGAGCTCGTCACGAGCCCCAACTGGGACGCGCCGCGGCTGGCCGCCGAGGAGCCCGCCGCGCTGGCCGACCCGGCCGGTCCGCTCGGCTTCGCGTGGCGGCGCGCGCATCGCGACGGCTGGATCGCCATGGGCGGGGGCACGACGACCACCCGGCTGGCCTGGCCGGATCTCCTCGCGGCGGCGATCGCGCCGATCCCCGCCGCGCCGGCTCCGGAGCCGGCGGTCCCCGCCTTCGTCTGCGTCCTCGGTCCGGATGAGACGGACCCGGACCAGGCGCTCGGGCTGGCGGCGGCGGCCGGAGAGCTCGGTCTGGACGTCGACGTCATCGTCACCGGTCGGTCTTTCGACGAGGCGGCGCAGGCGTCGATCCTGGCGGCCTGGTCACCGCGGGTGGCGGTCCGCCGGGCGCCGCTGCACGTCGCCACTGTTCCTCGCCCTACCGTCCGGGATGCCGCGACGACCTTCCGCGGGCCCGGTGCGGCGTTGTCGCCGGAGGCGTTCCGCGACCTCGTGCGCGCGGGGGCCACGGGCCCCACGGCCGCCCTCTGGCTGGCCCCGGACGGCACGATCGCCTCGGCGGGGACGGTGTTCTCGGGCGGGCGGGCCGGTCCCCTGCTCGCCGGTCATCCGGTCGAGGACGCGCGGCGGCTCGGCGCGCGCATCCCCGTCCCCGCCCTCGCCGGGCCCGCGCGCTCGTGGCCGGCGGGGACGACCCCCGACGGTCCCGGCCACACGCTGACCACCGTCACAGTGACGTCGGCGGCCTCCGCCGCTCCCCCTGCCGCCCCGGACGCACCCGACACCGACGTCGATACGCTCCTCGGGCCGTCCGGGCTGGAGCTCGATCGCTGGGTCGCGGGCGTCCCGAGACTCCGTCGCACCGCCGTCGCCGGGGAGCGCCCCCAGCGTTGGGCGATCAAGACCGCGGCACCGGCCGGCCGCGCGGGCGAGTCCTGGGGCGAGACCCACTTCGCGCGCGGGCTCGCGGCGGCGCTGGAGCGGCTCGGCGAGCAGTGCGTCATCGACGGGCGCGATGCCACCGATCGGCCGAGCGCATCCCTCGACGACGTCGTCCTGGTGCTCCGCGGGCCGCATCGCATCGTCCCGCCGCCGACCGGATGCCGCATCCTGTGGATCATCAGCCACCCCGACGAGATCACCGCCGACGAGCTGGACGACTTCGACGTCGTCTTCGCGGCGTCCGCGCCATGGGCGCGCACGGCGAGCGGACGATTCGGCCGCGAGATCGAGCCGCTCCTGCAGTGCACCGACGTCCGGCGCTTCCACCCGTCGGGCGCGGTGCGCACCGAAGAGATCGTCTTCGTCGGCACGGCGCGCGGCATCGCACGCCCCGTCGTCGTGGAGCCGCTGCGCGCCGGCATCCCGGTCCGGGTCTATGGACCGGACTGGCGCGGCTACATCCCCGCGTCGGCGATCGCCGCCGACGGTATCGCGAACGACCGGCTCCCCGGCCTCTACGAGCGCGCGGCGGTCGTCCTCAACGACCACTGGCCGGCGATGCGGCGAGAGGGTTTCGTCTCGAACCGGTTGTTCGACGTCGTCGCTGCAGGCGGACGTGCGATCTCCGACGACGTCGCCGGGATCGAGGAGATCTTCGGCGAAGCCGTGCGCACCTTC
>NZ_JBDIAB010000026.1:0-22783 GCF_039812165.1 Microbacterium sp.
CCCCGTCGTCCCAGCACGATGTCGCCGCCGCCCGGCGCGGCCAGTCCGCCGTCCGGGCGGACGCACGCGGCCACGAGCTCGCGCGCCCGGACGGCGTACGCCGCCTCCCCCGTCGCGATCGCGAGCGCGACCAGACCGCCGGCGAGCTGACCGTGGTCGGCGAGCGTCGCGGGGGCCGGCGAGACGACTTCACCGAGCGACGCGCGCACGAGACGGCCCGACGCCTCGACGTTGCGGCGCAGCACGGCGTCCGCCGCGACACGCGCGGCCTCGACCCATTCGCGCTCCCCCAGCGCCGCACCCGCGCGCGCGAGCGCGCCGATCGCGAGGCCGTTCCAGCCCGTGACGACCTTGCCGTCGACGGCCGGCGGCTCGAGCGCGGCGCGCCCCGCGGCATCCCGCGCGTAGTAGCCGCCTTCGCTGCGCGCGCCATCGATCCACGACTCCGAGTCCTGCGCCGCGCCGAACGCCCCCGACGGCTGCCGCAGCAACCCGAGCAGGAACGCCGCGACGCCGCGCGCGGTCGCCTCGTCGCCCTCCGCGACGGCGACGTCGAGCAGCTGCGCGTTGTCGACGAGCATGCGCTCGTAGTGCGGCACGGTCCAGTCGCGTCGGGTCGCGTAGCGGAAGAAGCCGCCGTCGACCGCGTCGCGCAGGGGCGAGCCGGCCATCGCGGCGAGGGCACGGGTCGCGACGGCGGATGCCGCGGGCTCGGCCTCGCGCACCGCCCGCGCCTGCAGGAACCGCAACGCGGTCGCCACCGGGAACTTCGGCGTCGTCATGAGCGCGTTCGCGGGCGCGAAGCCGCCGTAGCGCGGATCTTCTCGGCTCGCGAGCGTTCGCGCCGCGTCGGCCAGCGCGCCTCCGGCATCCGCGCCGGAGACGTCCCCGTCCGGCGCGCCCCGCACGCTCGCGAGAGCGTCCACCACGGCATCCGCCGTCGCCTCGATCGCCGCGCGGCGACCGGCCCATGCCTCCGAGATGGCGGCGAGCACCTGCCGGAACGACGCCAGTCCCGCGCGCGGCTCGGGCGGGAAGTAGGTGCCGGCGTAGAACGGCGCGCCGTCCGGCGTCGTGAACACCGTGAGCGGCCACCCCAGGTTCTCGGTGAACGCGGACGCGGCGGCCATGTAGGCGGCATCGACCTCGGGATGCTCCTCGCGGTCGACCTTGATCGCCACGAACCCCTCGGCGAGCGCGGCGGCGGTCGCGGCATCCTGGAACGACTCCCGCGCCATCACGTGGCACCAGTGACAGGTCGAGTAGCCGATCGACACCAGCACGGGCACGTCGCGACGGGCGGCCTCGGCGAAGGCCTCCGGTCCCCACGCGAACCACGGCACCGGATTGTCGGCGTGCGCCCGCAGGTACGGGCTCGCCGACTCCGCCAGGCGCCGGTTCACGGCGTCAGCTCACGTCGTTCGGGTGCGAGCCCACGCGGCCCGACCCGTCGCCGGGGTCGAGGACGTCGATCGCCGCGATCTCGGCGGGCGTCAGCTCGAAGTCGAAGACGTCGAGGTTCTCGCGCACGCGCGCGGGGCTGTTCGACTTGGGGAAGACGATGTTGCCCTTCTGCAGGTGCCAGCGCAGTACCGTCTGGGCCGGCGTCTTGCCGTGCGCGGCGGCCGCGGCGGCGACCGCGGGCGTGCCGAACAGGTCGTACTTGCCCTGCCCGAGCGGCCCCCATGCCTCGATCAGGATGCCGTGGCTGCCCGCGAACGCGACGGTCTCGCGCTGCTGGTACGCGGGGTGCAGCTCGATCTGGTCGACCGCGGGCGTCACGCCGGTGGCCTGGACGATCTCGGTCAGGTGCGCCGGGAGGTGGTTGGAGACGCCGATGCTGCGTGTCTTTCCCGTCTCGCGGATCGCGACCAGCTTCTCCCACGCGTTGACGTAGTCGCCGTTCTTGGGCGCCGGCCAGTGCACGAGGTACAGGTCGACGTGGTCGAGCCCGAGCCTGTCGAGGCTCTCGTCGATCGCCGCGAGCGGCTCGTCGCCGCCCTGCCGGTCGTTCCAGAGCTTCGTGGTGACGAACAGCTCGTCGCGCGGGATGCCGCTCGCCGCGATGGCGCGCCCGACGCCCTCCTCGTTGCCGTAGATCGCCGCCGTGTCGATGTGCCGGTAGCCGGCATCGAGCGCGTCGAGCACGATGCGCTCGGTCTCTGCGGGGTCGACCTTGAACACCCCGAAGCCGAGCTGCGGGATCGTGTGGCCGTCGTTGAGCGTGAGCGTGGGAATCGTCATGCCTTCCACACTATGCGCGGGCCCGCGACACCGGGCCGGGATCCCTCAGCGGTAGCGCTTGCCCTGGTCGCGGCGGAACAGCAGCAGCGCGAGCGCGAGCGAGATCGCCGTCCAGACGAGGATGCCGACCCAGACCCACCATTCCAGCCTCCCGCCCTGGACGGCCCAGATGACGAGCTCGCGCGCGTGCCGCGACGGCGTGAACTGCGAGACGGCGTCGAGCCAGGGCGCGAAGAAGAGCGGCGGCAGGAACAGTCCGCCGATGAAGGCGAACGAGAACATCACGATCTGCACGACGGCGATCGCCGCCTTGAAGGGCAGGGCATAGCCGATCGCGGTGCCGATGAGCATGAACGGCAGCGCCGCGACGGCGAGCGCGACGATCCCGGCGAGCACGCGCAGCGGCGAGGCCTCGGCCGCGGTGAGGAACGCGCCGACGAGCACGACCGGCAGCACGGCCAGGAGTCCCAGCATCCCGGTCGAGAGGACCTGCGCGAACACGCGCGCGAGGCCGGGGGCCGGCAGCGTCCGCAGGTACGGATCCCACGGCTTCTCGCGGTTCTCCGAGATGGTCAGGCCGAAGCTGAACAGCGCGTTGCTCATCACCGCGAACACGGCGAGCGCGATGACGGCCTGCGTCGCGTACTCGGCGTTGCCGGCGACCGTGCGCTGCGGCACGACGAAGAACAGCAGCGCGAGCGCCGGGAACACGAGCGTGCCGATGACAGCGATCGGCACGCGCAGCGTCTCGATGAGGTCGTACTTCGCGTGCAGCAGCGTGAGCCGCACGGTCGAGGGGCCGGCGGGCCGGCTGTCGGCGGTCATGAGGCGTCCTTCCTCTCGTACTCGGGTCTCTCGGTCTCGGTCAGCGCGAGGAAGGCCTCCTCGAGCGTCGCGCCCCGCACGGCGAGGCCGCGGAAGTCGATGCCGGAGCGCACGAGCGCGCGCACGAAGGCGTCGGCGTCCGTCACCGTCAGCACCTCGCGGTCGTCGATGCGCTCGGCGTGCACGACGCCCGGGAGCTCCGCGACCGCCGTGGCGTCGCCCGTGACGAGCCGCACCTGGCTCACGCCCACGCGCGCGAGGATCTCGGCGACGGTGTCGTCGGCGAGGAGCCGCCCGTGGCCGACCACGACGACGCGCTCGGCGAGCGCCTCGATCTCCTCGAGGTAGTGGCTCGTCACGACGATCGTGGCGCCCGCGTCGTGCTGGCGGCGGATCGCGTCCCACAGGGCGCGCCGGCCGTCGACGTCGAGCCCGGTCGTCGGCTCGTCCAGCAGCACGAGCCGCGGACGCCCGACGAAGGCGAGCGCGACCGCGAGGCGCCGCTTCTGGCCGCCCGACAGCGAGCCGCACTGACGGCGCAGCAGGTCGCCGAGCCCGAACTCGGCGGCGAGGTCGGCCGTCGGCACGCGGTCGGCGAAGTGCCCGCCGACGTAGTCGATCACCTCGCCCGCGCGGAGCGTGTCGGGGAGGGCCGTCTCCTGCGGCGTCGTGCCGAGGTGCTGACGGTTGCGCGCGTCGAGCGGACTGCCGCCGAACAGGGTCACCGTGCCGCTCGTCGGGCGACGCAACCCCTGCAGCAGCGACAGCAGCGTGGTCTTGCCGGCTCCGTTGGGGCCGAGAAGGCCCAGGATGACGCCCGCGCCGATCTCGAGCGTCACGTCGTCGACGGCGACGACGTCGCCGTAGCGGCGGGTGACATGGTCGAAGCTCGCCAGAGTGGTCATGCTCGTTCTCCCAACACGGATCGCAGTGCCTCGGTGTAGTCCTCGAACGCGCGCCGGCCGCGCGTCGACAGCGCGAGGTAGGTGACCGGCGTGCGTCCACGATGCGTCTTGTCGACCTCCACGTAACCGGCGTCCTCGAGCTTGCGCAGGTGGGTCGACAGGTTGCCCGCGGTCATGTCCAACAGCTCCTGCAGACGCGGGAACGCGATGCTCTCGCCGATGTCGAGCGTGGCGAGGGCCGCGGTGATGCGCAGCCGCGCGGCGGCATGGATGATCGGGTCGAGCTCATTCACGACCGGACTCCTTCGCGAAGCGGCGACTGTGCCGCCGCATGCGGATGCGCGCGACCAGTCCGAACCCGAGGAACACCCCGCCGCCGGCGATCGCGAGGAACAGGTAGTGGGTCGGCGCACCGAAGAACGGGGCGACGACCGCGATCAGCACGACGAGCCCGCCGAGGACGATGCTCGGCACCGCCCGCCAGATCGCCCCGGCGACCAGGTACATGATCCCCGCGAACAGGATGAACGCCGACGGGTAGAAGATCGCGGCGAGCTCGCGGCTCATGCCGTTGACCGACAGTCCGGCCGCGAAGACCAGGATCGCGATCGATCCGACCGTCCACGTCACGCCGTAGACGGCGCCGGTGAAGTCGTCGGCGGTGCGCATGCCCCGTCCGCTGCGGATCCCCAGCCACATCGAGACAGCGGATGCCACGGCGATGAGCCCGCCGAACGTCCACCACGCGACGACCGGGGCGACGGCGTCCATCCCCTCGCTCAGCCACACGGCGCCGAAGCCGAACAGCCACGCGATGCCCCACACGAGCATGATCGTGGGCACGAAGCCGCCGACGCGCGTCTCGATCTCGAGCTGCTGGTCGCGGACGAGGCGAAGGGCGGCAGCGGGGTCGAGGGGCGTGGACTCGCCGTCGGCGTCCACGGGGGTCGGATCCGGTTCGCGAGTCATGCTCCTGCTCCGTTCATGGCGGCGATGGCGAGTCCCAGCGCCGGGGCGCTCGACCCTGTCGCAACGTTCATAAACTACTTTGTACTTCAAAGTTCTTTGCTCGTCAACCCCTCCCGTGGCCGCGCACGACCGGAGTCCGGCGCCGCGCGGAGCGCCTCAGGAGGGGGATCCCGTTCGGCGGGCAGCATGCAGGCATCCGCACACGGACAGGCGACGACATGACCCGAGACCCCCTGGATGCCGCGATCCAGGCCAGCAGACGCTGGTACGACGACGTGTTCGCCCTGCACGGGATCTCCGTACGTTCCGACGGAGAGCTCTGGACCGCGGTCGGCGACCCGCCGCCGTGGCACTCGGCGGCGAAGACGCTCGCCCGGCACGTCGACGCCGACGCCGTGCTCGCCGCGATGGCGAGCCACCCGCACGGGTCGGTGGCCGACTCCTTCGGCACGCTCGACCTCGGGCCGCACGGCTTCGAGCTCCTCCTCGACGCGGAATGGCTGCACCATCCCGGCGTCGCGGACGCCACGTGGCCGCGGCGCTGGTCCGTCGTCGAGGACGAGGGGCTGCTGGTCGAGTGGTGTCGCCGTCACGACTACGCGGGCGTGCTCCCCGCCGCGACCCTCGCCCGTCCGGAGTTCCGCGTCCTCGCCGTCGTCGCGGGCGGCGAACCGGTCGCCGGGGCCGTCGTCCACGACGCCGGAGACGTCGCGGGGATGTCCAACCTCTGGTCCCGCGGCCCGGCGCCGACGGCCGCGGACGTCGCGGAGGTGCTCGCGTGCGCCGGGGTGCTCCATCCGGGGCGCCCGGTGACCGACTACGCGTGGGGCGACGAGCTGGACGTGCTGCTCGCCGCCGGGTTCACGGCGGTCGGCCCGCAGCGGGTCTGGGCGCGGTAGCGGGCGTCCGCGTCCGGCGACCGACGCCTCGGCGGGGCCGCCCGCGCCGACGCGTGTGACCGCCCTCGGCGAGGCTCGCCGGATCGCGGCCTACCATGGAAGGCTATGTCCACGCCCGAGCCCGTGATCTCGTACCCGCCGGAGCTGCCCGTCAGCGCCGCGCGCGACGAGATCGCCCGCGCGATCGAGGGCCATCAGGTCGTGATCGTCGCCGGCGCGACCGGCTCGGGCAAGACGACGCAGCTGCCCAAGATCTGCCTCGAGCTCGGACGCACGAGCATCGCGCACACGCAGCCCCGGCGCATCGCGGCGCGCACGATCGCCGAGCGCATCGCGGAGGAGCTCCAGGTGCCGCTCGGCACCACGGTCGGCTACAAGGTGCGCTTCACCGACAAGGTCTCGGCCGACACGCGCGTGGCGCTCCTGACCGACGGCATCCTGCTCAACGAGATCCACCGCGACCGGCTGCTGCGCCGCTACGACACGATCATCGTCGACGAGGCGCACGAGCGCTCGCTCAACGTCGACTTCCTGATCGGCTACCTCAAACGCATCCTCCCCCAGCGCCCCGACCTCAAGGTCATCGTCACGAGCGCCACGATCGACCCGGAGAGCTTCGCCGCCCACTTCGCGATCGAGGGCCGGCCCGCGCCGATCGTCGAGGTCTCCGGCCGCACCTATCCGGTCGAGCTCCGCTACCGCCCCCTCGTCGACGAGCACCCGGATGCCGGCTCCGGCCGGTCCGAGCCGTCTCGCCCCGGCCGCGCCCGTCCGGCGACCGCGCGCGGCGGCGACGCCCGCCGGACGGCACCCGGCGAGACGTCCACCGAGGACGAGGTCGACGGCATCGTCGCGGCTCTCCGCGAGCTCGACCGCGAGGCCGACGGCGACGTGCTCGTGTTCCTGCCGGGCGAGGCCGAGATCCGCGACGCGATGGATGCCGTTCGCGGAATGTACGCGAACCACCCCCGCCCCACCGAGGTCCTGCCCCTCTTCGGCCGGCTGTCGGCCGCCGAGCAGCATCGTGTGTTCGAGCGGTCGCAGGTCGCGGGCGTGCGGCGCCGCGTCATCCTCGCCACGAACGTCGCCGAGACGAGCCTCACGGTCCCCGGCATCCGCTACGTCGTCGACACCGGCACCGCGCGCATCTCGCGCTACAGCGCGCGGTCGAAGGTGCAGCGCCTGCCGATCGAGGCCGTGTCGCAGGCCTCCGCGCAGCAGCGGTCGGGCCGCGCCGGTCGCACGTCGCCGGGCATCGCGATCCGCCTGTACGCCGAGGAGGACTTCGAGAAGCGCCCGGAGTTCACCGAGCCGGAGATCCTGCGCACGAGCCTCGCGAGCGTCATCCTGCAGATGCTCGCGCTCGGCTTCGGCGACATCTCGGCGTTCCCGTTCCTCACCCCGCCCGACTCGCGCGGTGTGAAGGCCGCGCTCGACCTCCTCACCGAGCTGCGCGCGATCGCCCGTCAGGGTGGCGAGCCGCGGCTCACGAAGCTCGGCCGCGAGATCGCGCGCCTGCCGATCGACCCGCGCTTCGCGCGCATGCTCGTCGAGGCACGGCGCCTGGGCGTCACGCGCGACGTGCTCGCGATCGTCGCCGGGCTGTCGATCCAGGACGTCCGCGAGCGCCCCGAGGAGCGCCGTGACGAGGCCGACCGCCTCCACGCACGCTTCACCGACCCGACGAGCGACTTCCTCACGCTCCTGAACCTGTGGACGCACCTGCAGGAGCAGCAGGCCGAGCTGGGCTCGAGCGCGTTCCGGCGTCTGTGCCGCGCCGAGCACCTCAACTACGTGCGCGTGCGGGAATGGTTCGACGTGCACCGGCAGCTGCGCGCGCTCATGCGCGACGGCGGCCCGTCGTCGGACTCCCCCGGCGTGGCCGATCCGGCGACCGTGCATCGCGCGATCCTGTCCGGACTGCTGTCGCACATCGGCGTCCTCGACACGCGGCCGTCGGGAGCGACCAAGCCCGGGCAGCGTCCGCGCGCGGAGTACCGCGGCGCCCGCGGCGCCCGCTTCGCGATCTTCCCCGGCTCGGGTCTGCGCAAGGCCTCGCCCGACGCGGTCATGGCCGCCGAGCTCGTCGAGACCTCCCGCCTGTTCGCCCGCACGGTCGCCGCGATCGACCCGGCGTGGGCCGAGGAGCTCGCCGGCGACCTCGCGCACCGGAGCCTCAGCGATCCGCACTGGTCGAAGGATGCCGGGGCCGCCGTCGCCGCCGAGAAGGTCACGCTCTTCGGGGTCGAGATCATCCCGCGGCGCCGCGTGCAGCTCGCACGCATCGACCGCGACCTCGCGCGGGAGCTGTTCGTGCGTCACGCGCTCGTCGACGGCGAGTGGAACAGCCAGCACCTCGACAAGCGCCTCACCGCGTTCGAGCGCCGCAACCTCGAGCTGCGGCGCCGCCTGGAGCGGCTCGAGGAGCGCGAGCGCCGCCGCGACATCCTCGTCGGCGACGAGGCGGTGTTCCGCTTCTACGACGCGCGAGTGCCGCGCGACGTGTTCGACGTGCGGTCGTTCGAGACGTGGTGGCGGGATGCCTCGACCCGCACCCCGCGCCTGCTCGACCTCTCCGAGGGCGACCTCGTCGACGACGCCGCACGCGCCGACGAGCGCGACTTCCCGACGCGCTGGCGGCAGGGCGACCAGGTGCTCACGCTCGCGTACCGCTTCGAGCCCGGAGCCCCCGACGACGGCGTGAACGTCGTCGTGCCGCTGGCGCTCCTGGCCCAGCTGACCCCGGACGGCTTCGACTGGCAGGTGCCGGGGCTGCGCGCCGAGCTCGTGACGGCGCTGCTGCGCGCGCTCCCGAAGGCGATCCGCCGCAACGTGGTGCCCGCCGCCGACTGGGCCGCGCGCCTCGGCGAACGGCTCGACGGCGCCGGCCCCGAGTCGCACGACGGCCGGCCCGGGCGCGCCCCGGCCGAGGCCCTCGCCGCGCTCGTGCAGCGCGTCGCGAACCAGCCGGTGCGCGCGGCCGACTTCGACCTCGACCGCGTGCCCCCGCACCTGCTTCCGTCGTTCCGCGTCGTCGACGAGCGCGGGCGCGTCCTCGGGTCCGGTCGCGACCTGCCCGAGCTGCAGGCGCTGCTCGCCGGCCGGGCGCGGGATGCCGTCTCCCGCTCGCTGGCGCGCACGCCGGACGGCAGGGCGTCCCGGCCCTCCGCGACGCCGCCCGCACCGCGCCCCGCGGCCTCGGTCTCGGCCCAGCCGCCGGCAGCCCCGGCGTCCCGCTTCGTCGAGCAGGCCGGGCTCACCGACTGGACGTTCGGCACGCTCCCCGACCTCATCGACACGCCGGTCGCGGGCGGCGTCGTGCGCGGCTACCCGGCGCTCGTCGACGGGGGCGCGAGCGTCGCGCTCCGCATCGAGGCGACGCCGGAGCGGGCCGCACGGCTCACGCACGACGGCATCCGCCGGCTCGTGCTGCTCGCCGTCCCGTCGCCGGTCGCCTACGTGCTCGACCACCTCACCGCACCCGAGAAGCTCGCCCTCGCCGCCTCGCCGTACCCGTCCGCGCGAGCGCTCGTCGAAGACGCCCGCGTCGCCGTCGCCGACGCCGTCATCGCCCGGACCGACCCGGCGGTGCGCACGAGGGAGCGGTTCGAGGTCGTGCGCGACGCCTTCTCGGCCGCCGTGATGGACGAGCTCTTCGCGGCCGTGTCGCTGTGCGCGCGCATCCTGACCCTGCAGCGCGAGGTGGAGCGGGCCGTCCGCGAGCAGAACTCGCTCACGCTCCTCGGCGCGCTCGGCGACGTCAAGGCGCAGCTCGCCGGCCTCCTCCATCGCGGGTTCGTCGCCCAGACCGGCGTGGGCCGGCTCGCGCACCTCCCCCGCTATCTGCAGGCCGCGCGGGATCGCGTGCGCGGGCTCGCCGACCAGCCCGGGCGCGACCGCCAGCGGATGACCGAGTTCGAGCGCGCCGCGGCCCTCTACGCCGAGGCCGGCGGCACCATCCCGGTCGCCTCCGATGCGGCATCCGCTCTCGTGCACGCGCGCTGGCTGCTGGAGGAGTACCGCGTCAGCCTGTTCGCGCAGAACCTGGGCACGGCCGAGCCGGTCTCGCTGCAGCGCATCGCGAAGGCCCTCGCGGCGCGCTGAACCGCCCTGCGCCCGCCGCCGCGCGCGACGCCCCGCGTACAGTGGGGAGGCATGGCAGTCGCGATCACCTACTCCGCGTTCGGGGACCCCGAGGTCCTGACCCTCACCGACATCGAGCCGCCCGTTCCCGCCGCCGCCGAGATCGCCGTGCGCGTGGAGGCGGTGGGCGTCAACCCGCTCGACGCGAAGCTCCGCTCCGGCCGGCGCCCGTCCGGACCGATCACCGAGCCGCGGCGCGTCGGCGGCGACGGCGCCGGGGTCGTGACGGCGGTCGGCGCCGAGGTCGAGGGCTACCGGCCGGGCGACGAGGTCGTCGTGTTCGGAGCCGCCGGCGTCTACGCGAGCGACCTCGTGGTGACGTCCGCGCAGCTCACGCCCCGCCCGCCGCAGGTCGACGCCGCGGTCGGGGCGGCCCTCGGCATCCCGTTCGGGACCGCGTATCAGACGCTGCGGTCGCTCGGCGTGCGCGCCGGCGACACGCTCCTCGTCCACGGCGGATCGGGCGCCGTCGGGCAGGCGGTCATCCAGTTCGCCGTGCTGTGGGGCGCCACCGTGGTCGCCACCACGAGCGACCGGCGCGCCGCACGCGTGCGCGATCTCGGCGGGATCCCGGTGGCGTACGGCGACGGGCTCGTCGATCGCGTGCGCGCGGCGGCGCCGCAGGGCGTGACCGCGGCGATCGACATCGCCGGCACCGACGAGGCGATCGAGGCCTCGCTCGCGCTGGTCGCCGACCGCGCGCGCATCGCGACGCTCGTGCGCGGCGCGGACGCCGCGGGTCTCGGCATCCGTGCCTTCATGGGCGGCAGCCCCCGGCCGCTCAGCGTCCTCGAACGCGCGTGGCGCGCCGAGGCGATGCCGGTCGCGGTCGCCCTCGTCGCCGCCGGCGCCTTCACCGTCGAGCTGGGACCCCGGCTGCCGCTCGCCGAGGCCGCCGAGGCGCACCGGCTCCTCGAGGCCGGCGCCGACGGCAAGATCGTCCTGATCCCCTGACACCGCGGCGCCAGAACTAAGCTCTCAGCATGACCGGACTGCGCTGGGGAATCCTCGCCACGGGTGGCATCGCCCACGCCTTCACCGAGGATCTGCGCCTCGCCGGCCTCGACGTCGTCGCCGTGGGCTCGCGCAGCGAGGAGTCGGCGCAACGCTTCGCCGAGGCCTTCGGCATCCCGCACGCGCACGGCTCGTACGAGCAGCTGGTCGCCGACCCCGACGTCGACATCGTGTACGTCGCGTCGCCGCACTCGCACCACATGCGCCACGCGGCCCTGGCCCTGCAGCACGGCAAGCACGCCCTCGTCGAGAAGGCGTTCACGATGGACCGCGACGAGGCGGTCGCGCTCCGCGACCTCGCCGCCGACAACGGCCTGCTCGTCATGGAGGCCATGTGGACGCGCTACCTGCCGCACATGGTGCGGATCCGCGAGCTCGTCGCGAGCGGTGCGCTGGGCGAGGTGCGCGTCGTGTCGGCCGAGCACACCAACGCGCTCTCGACCGACCCCGCCCATCGGCTCAACGCGCTGGGACTCGGCGGCGGTGCACTCCTCGACCTCGGCATCTACCCGATCTCGTTCGTGTGGGACGTCCTGGGCGAGCCGGACGAGGTCCGCGCCGTCGCGCGCTTCGGCGACACCGGCGCCGACACCGAGCTCGTCACGGCCATGACGCACGCCTCCGGCGCCGTCTCGTCCACCGTGTCGTCGCTGCGCACGCTCGGGCCGAACACGGCGCACGTCCTCGGCACCGAGGCGCGCATCGACATCGACGACCGCTGGTACATGCCCACGTCGTTCCGGGTCGTCCGTCACGACGGCACCGTCGTCGAGGAGCACGTCTCCACGATCGAGGGCCGCGGCATGCAGTTCGAGGCGTTCGAGGCCGAGCGGCTCGTCGCCGAGGGACGCCGCACGGGCGAGATCCTCCCCATCGACGAGACGGTCGCGATCATGGGCACGCTCGACGAGATCCGCCGACAGATCGGCCTGACCTACCCCGGGGAGGCGTGATGGCCGAGGCGTCGGGCGCACGCGTCGCGGTCTACTTCGACTTCGACAACATCGTGCTGAGCTGGTACGACCGCATCCACGGACGCGGCTCGTTCGGCCGGGATCGCACCCGCATCCAGTCCGCCTCGACCGACACCGAGATCACCGCGCGCCTGGGCGCCGCGACCGTCGACGTGGGCGCGATCATCGAGTACGCGGCCTCGTTCGGCACGCTGGTGCTCACGCGCGCCTACGCCGACTGGTCGGCGCCGATCAACGCCGAGTACCGCTCGCAGCTCGTGTCCCGCGCGGTCGACCTCGTGCAGCTGTTCCCGACCGCGGCATACGCCAAGAACGGCGCCGACATCCGGCTGGCGGTGGATGCCGTGGAGGACATGTTCCGCCTGCCCGATCTGACCCACGTGGTCATCGTCGCCGGCGACAGCGACTACGTGCCGCTCGCCCAGCGCTGCAAGCGGCTGGGACGCTACGTGGTCGGCGTCGGGGTCGCGGGCTCGACCGCGAAGGCGCTCGCGGCGGCGTGCGACCGGTTCGACTCGTACGAGTCGCTCCCCGGCGTGACGCGGCCGGAGCCCGCCGAGGAGAAGGCCCCCGGGCGCTCCCGGGCGCGCAAGGCCGCCGCCGCCCCGCCGGCCGATCCCGCCGAGGCGCTGCTCGAGCGCGCCCTGCGACTGGAGCGCGAGCGCACCGACGACGAGTGGACGAACGCCTCGGCGCTGAAAGACCTGATCAAGCGCATGGACCCGTCCTTCAGCGAGAAGGAGCTGGGGCATCCGTCGTTCACCGACTTCGTGAAGGCGCACGCCGCGGTGGCGGAGCTCCGCGAGGACGGCACGATCCGCTACGTGCGGCTGAATCCGGCACGCATCGCCTGACCCCGCCCGCTCGTCGCCCCGGCGTCGTGGGATCGTGACGCGAGCGAGCGGCGACCCCGGATCCCGGCCGGCACACCTAAGCTGAACGGGTGGGGGTAACGGCGCAACCGATGATCGTCCGCCTGCCGGACGGGACGGTCAAGCAGGTGGGCCCGCTGACCGGCACGCGCGTGTGGACCGTTCCCGGCCGCGCGGGCCGAGCCCTCGTCCCGCCGCGCGTCGAGCCGCGCGTGCTCGAGCCCGGCGAGGCCGCGCGACTGTGCGCGTTCTGCTCCGACCGCTACCTCGAGACCACGCCCGAGAAGGTGCGCGCCGTGGGGCCGCGGTTCGAGGAGCTGCATCACGTCCCGGCGTCGCAGCTGTCCGACACGGTCGCCGAGCTCCGGCGCTTCGGCAACCTGTTCGAGATCGTCTCCGCCGAGTACTGGCGCGAGAACCACGGCTTCCGCCAGCCGCGCGCGATCATCGAGTGGGCGCAGGAGTACCTGAGCGACCCGGTGGGCCGCGAGCAGCTGCAACGCCTCGCCGCGCGGCGCGCCGCCGCGACGGGCGTGCACCAGTCCCTCGAGGAGGCGGCGCTCGACCTCCTGGGCGGCTCGCACGACGTGGTCGTCGCCCGCCGCCACGTCGTCGACGGCGCCGTCACCGACGACCAGCTCGCCTCGTCGGGCACGCTCACCCCCGACGAGCACGCCGCGTACTTCGCGTTCACGGTGCGCTCGCTGGCCGCGATCCAGGCGGCGCAGCCGCACGCGGCCTACGTCTCGGTGTTCCAGAACTGGCTCGCCCCGGCGGGCGCCTCGTTCGACCACCTGCACAAGCAGCTCGTGGCCGTCGACGAGGCCGGTCCCCAGGTCGACCGTGAGCTGCGCATGCTCTCGAGCGACCGCCACCTCTACCAGCACGCGATCGCCGACCTCGCCGTCGCCCAGCGGCTCGTGGTCGCGGCGGTCGACGGCGCGTTCGCCGTCGCCGGGGTGGGACACCGCTACCCGTCGTTCGAGGTGTACTCGACGTCGAGCACGAACCTTCCGTACGAGCACTCGGATGCCGGCATCCGCGCCGTCTCGGATCTCGTCCACGCGCTCCACGCCGCGACCGGCGCGCACGTGCCGACCAACGAGGAGTGGCACTACCGCCCGCCCGGGGCCCCGTGGCCCATGCCGTGGCGCGTCGTGCTGAAGTGGCGCATCTCGACGCCCGCCGGCTTCGAGGGCGGCACGAAGATCTTCGTCAACACGATCGACCCGTGGGAGCTCCGCCGCCGCGCGGTCGCGGCGCTCGAGTCGCTGCGCGCCGAGGGGCGCATCGCCGCCGGCATCCGCATCGGCGACGAGTGCACCGAGCACGACACGCGCCTGCGCTACGCCGAGCCGGATGACGTGTGACGTTCCCGTTCGACGCGCTGCGGCGCGAGCCCGACCTGGAGGGGCCGGGTCTCGTGGCGACGGATGCCGCCGACCGCCTGATCCTGGACGAGTCCGCCCTCGCGCGCGTCGGGCTCGCCCCGGGCGGGCTCGTCGTGATCGGCGACACCCACGGCGCCCTGACGCTCGCGTCGGCCCATGACGGCGCCGACGCGATCCGCGTGCATCAGGACGCGCTGACCGGCGAGCGCGCGCTCACCGCGAACGCGGCCCGTACGGGCCTCGCCGGCCGGTTCGAGAGTCTCGAGCTCGGCGCCCCGCTCGTGCGCGACGCGCGCGTGGTGCTGCTGCGGCTTCCCCGCTCGCTCGACGCGCTCCGCGACATCGCGCAGCTCGTGGCCGCGCACGCCGATCCGGGCGTCGTCGTGTACGCGGGCGGACGCGTCAAGCACATGTCGCTCGCCATGAACGACGTGCTCGGCGACGTGTTCGGCCGCGTGGACGTGACCCACGCGCGGCAGAAGTCCCGCGTGCTCGTCGCGCGCGAGCCGCACGGCGGGCGCGACCCGGAGCCCGCGACGGCGCGCGACGGCGACCTCGTCGTGTGCGCGTACGGCGGCGCGTTCGCCGGCGCCCGCGTCGACGGCGGCACGCGGCTGCTCCTGTCGAGCCTTCCCGCGGCGCTCCCCGGCGGCACGCCTGACGACCCGTTCGTCGACCTCGCGTGCGGGACCGGGGTCGTCGCGGCGACGCTGGCGCTGCGGCATCCGCTCGCCCACGTGTACGCGTCCGACCAGTCCGCCGTCGCGGTGGCCTCGGCGCGCGCGACCGCGGCGGCGAACGGCGTCACGGAACGCGTGGAGGTCGTCCGCGACGACGCGCTGGCGCGGCGGGCGGATGCCACGGCATCCTTCGTCGCGCTCAACCCGCCGTTCCACAGCGGCGCCGCGGTGTCCGACCGGGTCGCGCCGCGCCTGTTCGCCGACGCGGCGCGCGTGCTGCGACCCGGCGGCGAGCTGTGGTGCGTGTGGAACTCGCCGCTGCGCTACCGGCCCGCGCTGGAGCGCATCGTCGGCCCGACCCGCCAGGTCGCGCGCGACGCCCGCTTCACGGTGACCGTCTCGACCCGCCGCTGATCCGCAGGGCGACCGGCCCCGCCGGCCCTGCAGACCCTGGATCTCGCCTCCTCCCGCCGACTCACTGCCTTCGCGCCGACTCACTGCGCAGGAGCGCAGTGAGCGGGCAGGAGGGCAGTGACTCGCGAGATGGAGACGGGGTGGCGGGGAGGGTGCACCCCGGGCCGCGCGCGGGGCTCAGTGGTAGCGGCCGCTGTAGGCGTTGATCGCCGGCTGACCGCCGAGATGGGCGTACAGCACGTTCGAGTCGGCCGGGATGTCGCGCGAGGCGACGAGGTCGATCAGACCGGCCATGGACTTGCCCTCGTACACCGGGTCGAGGATCACACCCTCCAGGCGCCCGGTGAGGAAGATCGCCTCGTCGGTCGACGCGACCGGGATGCCGTACTCGTCGCCGGCCCATCCCTCGAGCACCGTGATCTCGTCGTCGCGCAGGTCGCGGCCCACGCCGATCGCCTCGGCCGTGCGCCGCGCGATGCGCGCGACCTGGTCGCGGGTCTGCTCGATCGTCGCCGACGCGTCGATGCCGAGCACGCGCCGCGGGCGGTCGCCGACGTTCTCCACGAGGTCGGCGAAGCCGGCGATCATGCCGGCGTGCGTCGACCCCGTGACGGTGCACACGACGATCGTGTCGAAGAACACGCCGAGCCGCTCCTCCTGCGCGCGGACCTCGTGGGCCCAGTTCGCGAAGCCGAGGCCGCCGAGCGGGTGGTCGCTCGCGCCCGCGGGGATCGCGTACGGCCGGCCGCCGGAGAGCTCCACCTCGGCGATCGCCTCCCGCCACGAGTCGCGGAAGCCGATGTCGAACCCGGCCGGCGAGAGACGCACGTCGGCGCCCATGAGGCGCGAGAGCAGGATGTTGCCGACGCGGTCGTTCACGGCATCCGGCCAGTCGACCCAGTGCTCCTGCACGAGCACCGCCTTCAGACCCAGGTGGGCCGCCACGGCGGCGACCTGGCGGGTGTGGTTCGACTGCACGCCGCCGATCGAGACGAGCGTGTCGGCGCCCTGCGCGAGGATGTCGGGCACGAGGTACTCGAGCTTGCGGACCTTGTTGCCGCCGAACGCGAGGCCGCTCGAGACGTCCTCGCGCTTGGCCCATACGCGAGCGCCGCCGAGGTGCGCGCTCAGGCGGTCGAGCGGGTGGATCGGGCTCGGCCCGAACGTGAGCGGATGCCGGGGGAAGTCTGCGAGGCTCATGCCGACGGCACCTGGGTGGGATCGAACCGGAACAGCTCGGCGAGGTCCGCGCCGCGCACGACGCCGCCGCTGTAGTAGGCGATCGCCCACTCGTCGATGAACGATCCGTCGCCGAACCGGCATGCCGTCACGGCCGCGTCGGCCGAGCCGCCGGCCGGGGTGAGCGTGAGCTCCTCGCCGTCGAGGTTCATGCACAGCATCGACGCCGGGTTCGCGCCGTCGCCGCCCGACGGCAGCGGCTTCTTGGACAGATACGCGTACGCGGCCATCGTCGGCTCCTCCGCGTACAGGGTCACGAGGTCCACGTCGAGCTGTGACGCGGACTCGCCGCTCCCCTGCTGGAAGCGGCACGCCGCGACGGGGTTCGCGATCGGCGTCCAGTCGGTGTGCTCGGCCGCGTCCGTCGGCGACGGGGTGAACTCCACGACCGTGCCGCCGTGCTCCGTGCAGTACTGCACCTCGGGCGTCGCGTCGGAGGTCGTCGTCGGCGATGGCGTGGGTGTCGGAGTCGCCGTGGCGGTCGGCGTCGGCGACGGGGTGGGCGCGGGCTCGGGCACGCACCCGGCGAGCGTCACGGCGAGCAGGAGCGCCGCGGCGCAGGCGGCAGAGCGTGCGATCATGCCTGCACCCTAGTGCGCGCGCCGCCGCGAGCACGGGCGACTCGTCGTGGTGTCGCGAGGCGGACGCTCGGCCGGTCGTGACGCGGTGGCGTGCCGGAGCGAACGCGCACGACGCCGCGGGGCGTCCGGTCCGCGGCTCAGGCCGGCGGACGGAGCACGGCGGCGCGGCTGGCCGCCAGCACGACCGCGAGCTCGGGGAAGTCGTCCGCGAGCCACGCGTCGAGCTCGGCGAGCCGCGCGTGCGCGACCGCCAGCACCTCGGCCCCGTGCGCGGTGACGCGGAGGTCGGATGCCGTGCCGGCGTGCCGCGTGGCATCCTCCACCAGCCCGTCGTCGACGAGCGTGCGGACCGCCGTGTGCGCGGACTGCACCGTGATGCTCGAGCGGCGCGCCAACTCAGAGAACGAGATGCCCGGCGTCGCGTCGATGTGACCGAGCAGGCCGTACTTGCGGGTCGAGATGCCGAGGCCGCGCAGCTTCTCGGCGAGCCGGGTCTCCCAGATCGCCGCGACGGTCAGCAGACCGATCACGGGACTGAGCGGCGGCCGTTCGGACATGACGCTCATCGTAGCGACCCGGGCGGCGACCGTCCGGCGCGCCGCAGGGCGGGTGGCTACTCGGCGCTCAGCCACCCGAGGAACTCGCCCGTGTAGGGGCAGAGATAGGCGACGGTGTCGGTCACCCGGACGGTGAAGTCGGTGCCCCCGGGCACCTCGAACTGCTCGCCCTCGGTGTAGGTCTTCCACTCGCCCTGGCCCGCGGGCTGCTGCACGTCCCAGCTGCCGCGCACGAGCAGCATCCACTCGGTCACCGGCGCCTCGAACCGCCATTCGCCCGGCTCCATGACGCCCACCGTGAAGTTGCCCTGCTCGTTGTGGAACTCGAGGCTCCGGACCTGTCCGTCGTAGTACTCGTTCTGTCCGATCACGAGCGCTCCTCATCGATCTTGTCGTGCGTGGTCTGGTCGGGGCCGGCCGCGGCGCGGCCCGACATCGAGCATAGGAAGGCGGCGACGACCGATGAATCGCCTCGATGTACAAATCGGTGATCGTGTGGGCTCCCCGCGGGCGAGATCTCGCTGTCGTCTTGCTACGCTCGCGTCATGGACGCCGCCGACGGGTCGGCAGCCACCGACACCGAGAACCCCGAACAGGCCGCACTACGGCGCGCCCTCGCGCTCCAGATCGAGCTGACCACGATCGTGGCGCGGGGCGGGGGCATCGATCGCCTGCTGAGCGGCTGGCAGCAGCAGACGAGCGAGCCGGCCGCGGTCTTCGATCGGCTCGCGCACGTGCTCGGACGCAACGGCGCCTTCCCGCCCGAGCTGCTGACCACCGTGGCGGACGGCCTCGCCACCGGCGCGCCCCGGATCGGAGAGGTGCTCAGGCTGCCGCTGAGCCACGACACGGCGAGCGCGCTCGAGATCAGCCCCTTCGCCGGCAACGACACCGTCCGCGGCTTCCTCGTGCGGATGCCGTCAGGGCAGGGCGCGGCCGAGCTCGCGGCACCGGCGCTGCGCTCGCTGCTCGCCCTCGAGTACGAGCGCCACTGGCTGCTCGACGAGCCGGCGCGCCGGCTGCGCGCGGAGCAGCTCGCCCGCGTGCTGGCGCTCAGCGACGAGGGCGGCATCCGGGCGATGCTGCGCGGACTCGGCATCGACGTCGCGGAGCTCCGGGGTCTCGCCATCGAGGCCAGGACCGAGACGCACGCCGAGGTGCTCGTCGACGACCTCGCGGTGATCCTCACCGCCCCGCTCATCCGCCGTCGCGAGCGGATCGTGGAGTGCCTGGTGCCCTTCGACCCCCGTCAGACGCTCGCCGAGTACGGGCTCGACGCGCCGATCGGCGTCGGCACGCCCGTGGCGCCGCAGCACGCCGCACGGACGATGCGCCAGGCGGCACTCGCGCTGGAGACGAGCCGGCGGGTCGGTGCGCCGATCGAGTACCGCGACGGCACGTCGCACGACTTCCTCCTGCGCGTCGCCGCTCCCGAGTACCTCGCGGCCTTCGTCGACGCCGCGCTCTCGCCCGTCGAGCGCACGCGCGGCGGCGACGCGCTCCTGCGCACCCTGCACACCTGGCTCGTGGAACGGCGTTCCGTCGAGGCGACCGCCGCGCGCATGGGCGTGCACCGGCACACCATCCGCAACCGCATCGAGCGCATCGCCCAGCTCACCGGACACGACCTCGACAGCGTCGACACGCAGACCGAGCTGTGGCTCGCGCTGAAGGCGCGCGGGTTCGGCTCGGACTCCTGACGCTGGACGCTCTGGACAAGTCGATGCGTCCCGTTTGGCCGCTCTGGCCATTCTGCGTTGCCGCGTTCGCTGGGACCATGTGCTTAATCCAGGGCTGAACGCCCGCACCACCCGGCACCCGACGAGGAATCAGAGATGTCCACTCCCCCACCCACCACCGAGCAGGCGGACCGATCCGTCCTGCGTCGCGTCCTCGTGGCCGGCGGGCTCGGCACGCTGCTCGAGTACTTCGACTATGCGAGCTACAGCTATCTCGCCACCACGATCGCCGTCGTCTTCTTCCCCTCCGAGGACCGCACGGCGGCCCTCTTGAGCACCTTCGCGATCTTCGCGCTCTCGTTCCTCGTCCGCCCGATCGGCGCCTTCATCTGGGGCAGCCTCGGCGACCGGCTCGGTCGCAAGACGATCCTCGCGACGACGATCCTGATCATGTCCGGATCGACGTTCCTGATCGGCTTCATCCCCGACTACACGGTCATCGGCCTCGCCGCACCGGCCCTGCTCCTCCTGCTGCGGATGACCCAGAGCTTCTCGGCATCGGGCGAGTACGCGGGCGCGGGCACGTTCATCGCCGAGTACGCGCCGCCGAAGCGGCGGGGGCTCCTCACGAGCGTCGTGCCGATGGCCGCGGCGGCGGGCTTCCTGCTCGCCTCGCTCATGGCCACGGTCTTCTACGCCACGATGTCGCCCGAGTTCATGCAGACGTGGGGCTGGCGCATCCCCTTCATCGTCGCCGGTCCGCTCGGCATCCTCGGCCTCTGGCTGCGATCGCGTCTCGAGGACACGCCGCAGTTCCGGCGCATCCAGGAGCTCGAGCAGCGGGAGCGCGAGCTCGCGGCCAGGAGCCGCGCACGCACGGCGCCCACGAGCCGCTGGGCGGAGGTCGCGAAGAGCCTTCCGTCGATGATCAAGACGCTGCTGGTGATGTCGCTGAACGCCGGGGCCTACTACCTGCTGCTCAGTTACATCCCGACCTTCCTCATCGAGCAGGCGCACATGAGCGAGGCCAGCTCGACGCTGGTCGTCACGATCGGGCTCGTGGTCTACCTCGGGCTGATCCCGGTCGCCGCGCACTTCTCCGATCGCATCGGCCGCAAGCGGACGCTGATGATCTCGAGCATCGCGTTCATCGTGCTCGCGTACCCGATCATGTCGCTGTTCTCGCTCGGGGGCGTGCTGCTCGCGACCACCGTGCTGATCGTGTCGCTCGTGTTCTTCGCGATGAACGACGCCGTCTTCCCCTCGTTCTTCACCGAGATGTTCGGCACGCGCTCGCGCTACCTCGGCTTCGCACTGCCGTTCAACGTCGGCGCGATGCTGTTCGGCGGCGTGGCGCCCTTCATCGGCACCTGGTTGATCGCGACGACCGGCAACCCGAGCTCGCCGGCGTTCTTCCTCATCTTCGTGGGCGTGCTCTCGCTGATCGGCCTGCTGATGAGCGCCGAGACCGCACGCACCGACCTCGTCGACGTGCAGAGCGAGGTCGGGACGCAGCCGATCCCGACGAACTGATCCGTCTGATCCGTCGCCCGCGCGGCGGACGCCCCGCATCCGCGAGACTCCATCGGTGCGTCGAGACCGCATGCAGTACCTGCGGTCTCGACGCACCAGTGGCTTCTCGCGAATAAGCGCGGTGGAACCGCGCGAGCCGCATCGGGCCCGTGGCGTACCGTGAGGCCATGTCGCTGGAGACCGCCGGAGGCCGTGTCGACGACACGCTCCGAGCCCGCGCCGATGCCGCTGTCCGTGGCGCGACGCCCGGGTACTTCGCGCTCGTCATGGCGACCGGCATCGTGTCGGTGTCGTTGCAGACCAACGGGTGGGATGCCGCATCCGTCGTCCTGCTCGGCATCGCCGCGATCGCGTACGTCACCCTCGTCGCGGTGAACGTCGTCCGTGCGATCCGCCACCGCGCGGCGATGGCGGCCGACTTCGCCGACCCCGCGCGCGCGTTCGGGTTCTTCACGTTCGTCGCCGCCACGTGCGTGCTGGGGAGCCGGCTCAGCACCGAGGGCTTCCACGACCTCGCGCTCGTGCTGCTGCTCGTCGCCGCGATCGCGTGGATCCTGCTCGGCTACACCGTGCCCTGGACCGCCGTGCTCGGCCGCTCGGGGCAGACGGCGCTCGGGACCGCGAACGGCACCTGGTTCATCTGGGCGGTCGCCAGCCAGTCCATCGCCGTGCTCGCCGCGACGCTTCAGGTCGAGCTCGACACCGGGCGCGACGCCATGGCGCTCCTGGCGGTGTTCTCGTGGTCGGTCGGCACGTTCCTGTACTGCGCGGTCGGCGTGTTCGTCGGGGTGCGCCTCCTCGCCTACCCGTTCCGGCCCGAGCACCTCACGCCGCCGTACTGGGTCGCCATGGGCGCGACCGCGATCACGGTGGTCGCGGGGGCGCGCATCGTCGAGATGGCGGACGCGCCGATGGTCGACGCGACGCGCGGCCTCATCGCGGGCGCCGCGGTGTTCTTCTGGGCGTTCGGGACGTGGCTCATCCCACCGCTCGTCGTCGCCGGGTACTGGCGCCACGTGCGCCATCGGGTGCCGCTGCGGTACGAGGCGACGCTGTGGAGCATCGTCTTCCCGCTCGGCATGTACGGCGTCGGCTCGGAGTTCCTCGGCGACGTCGACCGCCTCCCGATCGTGCACGCGATCGGTCTCGGCGAGAGCTGGGTGGCGCTCGGCGCCTGGGCGATCACGTTCGTCGCGATGCTCGCCAACCTCTGGCGCACCGTGCTCCGCCGCCCGCCTGCGGCGTGAACGCCCACGCTGTGCGCGCCCTCCGAACCGGCCATCGTCGCCGCCTTCGCCGCACCCGCCGGAACCGCCGGAACGATCGCGCTCCTCAGCATCGAGAATCAGTCGCTCCTGCCCGACGCGTCGTTCATCGCCTCGGCGGCGATCCTGGCCGTCGCTGCAGCGGTGGCAGCGGCATCCCGCCCGCGCTCTACGCGGCGAGCCGAGACCTCACCGTTGGCGTCGCACGGATCCGGGGGTGCTCCCGATGACCCGGGTGAAGGCGCGGCTGAATGCGGCCTCTGACCGGTAGCCGAGCTCGGTGGCGAGTCTGGCTGCGGTGGTGTTCTCGTCGCGGAGTCTCGTGTGGGCGACGTTCATCCGCCAGCGGGTGAGGTAGGCGATCGGCGCTTCGCCGACGAGCTCGGTGAAGCGGGTGCTGAACGACGATCGAGACATCGCTGCGACGTGGGCGAGGCGTTCGAGCGTCCACTCACGGCCCGGCTCGTCGTGGATGGACTGGAGCGCGCGGCCGATCCTCTCGTCCTGGAGAGCGCCGAGCCAACCCGCACCGGCATCGAGATCACTGGCGATCCATGCGCGTATCGCCTGGACGACCAGGATGTCGGCGAGCCTGGTGG
>NZ_JBDIAB010000027.1:0-22634 GCF_039812165.1 Microbacterium sp.
GTGGTGGGCGATACCGGACTCGAACCGATGACCTCTTCCGTGTGAAGGAAGCGCGCTACCAACTGCGCCAATCGCCCGTCGACCCGTGCGGGCCGAGTACCGATGTTACCGGATGCCGGGGCGCCCGACGAACCGGCATCCGAACCCCTTGGCCGGAGGCGAAACACACCGGTCTCAGTTTGGCGCAGCCGCGATCGTGGGATACAGTCGTTCAGGCGCCCGGGGCAACCAGGGGGCACGCGGATGTAGCGCAGTTGGTAGCGCATCACCTTGCCAAGGTGAGGGTCGCGAGTTCGAGTCTCGTCATCCGCTCGAGTGCGGGGATCTCTTCTCGGAGAGATCACGACACGTGGGTCGAACCACACGGTGGCGTGGCCGAGCGGCTAGGCACCGGCCTGCAAAGCCGTTTACACGGGTTCGAATCCCGTCGCCACCTCCACACTCCCGGTCCCGACCGGAAGCAGTACTCGGGGCGATTGGCGCAGCGGTAGCGCGCTTCCCTGACACGGAAGAGGTCACTGGTTCGATCCCAGTATCGCCCACCATCTGAAACCCTCGGTCAGCCGGGGGTTTTCTGTTTCACGGCCCGATTCCCCCGCGGAGCGCGCGGGCGGTCGGGAGCATCCTCGGCTTCGTCACGGGCGAGACCCGCCGCCGCGCAGCCATTGCACGACGTAGGCGGGCGCGGTGTCGCCCGCCTCGAGGGCGAAGGCGAGGTGCGAGCCGTCGATCCAGTACAGCTCCGAGTCGGCGATGTGAGCGTGCGCGTACTCGGCGTTGACGGGCGGCACGGCCTTGTCGGACCGCGCGTGCACGATCAGCGTCGGGCACGTGATGCGCTCGAGCACCGCGGGCGTGAACGGCGTCAGGTCGTTCACGAGGCCCGCGCGACGCCGCGCCGCGCCGAGCGACGTGGTCAGGACCGTCTCGAGCGTCGCGACGCGCGCGGGATCGGCGGCGATGATCGCGGCCCGACGCGCGGCATCCCGTGTCGAGAAGCTGCCCATCGCGCGGAGCAGCGCCGACAGCGTGGCTCTCGGGGCGTGGCGGAGGAGCCACAGCTCGCCCTTCGTGACCGCGTCGCGGGCGGCGAGACGGGCGCCCGGGGGAACGCGGCCCGGGATGCAGACGCCGTCCACCTGCACGAGACGGAGCACGCGGTCGGGATGCCGCGACGCGAGCTCATAGGCGGCGGGGCCGCCGCCGGACGCCGCGAAGACCGTGATCCGGTCGATCCCGAGCGCATCGAGCAGCGCGGCGAGCGCGTCGCCCTGCGCGGCGAACGTGCGTCCGGTCGACAGGGGAGTGCCGAGGTAGCCGGGCCGGCTCGGGGCGATGACTCGGAAGCCGTTCAGACGCAGGAACTCGGCCCCGACGAGCCCCTGCTCCCAGCCGCCGAACGAGCCGTGCACCGACAGGACCGCCTCGCCGTCTCCGCGTTCGGCGTATTCGACGGGTCCGGATGCCGTGGCCACGACCCGCGGCGTCTCGGAGAGGCAGGCGCGGAGGTCCGCCGGCGTGGGGGAGCGCGGCGACGCGGCCATGCTCCATGGTCCCAGGCCGGCGCCCCGACGACCAGGCCGGCGTGCGCCGCCGCCGCGGGGACGACGAACGTCGCAGTTCTGCGCGTACTTCGCAGGATTCCGCCGAGATCCTGCGAAGTACGCGCGATTCTGCGAGGCTCGTCGCCGCCGGGGCGCGCGGGAGGCGCGATGACTAGGCTCGGCATCATGAACGAGGTGTTGTGGGCGGTCGTCGCGATCGCCGTCCTCGCGTTCACGATCGGCGCGCTCGTCTCGATCGCTCGCAGCACGCGCGGCCTCACGAACGTGGGCTCTCTCACGTGGGCGCTGATCGCGCTCTGCCTGCCCGTCATCGGCTCGGCCTGGTGGTTCCTCGTCGGCCGCCGCGCAGCGCGCGAGGCTGCGAGCACCAAGCGCTGACCCGGGATGCCGCACGGCGAGCGACGGCCGGCCGAGACCACGCCCGCTACAGGTGCTTCAGCGCCTCGCGGCGGCTGAGCGGGCTGAGGTCGTGCGTGTCGGCGAACCCCCGCACCCACTCCGGCTCGACGCGCGCGTACTCGCGCAGCGCCCATCCGATCGCCTTGCGGACGAAGAACTCGCGGTCGGCGAGGTTCGGCTCGATCGTGTCGGCGAGGATGCCGGCATCCACCCGATCGCCCCTGCCGAGCTGGGAGAGGATCGCGATGCGCCGGATCCAGAAGTCGTCGTCGCGAGCCCACCGCCGCACGAGCACGGCCGTCTCGGCCGGACGGTCGTCGTGCAGGTCGGCGAGCCGGTGCGCGAGCTCGTCGGTGTAGTCCCACCAGCGTCCGGTGCGCACGAGGTGCTCCACGACCGGCACGATCGAGGGGTCGCCGCGGAACGGACCGAGGCCCAGCAGCGCGAGGGCCGCGTACCGCTCCTCGCGATGGCCGGCGTCGTCCCACAGCTCGAGCGCCGCGGCGCGCAGGGTCGCGGCATCCGACTCGCCCTTCGCCGCCGCGCGGGCGATGCGCCGCGCGTCCGGCACCCGCACGCCCAGGAACGGCATCGCGGACTTCATATACGCCTGCTGCCCGGCGGCGCGCGCGGGGTCGGCAGCCTCGCGCAGGCGTGCACGGATGCCGTCGACGAGCGCGCGCGCGTCGGCCGTCACGGCCGGGACTCCGACGAGCGGCCGGCCATCGCGGCCAGCCGTCCGAACGTCTTCTCGCCGGTGAGGATCACGGCGCACACCACCGCGATCGAGCCCGGCACGAAGACCAGCAGGTCGTCGATCCGCTCCCACGCCGCAGGGCTCCACAGCGAGACCCACGTGAGCACCAGCGCGATCGCGGTCATCGACTCGCCGACGACGCTCACGACCCCGAAGAACAGCGCGCGCCCGCGGTGGCGCTGCGCGGCGCGGCGGGACAGGTGGAAGTCGATGCCGAAGGCGATCAGGAGGACGGCGAAGACCGACAGGAGCAGGCCCAGGTCGTCGGCGGTGAGCTCGCGCATGCCCTCACTATGCAGGGTCGCGACGGGCGCGGCAACGACCGGCCGGCCGCGCTCCGAGGGAACGCGGAGGGTGCACGGCTAGGCTCGGGTCATGGCCCAACTCGTCTTGACCGTCGTCGGCGACGACCGCGCCGGTCTCGTGGAGGCCCTCGCCGACACCGTCGCCGCCCACGGCGGCAACTGGGAGCGCAGCGAGCTCGCCGAGCTCGCGGGCGCCTTCGCCGGCATCGTGCTGGTCTCGGTCCCGCGGGATCGCGAGACCGAGCTCGTCACGGCGCTCCAGGCCCTCGACGGGCTCCTGCGGGTCGTCGTGCACGCCGGGGCGACGGCATCCGCCGCCGACCACGGCCGTCAGCTCACCTTCACCGTCCTCGGGAACGACCGACCGGGCATCGTCCGCGACGTCACCACGGCCGTGCGCGCGCACGCGCTGAGCATCGACGCGCTCACGAGCCGCACGCTCGACGCGCCGATGGCCGGCGGCACGCTGTTCGAGGCCACCCTCGTCGTGCGCGTGCCCGACGACGCCGACACGGCGCCCATCGTCGCCGAGCTCGAGCAGCTCGCCGACGAGATCCAGGTCGATCTGACCCTCTCTTGACCCCCCAGTCCTTGTATCTCGTGGCCCCAGCCACCCGCACCCAGGAGTCATCCATGCGCAAACCCATCGCCGCCCTCGTCCTCGCCGCCGGACTCGGTGTGGCATCCCTCACCGGATGCACGTCGAACGCGAGCACCGAGCCGACCGAGACCGCCCAGTCCACCGCCGACGCCTGCCAGATCGCGAGCGAGTACGTGCAGGAGTTCCAGGACGACATGAGCACCACCATGTCGGAGGCCGCGGCCGGCGACTTCAGCAAGATCGTCGAGGTCATGAACTCGCTCAAGACCCGTCTCGGGGAGGCCGCGGACGAGGTCTCGAACACCGAGGTCAAGGACGCGCTGAACGAGTTCGGCGACTCGATGGACAAGTTCGCGAAGGTCTTCGAGGGCGTCGCCAACGGCGACCTCACGGTGATGACCGCGAAGTCCGCGGAGATCCAGGAGGCCACGGAGGCCATGCAGACCGCGGGGCAGAAGCTCAGCGACACCTGCACGCTCTGATCGCGCCGCGGGCGTGCTCCCAGGGGCACGCCCGCCGCGCGCCCGGGTGACGCGTATCATGGCGGGATGGAACTCCGCCGGCTCGACGTCTCGCTCCTCGTGAGCGACACGCGAACGCTCCGGGCCTGAGCGGGCAGGGCACGAAGCGCCCGAAGCTGAGCGATAGCCTGGATTCCGACCCTTCTGGAGAGTTCCCTTGATCAACGACGTCTCGCCGTCTGCCGTGTCGTTCCCGGCCGACGGCTTCGCCCTGTTCCCCGACCGGTCCGTGATCGCGCTCCGCGTCAACGGCGAGCTCAAGGACCTCGCGACGGTCGTCACCGAGACGGATGCCGTCGAGCCGGTGCTCGTCGACAGCCCCGACGGCCTGTCGATCCTGCGCCACTCGTCGGCGCACGTGCTCGCCCAGGCGGTGCAGCGCGTGCGCCCGCAGGCGAACCTCGGCATCGGCCCGCCCATCGTCGACGGCTTCTACTACGACTTCGGCGTGGACGAGCCGTTCACCCCCGACGACCTCAAGGCGATCGCGAAGGAGATGGAGCGCATCGTCCGCGAGGGCCAGCGCTTCGTCCGCCGCGTCGTGACCGAGGACGAGGCGCGCCGGGAGCTCGCCGGCGAGCCGTTCAAGCTCGAGCTGATCGACCTGGCCGGCGGCCCGGGCTCGGGCGCGAACGCGGCCGAGGGCGCCTCGGTGGAGATCGGCGCCGGCGAGCTGACCATCTACGACAACGTCCGTCGCGACGGCGAGGTGGCCTGGAAGGACCTGTGCCGCGGACCGCACGTGCCGTCGACCCGCATGGTCGGCAATGGTTGGGCGCTCACGCGCGTCGCCGGCGCCTACTGGCGCGGCAGCGAGAAGAACCCGCAGCTGCAGCGCATCTACGGCACCGCGTGGCCGACCAAGGACGAGCTGCGCGCCTACCAGCAGCGCCTCGAGGAGGCCGCCAAGCGCGACCACCGCAAGCTCGGCAAGGAGCTCGACCTGTTCTCGTTCCCCGAGGAGATCGGGTCGGGCCTGTCGGTGTGGCATCCGAAGGGCGGGATCATCCGTCAGGAGATGGAGCAGCACGCGCTCAAGCGCCACCGCGAGGGCGGCTACACCTACGTGTACACGCCGCACATCACCAAGCGCGACCTGTTCATCGAGTCGAACCACCTCGTCACCTACAAGGAGGGGATGTTCCCGCCGATCCACCTCGACGAGGAGCGCAACGAGGCGGGCGAGGTGACCAAGCAGGGCGTCGACTACTACCTCAAGCCGATGAACTGCCCGATGCATATCCTCATCTACCGCGAGCGGGCGCGGTCGTACCGTGACCTGCCCATGCGGCTGTACGAGAACGGCACCGTGTACCGCTACGAGCTGTCCGGCGCCCTGCACGGCCTGACCCGCGTGCGCGGCTTCACCCAGGACGACTCGCACCTGTTCGTCACCCCCGACCAGCTCGAGGACGAGGCGACCCGCGTGCTCGAGTTCGTGCTGTCGATGCTCCGCGACTTCGGGCTCACCGAGTTCGAGCTCGAGCTGTCGATGCGCGACGACGAGAAGGAGAAGTGGATCGGTGACGAGGAGCACTGGACGATGGCGACCGACGCGCTGCGGCGCGTCGCGCAGGCGTCCGGGCTGAAGCTGACCGAGGTCGCCGGCGAGGCGGCGTTCTACGGTCCCAAGATCGACCTGAAGACGAAGGATGCCATCGGCCGCACCTGGCAGCTCGCCACGGTGCAGCTCGACTTCAACCTGCCCGAGCGCTTCGAGCTGGAGTACATGGGCCCCGACGGCGAGAAGCACCGCCCGGTCATGATCCACCGCGCGCTGTTCGGCTCGATCGAGCGGTTCTTCGCGATCCTGCTGGAGCACTACGCGGGCGCCTTCCCGGTGTGGCTGTCGCCGGTGCAGGTCGTCGGCATCCCGGTCGCCGACGAGTACGCCGACTACCTCGACGGCATCGTCGAGCGGCTCCGCGCCGAGGGCGTGCGCGCCGAGGTCGACCATTCCGCCGACCGCATGCAGAAGAAGATCCGCACGCACACCACGCAGAAGGTGCCGCTGCAGCTCATCGCGGGGGAGCAGGACCGCTCGGCCGGCACCGTGTCGTTCCGCTTCCGCGACGGGTCGCAGACCAACGGCATCCCGGTCGACGACGCGATCGCGCGCATCGTCGCGGCCATCGCCGACAAGCGCCTGGTCGACACGGCGGACGACCTCGCATGAATGAGGTGGAGGACGCCGCGACGCTCGCCGGCGTCCCCGACGAGTTCCAGCGGCTGTGGACCCCGCACCGGATGGCGTACATCCAGGCGGGGCCCGAGCCGCTGCGCGACGTGTGCCCGTTCTGCGCGGCGCCGGAGCGCTCCGACGAGGACGCCCTCATCGTCCACCGCGGCGTGACCGCGTACGTGCTGCTGAACCTGTTCCCGTACAACTCGGGGCACCTGCTCGTCTGCCCGTACCGTCACATCCCGACCTACGACGAGGCGACGGCGGAGGAGGTCGCCGAGATCGGCGAGCTCACGCAGGTCGGCATGCGGGTGCTCCGGTCGGTGTCGCGCTGCCACGGGTTCAACATCGGCATGAACCAGGGCGTCGTCGCCGGGGCCGGGGTCGACGCGCACCTGCACCAGCACATCGTGCCGCGATGGGCGAGCGACGCGAACTTCTTCCCGATCATCGCGAAGACGAAGGCGCTGCCGCAGCTGCTCGGCGACGTGCGCCGCACCGTCGCCGATGCCTGGCCGGCCTAGAGACGGCGTGTGTCGGGCAACAGGTCGATCCGATGCCCGACCAGAACCGCGCTGACACGATCGCTCACTCCCAGCTTGCGATAGATGTGCTCGAGGTGCTTGTGCACCGTCCGAGGCGAGCAGCCCAGCGTCCATCCGATGCTCGCGGCCGTGCAGCCTTTCGCGAGCAGGGCGAGGACGGCGAGCTCTCGTCCAGTGAGTCCGAGGTCTGGCAGCTCTTGAGGTGCGACCAGCTTCTGGAGCACTCTCGACTGCCGGTACAGTCCGCTGAACAGGGGCCGGATGCGGGCCGCGACGGCAAGATCCTCCCGCGAGTAGTCCTCTGCCCCGTCACGCACGACACCTAGGCCCAGGATGAGGCCAGGTCGGTGTGGAAGCGGGAACTCGAGCTGTTGATCGGCGCCGACCTCGTGGAGAACCTCGAACGCGGCGTCGAATCCCGGTCGGGCACCCAGCGCATTCGGCACGCGGCGGGCCGATTGCGGGCCTTCTCCTCCCACCGTGCGAAACCAGACGATCAAGGGATGTGCGGCGTATATCGATGAATTGACCGCTTCATTCATGAGCCTCTTCACGCCTTCGAGAGTGTGTCCGTTGAACGTCTCTCCATTCCGTGCGAACACGGAGAGACGAACGACACCGGCAGCGCACTCCTCTCGGAGGTAAGCAGCGCGGCACTGAAATGTGTGCAGCAGGCCCGAGCTGACTTCCTCCAACGGGAACGACGGGCTCGCCTGACTGAGCATGTGCGCGGTGAGATCGACCCAATCGCTCACACGCGAGTCCACGCTGCGCATGGCGCTCACGCTACTGGGGGCGTGATGTACGCACAATCGCGTATCGATGGCCTTCAGCGGCGAGCGTAGCGTGCGTGATCTCACGCGTTCCGATGCACGTCAGGAGTAGATGATGGACCACGAGGATGCCGAAAGCTACCAACGGAACGAGGAGCTCTTCGCCAGAGCGGTGAGGGACAGCCAGCGTCGCGTGCAGCTGGACTTCGGGCTCGCCGACGCCGCGCACGACGTCGCGCGATACCCTGCCCTCGCGGGACAAGCGTCTCTTGCGCGCCCCTTTCCGCTCCCCCTTCCCTCGTCCGGCAGCGGGCCTTCACGGCCTGCCCCGAGCAGCCCGCAGCCGGCTTTCGTGCCCACCGTTCGAGCGCGGGTGGTGTTGATGGGCTTCCGTTGCCTGCGCCAGACCTGGGACCATGCGCTCGAGGTCGACGGCAGCGGCGACGAGATCTTCATGACTGCGACCGTCGTCCGAGCCGACACGACCGGACAAGAGCTCGAGCCGAAGAGGCAGTGCCGTTCACTCGTGTACGGTCAGCGCCGTCATGTCCTCGGTCCGGGCAGGCCCGACAGAGGAACCAGCTCCGCCCATCCGTATGCAGGTATCGCGAACGGTGACTTCGCGCCGTTCCCGCACGGTCCCTTCGACATGGCGCAGCCACTCCATGCCCCCTCCGGAAATGCGCGCCGACCCCTGCCGATAGTGATCTGGGAGTGGGTGGGACGAGCGGATCGACTTCGGGGGATCCTCACCGTCGTGCCGGGCGTCTGGGAGTGGGACAACGACAAGGAACTCGACTGGACGTGGGGCGACGATGAGATTGCCAGTGCGCGAGCCATCGCTGCTGGAATCGCAACCGTCGCTACGGCGGGAACTCCACTCCTGCCCTTCCTCGCCATTGCGGGGAGTGTCGCGGGCTCGCTCGCCACGTTCCTGCCGACCGTCTGGCGGGTCGGCAAGGACATCGTCGGGGAGGCCGGTGACCGGCCGATCGGACAGACCAGAGCAGACGATGGCTCTCGGAGCTACAGCCCGCCGGTGCTTGTCATCGATCTGTCTCACGCGGCGACCGCAGCTGCGCGAAACGTAGGATTCGGCCCCGGCGTCCAGAACTTTCCCGTGAGAGATTCAGCGAACATCGGCGGAGGCCACTACGAGGCTTTCGTCGCCTTTCGATACGACGTGATCGCCTGACCGGCACACGCAGCAACGCGCTGTGCGGGTCCGGCCGAGGTCCGGGGCCCGCTGTGGATGATAGTGAGGATGCGATGGAAGATGCGACAAGAGACGCGGTGAATGTTCTCCGAGAACTCAACCCCGCTGAGGCGCGAGAAGCGAAGAAGGAGCTGAAGGCGGGCAACGCCAACTTCTTTCCGACCACCGACTGGGCCAAGCTGACCCTTTGGACCCTTCTGATCCTCGGGCTGCTCGTTGTGGGGGTCGTGCTGGCTTCCGGTGCGATTCCGATCGTGAAGGAGGGCGGAGATGCGACATCTCTGCTCGTCATCGTCAGTGGGATCACGGCGGGGCTCATCGGCCTCTTCAGCAAGGGACCAGGGCAGGTCTGAGCGTCGGGACAGCGTGTCCACCACAGGATCGATGCGCGTCAGGCCGACGCACCGCGCGCCGAGGGCCTCGAGGTGCGCAGCCCCTCGCAGGTGCTCTAGCGGGGTCAGCGGACCTGGCGGACCTCGAACTGCATGCGCGGGTGGGCATATGCCTCCTGCGACTCCACGAGCTGCAGCTCGCGCTCGCCCGAGGCGTAGGTGCGCTGCAGCAGGTCGTAGACGCTCGACGTGGTTCGCGCGAGCGCGTCGGCGGCGTCGCCGGTGGCGCGGTAGTGCGCCGTGAAGAGCGCCGCGGTGACGTCGCCCGAGCCGTTGGCCTTCATCGGGATGTGCGGGGTCTGCACGAGCCAGGCGCCGTCGTCGGTGACCGCGAGCATCTCGATCGTGTCCGGCACGCGGTCGGGGCGCTCCACGCTCGTCACGAGCACCGCGCTCGGGCCCGTGGCGCGGACGAGGTCGACCGACGCGAGCGTCTCGTCGAGGGTGTGCGGCTCGGTGCCGGTGAGGTAGCCGAGCTCGAACTGGTTGGGCGTGATGAGGTCGGCCGCCGGCACCACGCGGTCGCGCAGCAGGATCGGGATGGCCGGAGCGACGAAGCATCCGCTCTTCGCATTGCCCATGACCGGGTCACACGCGTAGAGGGCGCCGGGGTTGGCCTTCTTCACGCGGGCCACGGCGTCGAGGATGACGTCGGCGATGCCCTCGGACCCCTGGTAGCCCGAGAGCACGACGTCGATCTGCGGGAAGACGCCGCGCTCCTCGATGCCCGTGATGACGGCGCGCACGTCGTCGGGGGAGATGAGCGGACCCCGCCACGCGCCGTACCCGGTGTGGTTGGAGAAGTTCACCGTGTAGACGGGCAGCACCTCGACCCCGATGCGCTGCAGCGGGAACACGGCGGCGGAGTTGCCGACGTGACCGTAGGCGACGGCGGACTGGATGGAGAGGATCTTCACCGGTCCATCCTCCCATTCGCCGTCGCGGCGGCGCGCACGGCGGCCGCGAGGTCGGTCGCGAGCTGCTCGGCGTCGGCGTCGTCGAGCTCGTGCACCGTCAGCCGCAGGTGGCGCGACGGCGAGCCGTCGAGCACGAACTCGTCGCCCGTGCGGGCGAGCCAGCCGCGGCGCATGAGCTGCTCCGAGACCGCGCGCGCCGGCGCCGCCAGCTCGAGCCACAGGTTCAGTCCGTCGCCCGGGATCGCGCGGAGGCCGTGCGCCGCGAGGCGCTCCGCGAACGCGGCGTTGCGCCCGGCGTAGTGCGCGGCCGCCTCGCGCAGCTGCGCGACGACCCCGGGATCGGCCAGCAACGCGTGGGCGAGCCGTTGCAGCAGGTGGCTCACCCACGTCGTGCCCGGGCTGAGGCGCTGGGCGAGCCGCGCGGCCGTCTCGGGGTCGGACGCGGTGACCGCGACGCACATGTCGGGGCCGAGGAACTTCGACACCGACCGCACGAGGGCGAAGCGACGGTGCTCCGGGCCGACGATGCCGTGGAAGGGACGCTCCGACAGCAGCGAGAAGTGGTCGTCCTCGATGACCAGCACGTAGGGATGGTCTGCGAGCACCGCGCGGAGGGCCGCGGCGCGCTCGGCCGTGAGACTCGCTCCGGTCGGGTTCTGCGCGCGCGGCGTGCACACCACCGCGCGCGCGCCCTGGGCGAGCGCGTCGCGCAGACCCGCGACGGTCATGCCCTCGTCGTCCACCGGAACCGGGAGGGGTCGGTAGCCGCCGAGGCGCACGGTGTGGAGGCCCGCGAGCCAGCACGGATCCTCGAGCGCGACCGCGTCGTCGCGCGTGAGGGCCTGGGCGAGCAGGCGCTCGACGGCGTCGACGGCGCCGGAGGTGACGGTGAGCCGCACGTCGGCGGGATCGAGGTCGGCGGTCATCCAGGGCCGCGCCCAGGCCTCGAGCGCCGCGTCGATCACGGGCTCGCCGTACAGGACCGGGCGACCGACGACGGCGGCCAGCGCCGATGCCGGATCGGGGATGAGCGCGGCATCCGGGTTGCCCGAGCCGACGTCGCGCAGGACGCTGCCCGGGGCGAAGCCCTCCTGCGCGACCGGGGTGGGGTCGGCGATGCGCGTGCCCCCGCGTCCGAGAGCGGTCACCAGGCCGGCCTGGGCGAGGTGACGGTAGGCGGCCACCACGGTGTTGCGGTTGACGCCGAGCCGGTCGGCGAGCGTGCGCACCGGCGGGAGCGCCTCGCCCGCGCGGAGCGCGCCGCGCTCGCGCAGGTCCCGCACGCTGTCCGCGATCTCCGACGCGGTCGCGCCGACGATGAGCCCGTCCATTCCGCCTCCCGGGTCGAGTGTACGGGGTCGTGCTATCGTTTGGCCTATGCCAATGGCATCCATTGGCTGGATCGATGTATCGAGGAGAAGGATCGTGACGGACGACGCACGCACCAACGAGGTCGGCACGGGGCGCGTGAAGCGCGGACTCGCCGAGATGCTGAAGGGCGGCGTCATCATGGACGTCGTCACGGCCGAGCAGGCGAAGATCGCGGAGGATGCCGGCGCCGTCGCCGTCATGGCCCTCGAGCGCGTGCCCGCCGACATCCGGTCGCAGGGCGGCGTCGCGCGCATGAGCGACCCGGACCTCATCGACGACATCATCGCGTCGGTGTCGATCCCGGTCATGGCGAAGGCCCGCATCGGCCACTTCGTGGAGGCCCAGGTGCTGCAGGAGCTCGGCGTCGACTACGTCGACGAGTCCGAGGTGCTCTCGCCCGCCGACTACGTCAACCACATCGACAAGTGGCGGTTCACGGTGCCGTTCGTGTGCGGTGCGACGAACCTCGGCGAGGCGCTGCGCCGCATCACCGAGGGCGCGGCGATGATCCGCTCCAAGGGCGAGGCGGGCACGGGCGACGTGTCCGAGGCCACGCGGCACATCCGCACCATCACGAGCGAGATCAACGTGCTGCGCTCGAAGACCCCCGACGAGCTCTACGTCGCCGCGAAGGAGCTGCAGGCGCCGTACGAGCTGGTCGCCGAGGTCGCCGCGACCGGCAAGCTGCCCGTCGTGCTCTTCGTCGCCGGCGGCGTCGCGACGCCCGCGGATGCCGCCATGATGATGCAGCTCGGCGCCGACGGCGTGTTCGTCGGGTCGGGCATCTTCAAGAGCGGCAACCCGGCGCAGCGCGCGGCGGCGATCGTGAAGGCGACGACGTTCTACGACGACCCGAAGGTCGTCGCCGACGTCTCGCGCGGCCTCGGCGAGGCCATGGTCGGCATCAACGTCTCGGACCTCCCCGCACCGCACCGGCTCGCCGAGCGCGGCTGGTAGGCGCGCGCGGCCCCTCGGCCGAACGGGCCGGCCGGGCGGAGCCGTCCACCGGCGGAGGCGCGGACCGCACGGTCGAACCGCGTACCGGTGGTACGCGTCAGGCGCGGGGCGACGGGCATAGCGTTGACGACATGGACCAGCGAGGCGAGGCCGGCGAGTTCCTCCGTACGCGCCGCGACCGGCTGACGCCCGAGCGCGCCGGCATCATCGGCGGCGGACGGCGGCGCGTGCCCGGGCTGCGCCGCGAGGAGGTCGCGATGCTCGCGAGCATCAGCGTCGACTACTACGCCAAGATGGAGCGCGGTGATCTGCGCGGCGTCGCTCCCGAGATCCTCGACGCCGTCGCCCGCGCCTTGCTGCTCGACGAGGCCGAGACCGACCACCTGCACGACCTCGCGCGCGCCGCCGACCCGCGGCCGCCCGCGCGGCGCGCGCCGCGCGCGGACCAGACGGTGCGGCCGAGCCTCCAGCGGTTCCTCGACGCGGTCACCGGTGCTCCCGTGTGGGTGCGCGATCGGCGAATGACCATGATCGCCGCCAACGCGCTCGGCAGGGCGCTGTACCGTCCGGTGCTCGACGACGCCGACGGGCGCGGCAACACGGCCCGTTTCATGTTCCTGAGCCCCGCGGCCCGGAACTTCTTCCCCGACTGGGAGCGAAGCGCCGACGACATCGTCGCGACGATGCGCACCTATGCCGGGCAGCATCCGCGCGATCGGCGGCTCACCGACCTCGTCGGCGAGCTGGCCACGCGCAGCGACGCGTTCCGCGCGCGGTGGGGAGCGCACGACGTCCGGCACCACCGCACCGGCGTCAAACGCATCCACCATCCCGACGTCGGCGACCTCGAGCTCGTCTACGAGGCGATGGACCTGCCCGCGAATCCGGACTGGTTCATGTTCGCCTACACCGCCGAGCCCGGCAGCCCCACCGCAGACCGGTTGAGGCTGCTGGCCAGCCTCGCCGCCACGCCGCACGAGTCGGCGGAGCACGCCCGTCGTCGATGAGTCGTCCCGCGCCGGAGCGGGCCTCGCGATTCACGCCTCATGCCCCTGCGCCGGTGGCGGACCGGGCGCGGTCCGGCGAGGGCGTCCTCAGGCTCACCGGTGCGCGGTGAACCACTCCGCGGCGAACTCCACGAGCGCGCGGGCCGGCAGCAGGTGCGCCGCCGCCTCACCGACGCGGCCGGACCGCACGAGGCCGGTCTCCGCGGCGAACGCGGCGGCGACGTCGACGAAGTCGTGGTCGTGGACGTCGAGCTCCTCCCATGTCGTCCATTCCCGATGGCCGTCCACGAGCATGGCGACGCCGTTCGGCACGCTCCGCTTGCCCGCGTAGTCGGCGCGATGCTCGGCGAGGTGCAGGATCGTCGCCTTCGCCGCGTCGACGCCCAGGAGCAGCACCCACGCGTCCAGCGCGACGAGGGCGCCGAGCGGCGACTCCTCGCCCGCGGGCGAGTCGAGCGGATGCCGCGCCGTGATCCGCTCCGCCTCGGGACCGGCAGCGGTGATCGAGCGGTGCGGGTGCGGGCTGCGGCGTGCGCCGGGCGTCGTGCGGAACAGCTCGGCGACGGCGCCCATGGTCTGGCTGGGCGTCGTGGCCGCATCGTAGAGGGGCAGGTGCTGGCGGATCGTCGGCCACCACTCCTCGGGCAGCTCCTGCAGCATGGCCGGGTCGCAGAGCTGCCACGACTGGGTCGGCATCGCGAGGGTCCCGTGCGGGCCGACGGCGGCCCTGAGCGCCTCGAGCACGGCCTGCGGACCGCCGATCACCCAGCCGAGCGCGCGCAGGGAGGTGTGCACCATGACGGGCGCGCCCTCGGGCACGCCGAGGGTGCGGAGGTCGGCGACGAGTCGTTCCGCGGTGACCGGCCGCAGGTCGGCAGTCTCGGGAGCTGAGGACATGAGTGGACCTTTCGGGATGCCGCGCGCCGCGGCGGCGGGCGGCGGAGGGGTTCAGGGGCGTGCGATGCGCCGGATGCCGTCGATCATGTCGGCGACGTCGGCGGGGTCGCGGTCGAGCGTGCGATGGACCGCGAGGCCCTCGACGAGCGCGTCGAGCAGCCGCGCCGTGCGCGGGTCGAAGTGCGTCTCGAGCGCTTCGCGCGCGCGGGCCATCCAGCGCTCCGTGATGTCCCGGAACGCGGGATCGCGCGCGGCGAGGGTGTAGAGCTCGTAGAGGACGACCTGCTCGTCGGAGCCGCTCGCGGGGATGTCGGCGACGATCCCGTCGACGATGGCGTCGAGCGCCCCGGCCGGGTCGCGCGTCTGCGCCATGCGCGCGGCGAAGCGCTCCGCGCCGCGATCGGCGAAGCGGCTGAACGCCTCGTGCAGCAGCTCGTCCATGCCCGAGAAGTGATAGGTCATCGACCCGAGGGGGACGCCGGCGGCCGCGGCGACCTTGCGATGCGATGTGCCGGCCACGCCCCGGTCGGCGATGACCTCGAGCGCGGCGTCGATGATGCGGTCCCGGCGGCCGGGATCGGCCTGACCGCTCGCGCGCTCCCGCTCGGACACGTCGCTCAGTCCCCCCGCGCCACGCGGTAGGGATCGACCGGGCCGCCGGCGAGCACGCGCTCGCGCCGCGTGCGGGCATCCCTCGTGAAGCAGTCCGTCACGCGTACGATCGTACAGCAACATGTACGATCGTACATGTGACGATTCCCGAAGTGCGCCGCTGGCGGCTGTCGCTGTTCGCGTTCATGTTCAGCATGGGAGTCGGGATGGCCTCGTGGGTCACGCGCACCCCGGCGATCCGCGACTCGCTCGAGGCGTCGACCGCGCAGATGGGGCTCCTGCTGCTCGGCGCCTCGGTCGGGGCGATGGCGGGCGTGCTGTCGTCCGCGCCGCTGGTCCGGCGCGCGGGCTCGCGCTCGATCATCCTGCTGGGCGGCGGGGTCGTGGCATCCGGAGTCGCCGTCACCGGTGTCGCCGCGGGGCTCGGCATCGCGGCCGGGGTGTTCGTGGGGTTCATGCTCTTCGGCCTCGGATGCGGCGTCGCCGAGGTCGCCCTGAACGTCGACGGCGCCGAGGTCGAGAAGCGGCTGGAGCGCTCCGTCCTCCCCGCCCTGCACGGATGCTTCAGCCTGGGCACCCTGGTCGGCGCGCTCTTCGGCATCCTCTTCACCGCGACGGACGTGCCCGTCATGTGGCACCTCGCGGGGTGCGCGCTGCTCATGGTCGCGCTCGCGCTGTGGGGGTCGCGCGGGCTCGTCGCCGGCGTGGGCAAGGCCGTCGGGTCGGCCCATGCGGCCGAGGCCGCCGGCGCGCGGGCGAGCGTGTGGCGCGATCCGGCGCTGCTGCTGCTCGGCGTCGTGCTGCTCGCGCTCGCGCTGGCGGAGGGCGCCGCCGGCGACTGGCTGCCGCTGATCATGGTCGACGGGCTGGGTCTCTCCGAGACCCTGGGCTCGGCGTTCTTCGCCGCCTTCGCCACGGTCATGACGATCGGGCGCTTCTCGGGGCACCTCGTCATCGCGCGGGTCGGCAAGCAGGGCGCGCTGCTGGCCAGCGTCGTGACGTCGGCGATCGGCATCGCGCTGGTCGCGCTCGTCGACCACCCCGCGGCCGTCGTCGCCGGGGTCGCGCTCTGGGGTCTCGGGGCGTCCCTCGGGTTCCCGGTGGCGATCTCCATCGCCGGCGACGACCCCGATCGTCCCGCCGAGCGGGTGGGCGCGGTCGCCACGGCCGGCTACCTGGCGTTCCTCGTCGGCCCGCCTGCGCTCGGCTTCCTCGGCGAGCACTACGGACTGCGCTCGGCGATCCTCGTCGTCGTGGGGCTCCTCGTCCTCGCCGCCGTCGCGGGGGCGGTGCGCGTCCTCGTCGGGCGGCCCGAGCGCGAGGACGCCGTGCTCACCACCGACCGGTAGCGCCCGGCGGCGTCTCCGGCGGCGGGTTCGCTTGGCGCGTATGGTCGCACGACGCGGCATCCGCGACGAAGTGCGCCGGGTGAAGGCGGAGCGGACCGCGGGGACGATCGCGGCCGCGGCGGCTCAGCCCGCGGCGGCGAACGTCGACGCGTCGATCACGAAGCGGAAGCGGACGTCGGACGCGAGCACACGGTCCCACGCCTCGTTGACCTGGTCGGCGGTGACGATCTCGACCTCGGGGGCCACGCCGTGCTCGGCGCAGAAGTCGAGCATCTCCTGCGTCTCGGCGATGCCGCCGATGCCCGACGCGGCGAGCGAGCGTCGGCCCGCCTGCAGCGTGAACTCCGAGATGCGGATCGGCTCGGCGGATGCCCCGACCGTGACGAGCGCGCCGTTGCGGCTGAGGAGCCGCAGGTAGGCGTTCATGTCGAGCTTCGCGCTGATCGTGTTGAGGATGAGGTCGAACGAGCCGGCGAGCTCGGTGAACGTGGCCCGGTCGCCGGTCGCGTAGTAATGGTCGGCGCCGAGGGCGAGCCCGTCGTCGCGCTTGTCGAGCGTGCGCGAGAGCACGGTGACCTCGGCGCCCAGCGCGTGCGCGATCTTCACGGCCATGTGCCCGAGCCCGCCGAGGCCGATGATCGCGACCCGGGTGCCGGGGCCCGCGTTCCAGTGCCGGAGCGGGGAGTACGTCGTGATCCCCGCGCACAGGAGCGGCGCGGCCTTCTCGAACGGGATCGTCTCGGGCAGGCGCAGCACGTAGTCCTCGTCGACGACGATGTGCGTGGAGTATCCGCCCTGCGTGACGGTGCCGTCGCGGTCGACGGCGCCGTAGGTGCCGGTCATGCCGCGCAGGCAGTACTGCTCCTCGCCGGCGAGGCAGTTCTCGCACTCGCGGCACGAGTACACGATGCAGCCGACGCCCACCCGATCGCCCACGGCGTGACGGGTGACCTCGCCGCCGACCTCGATCACGACGCCGGCGATCTCGTGGCCGACCGTGAGCGGGTACCGCTGCGGGCCCCAATCGCCGCGGACGGTGTGGATGTCGGAGTGGCAGATGCCCGCCCAGACGATCTCGATGAGCACGTCCTTCGGACCGACCTCACGGCGCGTGACGGTGCCCGGCTCGAGGGGGGCGTCCACGGACGGGGCGACGATGGCGGCGACGGTGCTCATGACGGGCTCCAAGAGGTCGGGGAGGGCGGCGCGCCGCCGGTGGGCGGGCGCCTGTCCACGCTAACCCGCCGGGACGGACGGTGGGAGGCCCCGACAGGCCCCCCTTCGCGCGTCTCGCGCGGAAGGATGCCGCGGATCACGGCTATCCTGGGCCGGGTGTCCCAGAGTCCCCGCGTCGGCGTGCTCGCCCTGCAGGGCGACGTGCGCGAGCACGCGCGCGTCCTCACCGGACTCGGCGCCGACGTCGTGCTCGTACGGCGGCCCGAGGAGCTGGCATCCGTCGACGGCCTCGTGATCCCCGGCGGCGAGTCGAGCGTCATCGACAAGCTGTCGCGCGCGTTCGGGCTGCAGCGGCCGGTGCGCGACGCGATCGCGGGCGGGATGCCGGTGTACGGCACGTGCGCGGGCCTCATCCTGCTCGCCGACCGCGTGGTCGACGGCATCCGGGATCAGGAGACCTTCGGCGGCCTCGACGTCACCGTGCGGCGCAACGCGTTCGGCAGCCAGGTCGACTCGTTCGAGGCCGACCTCTCCGTCGCGGCGCTGGGGGAGCCGGCGGTGCACGCCGTGTTCATCCGCGCGCCGATCGTCGAGCAGACCGGCCCCGGCGTCGAGGTGCTCGCGGCGCTCCCCGACGGGCGCGTGGTCGCGGTGGAGCAGGACGCGATCCTGGCGACGTCGTTCCATCCCGAGGTCACCGGTGAGACCCGCTTCCACGAGCGGTTCCTCGCGCGGGTCACGCGCGCCCGCTGACCTCCGCCGCGAGTCGGGCGATCGCCGCGACGGTGAGATCGATGTCGTCGGGCGTCGTCGCCCACGACGACATCGAGCAGCGCAGCACGGCGTGGCCGCCCCACTCGGCGCCGGTGAGCGCGGCGGTGCCGTCGACGAGGATCGCGGCCCCGAGCGCCCGCGTCGCGGCGTCGTCGTCGAGGCGCAGCATGACCTGCGTGTACGCGACCTCGTTCACGACCGTGATGCCGGGCACGCGACGCAGGCCCGCCTCGAGCCGCCGGGCGTTGGCGTGCAGCCGCTCGACGAGCTCCGCGAGGCCCGAGCGGCCGAGCGCGCGCAGCGCCGCCCACGTGGGCACGCCGCGCGCTCGCCGCGAGAGCTCCGGCGTGACGTCCCAGGGGTCGAGCCCGGTGTACATGAGGTAGTCGCCGCCGGTACGGAACATCGCGATCGAGTCGGCCGGGTCGCGGACGATCGCCATGCCGCAGTCGTACGGCACGTTGAGCGTCTTGTGCGCGTCGGTCGTCCACGAGTCGGCGTCGCCGATCCCCGCGGTGAGGTGCCGGAGGGCGGGGGATGCCGCCGCCCACAGGCCGAATGCCCCGTCGACGTGCACCCAGGCGTCGTGGCGCTGCGCGATCGCGACGAGCTCGTCGACGGGGTCGAACGCGCCGGTGTGCACCTCGCCGGCCTGCAGGCACACGATCGTGGGGGTGCCGTCGGGATCGCCGAGCGCCTCGGTGAGAGCGGCCGGCACCATGCGGCCCTCGCCGTCGGCCGGCACGATGACGAGCTCGTCGGCGCCGATGCCGCAGAACCGCGCCGCGCGGTCGATCGAGCCGTGCCGGTGGGTGCCGACGACGAGCCGCACGGCCGGCGCCCCGCGCAGGCCGCGGCGCGTGAGGTCCCATCCGGCGCGACGCAGCACGGCGTGCTGCGCGGTCGCGAGACACACGTAGTTCGACAGCTGTGCGCCCGTGACGAAGCCGACCGAGGCGGATGCCGGGAGCCCGAGCAGCTCGCACACCCACTGACCGGCCACGCGCTCGAGCGCGACCGTGGCCGTCGTCATCGTGCTCGATCCGGAGTTCTGGTCCCACGCCGACAGCAGCCAGTCCGTCGCGAGCGCCGCGGGCAGCGTGCCGCCGATCACGAAGCCGAAGAACCGGCCGCCGGGGATGGCCACCAGACCCGGATCCGCGCGCCGGGCGAGGTCGGCCACGAGCTCCGCGGCATCCGTCCCCTCGTCGGGAAGCGGCCCGCCGAACTCGGCGACCATGTCGTCGAGGCTCGCGCGCGGCCACACCGGTCGATCGTCGAGGGAGTCGAGGAAGCGGAGGGCCGCCGCGTGGGCGGCGTCGAGCGCCATCGCTCTTTCGTCCATACCAAGAAGTGTCGTCCCGTGCCCCCGTTGATACAACGGCATCGGTGGCACGGGTCGTCGTCGCGTCCCTGCGGCCGCCGGCGTGGCCGCCCCACACCGTATGGTGTGGGGGAGCGGGACGGGATCCGGCCGGACTCCTCCCGGCGAGCAGGGAGGCGTTCCGACATGGCTGTAGGGATCTTCGCGGGCATCGCGGTCAGCGACTTCGCGCGGGCGCTGGAGTGGTACCGACGGCTGCTCGGGACCGAGCCGGCGTTCTTCCCGAACGACGTCGAAGCCGTGTGGCAGCTGGCCGAGGACCGCTACGTCTACATCATCCGCGACCCGGAGCGCGCCGGCGGTGCGGTCGGCATGATCTGGGTCGACGACCCGGTCGCCGAGGTCGCACGGATCGCGGCGCGGGGACTCGAGCCGGTCGACGTCGAGAAGCACGGCGAGGTGTGGAAGTACGTGTTCCACGACGCCGACGGCAACGAGACCGGCATCGGGGGCCCCGTCGCCTCTTCATAGCGCGCTCGGATTCATCGGCCGCATGGCCGGGCCGTGACGGCATCCTGTATCACGCCGGGGCGCCGGCCACTCCTCTCAGCATCCAATCGCCGATGTGAGGAGTCGACATGGCCAATGAAGATGACATCCCCGTACTGCGTCGTCGCGTCGACGACAGCGACGACGTCCTCGTGCGCTATCACCGCACGATCCCGGACGTCACGGGGGACGAACGCGTGTACGCACGCGTCGCCGACGCGCTGTCGGTGATGACCGCCAGCGGCGCGCGCGCCGAGGACGACTACCGCCGGCTGATCCGTGCGGTGCGCCGCGACGACGAGTTCGTCGCGATCGTCGCCAAGACGGCGGAGGCGACCGAGGAGGACGCCTACGAGGAGCGCTGGGCGCTCACCCAGCTGCTCGTCGACCTGCAGAACCCGGTCGCCGCCGACTACCTCGCCGGCCTCGTCCGCCGGCCGGTGCCGGAGGAGAAGGCCGAGGATCCCGCGCACGGGCTCAGCACGGTCACCGAGGAGGTGATCCTGCGGACGACCGCGATGGAGGGACTGGCACGGCTCCTGCGTCGCGGCGTCGACACCGCCGAGGTGCTCCTGGACTCGATCGCGGCCACCGACTACGTGGCCATGCGCCGCGCGGCCTGGTTCGCGCTCGTCGACGGCGGCGCGGACGGCGCGGTCGAGCGAGCACGAGCCCTCCTGGCCGACCGCGGCGAGGAGTGGATCGCCGACATCAAGCGCATCCCCGTCGAGGAGGCGCCCCAGGCCGAGGTCGAGAGCAAGGGCCGCCGGCCGCGCGAGGACGCGCCGTCGCCTTTCGACGAGTGACCCGGCATCCCTTCCACGAACACACAAGAACGGAGACACGACGATGGCAACCTGCACGGCACCCCCGGTTCCCGACAAGAACACCACGGGCGACAACTTCTACGGGGCGAGCATCTGCAACCAGATCTACATCGACTACTTCTGGAACACCTACGGGTTCAGCGGCAACAAGGACTACTGGGTGAACGGGTGGGGGTGGAACGACCCCTGCAACACGTCGCTTCCGCTCGCCCGCGCGTTCAACGGCTGCTACGCGCTGACCTACTCGGCGCAGGACTACCAGAACGACGCGTACTCGGGTGCGTGCCTCAACTGGGCGCGGCGCTACGTGCGCGAGCACATCGACGACCTGCGGGCCTTCTGCGGCGACGGCAGCGCGATCGCGAGCTACTCGGGCGGCACGGTGAAGCTGTTCCTCGGCTTCTTCTACAGCAAGGACGTCCCCGGGCGCGCCGAGACGCTGCTGCACGAGTCGCGGCACAGCGCCAAGTCGCACAACGCGAAGTTCCCGGCCGGCTCGACGTTCGGCGCCGGCAAGAGCGGCGCCGACTCGACGTGGGACTACAACGGGGCGTGGATGTACGGCGCGCTGTACCTCTGGTGGTACTTCGCGCAGGGCGCGCGCACGACCAGCGCGCTGCGCCAACGCGCCCGGCAGCGGGCCAACGTCGTCATCGACGGCGCGTTCGCGACGCATCCCGGCTTCAGCGTCTGACGCCGCCGCGGCATCCCTCGCCTCGACCCGGGGCGGGGGATGCCGTCGTCCGCCGTTCCGCGGGGCTCCCGCCCGTCGGTCGGGGGCTCGCGGGTCCTCGCCCGTCGGCCGGGGACTCAGCCGAGTCGGATGATCGCGTCGGCGACCGGCGTGTGCCTGGCGAGCTCTTCGGCGTTCCAGAAGCCGAGGAGATGCAGCGTCGTGACGCGGAACGCCAGCGCCCGCAGCAGGAGCTCGCGCCACTGCGCGATGCCGTGGTCGTTCGCCAGTTCCGTCAGCGGAAGGCCGTGCCAGCAGACCGCGTCCGCCACGGCGATGGCGGCGCCGAAGCCTGCGGGCCGCCATTGCGGTGCCCAGTCGATCAGCGTCGGCGGACGGCCGTCCGCGAACATCACGTTCCCGAGCAGGTCGCCGTGGATGATCTGACTGGGAGCGGTGACCTCGCCGCACTCCGAGATGAGCGCCCGCAGGAAGGCGTCCGCGGGCGGGGTCTGCTCCTTCCAGGCGATCCGGTCCGCGACGCTCCATGCGTCGTGCGCCTCGTCGAGGAACTCGGGACGCGGCACGGCGCCGACGGCCTCGTGGAAAGCCTGTCCGGCCCGGATGACGTCGTCGACCCGGTGCTCGTCGGGGCGGCCCGGCATCCATTCCATCGCGTGCCAGCCGCCCCGCACCCACGTTCCGTCCTGCGCGGCGACAGGTCGCGGCACCGTGAAGCGCGCGTTCGGGACCAGCGTGGAGAGGAGCTCGGACTTCCAGATCGTCTCGGCCTCGCCCTCGGCGGGACGCAGCACGATGTCGCCGGATCGCCACGTGAGTCCCCGTCCTCCGGGCAGGAGTTCGGGGAGGGCCGTCGCACCGAACGCGCGCAGGACGTCGGCGGACGGCGGCGTCGGCGTGGTCGGCATAGGTGCAGGCTATCTG
>NZ_JBDIAB010000028.1:0-22428 GCF_039812165.1 Microbacterium sp.
CCCGCGTCCCGTCGTCGACCTCGAGGTGGTCTCGACCGAACGGCTGAGCCCGCACCTCGTGCGCGTGCGGCTGGGCGGCGCCGGCTTCGCGACGTTCGAGGACCGGCCCGAGACCGACAAGTACGCGAAGCTGAGGTTCACGACCCCCGCGCCGGAGTCGCGCCCCGTCACGCGCACCTACACGGTGCGGCGCGTCGACCACGAGGCGCAGACGCTCGACATCGAGTTCGTCGTGCACGGCGACGAGGGACTCGCCGGCCCGTGGGCCGCGACCGTGCAGCCCGGTGCACCGCTCAGCCTGTCCGGTCCGGGCGGCGGATACGCCCCCGACGCCGACGCGGACTGGTACCTGTTCGTGGGAGACCTCTCGGCCGTGCCGGCGATCGCTTCGGGGCTCGAGGCGCTTCCGGATGCCGCGACCGGCGTCGCGCTCATCGAGATCGAGTCGGAGGACGCCGTCCTCGACCTCGTCGCACCCGCGGGCGTCGACGTGCGCTGGATCGTCGACCCCGCCCACGAGACCGAGCGCCTCGCCGAGGCCGTCCGCGCCCTCGAGTGGCGGGACGGGCACGTCGACGTGTTCGCACACGGAGAGCGGGAGTCGACGAAGGCCCTCCGCCGCGTGCTGTTCGAGGAGCGGGGTCTCGCCCGGTCGCAGGTGTCGCTGTCGGGCTACTGGGCGCGCGGGCGCACGGAGGACCGCTTCCAGGCGGAGAAGCGCGAGCCGATCGGGCAGATCTTCCCGGCATCCTGAGCGAGCGAGATCGAGCCCGGTCCGCCGCCTCAGGCCGGCGGCGCGTCGGGGTCGAGGGTCTGGAGAGTGTCCTCCTCGACCTCGTTGTCTGCCGCGAGCTGCTCCTTGGTCGTGTCGTCGCCGCCGAGCGGCGTCGAGCCTTCGTCGTCCTTCTTGCGCATAGGACCATCATCCCTCGTCGGCAGGTCCCGGGGGCTGCGCTCCGCCGGGCAGCCAGGCTGGCGCAGATTGTCCGCTGGCCGTCGACGGCGACCAGACGCGCCAGGCGACGGAGGTCGGCCCGCGTTCCGACGCGTTCTGTCGCCGGGCCGCCTCCACGCGCGACGAGACGCGCCAGGTCGCCGATGGGCCCGGGCGGACGTCAGCGCAGGGCGCGCAGGTAGCGTCTCCTCGCCACGGCCTGCGCGACCCGCAGCAGCGGGTGCAGAGCGCGCCACGGCTGCCGCGCGGCGGGTGCGGTGAGCGAGCGGACGGTGAACAGGATGCCGTCGCCCGCGCGGTGCACGATGAAGGCCTCCTCGCCGCGCACCGGATGCCCGGGCAGCGCGCGGTACGCGAAGCCGACGCGGTCGGGCTCGTCGACCACCGCGACGACCCGGACCGGCTCGACGACCGCGAGGCCCAGCATTCGCGCGGTGACGCGGAGCTCCTGGCCGACGGCGACCGGACCGTCGGCCTCGACGCGGAAGCCGCTCGCGGTCTTGACGCGCCAGCGCAGCACGTCGTGCGCGACGCGTCGCCAGGTCTCGTCGCCGTGCCCGACGAGTGCGGTCGCCTCGTGGCGACGGAAGCCCGCGGGCGTCGGCGACACCCAGATCCCCTGCCCCGGATCGGTCACGTCGGCCTCCGCATGAGGCTCAGCGTAGGCGGTGCCCGTCGTCGTACCGCAGCCGACGGGTCGGTCACGACCGGGTTACAAGATGACGACGCGCGGAGCAACATAATCGCGGAAACTCCCAGCAAACGCGAAGATGTCGGAGTAACGGCATCCGGAGGGGGATGCCCTCGATGCCTCAAGAAGGAGATCCCATGTCCGATCCCAAGCCCGACGCGCCGATCCCACCGACGCCGCTCGACCACACGCCGGTCGCACCGTCGACCGCGGCCACTCTCGTCGCCGAGGCCTTCGGCACGTTCCTGCTCGTCCTCGGCGTCATCAGCACCGCCCTGTTCGCGGCGAACTTCGGCGCGAGCGACAACGGCACCTCGCTCGGCGTCGGCTTCGTCGGCGTCTCGCTCGCGGTCGGCCTGACCGTCGTGGCCGGCGCCTACGCGTTCGGCCCGATCTCCGGCGGCCACTTCAACCCCGCCGTGACCGTCGGCCTCGCCGCCGCCGGTCGCTTCCCGTGGAGCGGCGTGCTGGGCTACATCGTCGCGCAGGTCGTCGGCGGCCTCGTCGCGACGTCGCTCATCTTCCTCGTCGGCCTCTACGGCCCGGACGGCTGGCTGAGCGCCGCCCAGGAGGGCGGCTTCGCCAGCAACGGGTACGACGCCGGTTCGCCCGGCGGCTTCGGCATCGGCGGCGCGATCGTCGTCGAGGTGCTGTTCACCGCGATCTTCGTGATCGTGATCCTCGGCGTGACGCACTCGCGTCGCGGCAACCCGGCCTTCGCGGGCCTCGTGATCGGCCTCACGCTGACGCTGATCCACCTCGCGACGATCCCCGTCGACAACACGTCGGTCAACCCGGCCCGTTCGATCGCCACCGCCGTCTACGGCGGCGCGCTGCCGCTCGGCCAGCTGTGGGTGTTCATCGTGTTCCCGATCGTGGGTGCGCTGATCGCCGGCTTCTCGTACCGCGCGCTGTTCGACGGCGTCAAGAAGCCGTAGCACCGTTCGCACCCGGAGCCCGGCGATCCTCGGATCGCCGGGCTCCGTCGTCTTCCGTCGTTTCGCGGAGAGCGATCACGAGCGGCCCGGCCGGTCGGATGTCGGAGGCCTGGCGTTACGATGGACCGTTCCTTCGCCGACCCGGGAGACGCGCATGCTCGGAAGACTCCTCGTCCGGTACCTCCGGACCTACGGCTGGCTCCTGGTCGGCGTGCTGGTGTTCCAGTTCGCGTCGGCGCTGGCATCCCTCTACCTGCCCCGGCTGAACGCCGACATCATCGACCAGGGCGTCGCCCGCGGCGACACCGCCTACATCTGGTCGCACGGCGTGTTCATGCTCGTGATCGCGCTGGGGCAGATCGTCGCCTCGATCGTGGCGACCTACTTCGCGGCGCGCGCGGCGATGGGCGCCGGCCGCGACATCCGCCGCGACGTGTTCGAGAAGGTGAGCGGGTTCTCCGAGCGCGAGGTCTCGCACTTCGGCCCCGGCACGCTCATCACGCGCAACACGAACGACGTCCAGCAGGTGCAGATGCTCGCGATGATGGGCGCCACGATGCTCGTCACCGCGCCGCTCCTGGCGATCGGCGGCATCATCATGGCGCTGCAGCAGGACGTGGGGCTCAGCTGGCTCATCGGGGTCGCCGTGCCGGCGCTGCTGCTGGTCGGCGGGCTCATCATCGCCCGCATGGTGCCGCTGTTCCGCCAGTACCAGAGCAGGCTCGACAACGTGAACCGCATCATGCGGGAGCAGCTCACCGGCGTGCGGGTGGTGCGCGCCTTCGTGCGGGAGCGCATCGAAGAGGACCGCTTCCGGGGCGCCAACACCGACATCATGGTCATCGGCCGCAAGGTGGGGTCTCTGTTCGTGGTGCTGTTCCCGCTCGCGATGCTCATCCTCAACGTCACGGTCGTGGGCGTCATCTGGTTCGGTGGCATCCAGGTCGATGCCGGGAACGTCGAGATCGGCACGCTGTTCGCCTTCATGCAGTACGTGGGTCAGATCCTCATGGGCGTGCTCATGGCGACCTTCATGACGATCATGATCCCGCGCGCCGCCGTGTCGGCCGACCGCATCGGCGAGGTGCTCGACAGCACCGACGCGCTCACCCGCCCGAGCGACCCGGTCCGCACCTTCCCCGAGCGCGGCGCCGTCGAGTTCGACGACGTCTCGTTCACCTATCCGGGAGCCGAGGCGCCGGTGCTGTCCGGGCTCAGCTTCCGCGCGAACCCCGGCGAGACGGTCGCGATCGTCGGCTCGACCGGCTCGGGCAAGACGACGCTCGTGGGCCTCATCCCGCGGCTGTTCGACGTGACCTCCGGCACGGTCCGGGTGTCGGGCGTCGACGTGCGCCGCGCCGACCTCGACCTGCTGTGGCAGGGGATCGGCTACGTGCCGCAGCGGCCGTTCCTGTTCACCGGCACCGTGGCCTCGAACCTGCGCTTCGGGCGCGAGGAGGCCACCGACGACGAGCTGTGGCACGCGCTCGCGATCGCGCAGGGCCGCGACTTCGTCGCCGAGATGGAGGGCGGGCTGGATGCGCGCATCTCGCAGGGCGGCACGAACGTGTCGGGCGGCCAGCGGCAGCGGCTCTCGATCGCGCGCGCGATCGTGCACCGGCCCGACATCCTCGTCTTCGACGACTCGTTCTCGGCGCTCGACCTCGCGACCGACGCGCGGCTGAGACAGGCGCTGTGGCGAGAGCTGCCGGAGGTGACGAAGATCGTCGTCGCCCAGCGCGTGTCGACGATCACCGATGCCGATCGCATCGTCGTCCTCGACGACGGGCGCATGGTCGGCCTCGGCACCCACGACGAGCTGCTCGCCACGAACGAGACGTACCGCGAGATCGTCGAGTCGCAGCTGGGGGTGGACGCATGAGCGGCACGGAGGAGCTGACCGAGGACGAGCGTCTCGAGCTCGAGCTCGCCGAGCAGGCCCGCCTGAACTCGGGCGACTGGGACAGCGTCGCGCCGGGCAAGGCCGAGAACTTCGGCAGGAGCTTCGTGCGCATGGTGGGCCTCCTCGGCCCGCACAAGTGGGCGTTCGCCCTCGTCTCGCTCCTCGGCGCGATCGGCGTCGTGCTCGCCGTGATCGCGCCGAAGGTGCTCGGCGAGGCCACGAACATCATCTTCGAGGGCGTCGTGTCGTCCACGCTCGGCGCGCAGTTCCCGGCCGGCACGACGCAGGAGCAGGTCGTCCAGGCGCTGCGCGGCGCGGGCCAGGACGACCTCGCCAACATGGTCGCCGCGATGCAGAACTTCGCGGTGGGCTCGGGCGTCGACTTCGACCAGCTGCGCTGGGTCATCGTCGCGGTGCTCGCGATCTACGTGGTCTCGGCGCTCCTCACATGGGTCCAGGGCTACGTCATCAACGTCATCATGGTGCGCACGATGTGGCGCCTGCGCGAGGCGGTCGAGGCCAAGCTCAACCGCCTGCCGCTGTCGTACTTCGACCGCGTGCAGCGCGGCGAGCTCATCTCGCGCGTGACCAACGACATCGACAACATCACCCAGACGATGCAGCAGTCGCTGTCGGGAGCGCTCACGTCGGTGCTCACGGTGGTGGGCGTGCTCGTCATGATGTTCTCGATCTCGTGGCAGCTCGCGATCGTGGCACTCGTCGCGCTCCCGCTCATGGGCGTCATCTTCGGCGTCATCGGGCCGCGCTCGCAGAAGGCGTTCAGCATCCAGTGGCGCAAGGTCGGGCGCCTCAACGCCCGTGTCGAGGAGTCGTTCTCGGGCCACGCGCTGGTGCGCGTGTTCGGTCGCGAGGAGGACGCGCGGGCCAAGTTCCAGGTCGAGAACGAGGAGCTCTACCAGGCCTCGTTCAAGGCGCAGTTCCTCTCCGGCATCATCATGCCGGGCATGATGTTCGTCGGCAGCCTGACCTACGTGGGCATCGCCGTGCTGGGCGGCCTCATGGTGGCATCCGGGCAGCTCCGTCTCGGCGACGTGCAGGCCTTCATCCAGTACTCGCAGCAGTTCACGCAGCCGCTGTCGGAGCTCGGCGGCATGGCCGCCGTGGTGCAGTCGGGCACGGCCTCGGCCGAGCGCGTGTTCTCGCTCCTCGACGAGGACGAGCAGGAGCCGGATGCCGCCGACGCGCCGTCGCTCGTCGACGGCCCGGGCGTGATCGAGTTCGAGCACGTGAAGTTCTCGTACTCGCCCGAGAAGCCGCTCATCCACGACCTGTCGTTCCGGGTCGAGCCCGGCCAGACCGTCGCGATCGTCGGACCGACCGGCGCCGGCAAGACGACGCTCGTGAACCTGCTGATGCGGTTCTACGAGCTCGACGGCGGCCGCATCCTGCTCGACGGGCAGGACATCGCCGAGCTGACCCGCGACGACGTCCGCTCGCGCACCGGCATGGTGCTGCAGGATCCGTGGCTGTTCGCCGGCACGATCCGCGACAACATCCGCTACGGGCGCGAGTCGGCCACCGACGACGAGATCGTCGAGGCGGCGGTCGCCACGCGCGTCGACCGGTTCGTGCACTCCCTCCCCGACGGCTACGACACGGTCCTCGACGAGGATGCCGCGAACGTCTCCGCCGGCGAGAACCAGCTCATCACGATCGCCCGCGCCTTCGTGGCGCAGCCCGCGGTGCTCATCCTCGACGAGGCCACCAGCTCGGTCGACACGCGCACCGAGCTGCTGCTGCAGCACGCCATGTCGGCGCTGCGCGAGGGGCGCACGTCGTTCGTGATCGCGCACCGGCTCTCCACGATCCGCGACGCCGACCTCATCCTCGTGATGGAGCATGGCGATATCGTCGAGAAGGGCACGCACGACGAGCTCATCGCGGCCGAAGGCGCATACTGGCGCCTCTACCGCGCGCAGTTCGAGCAGGCCGCGACCGATGGCGAGGATCCGCAGGGATCGGAGGGGGAGCCCGCGTGACGACACCGCCGGGATGGTACGACGACGGTCACGGAGCCCAGCGGTGGTGGGACGGCCAGGGGTGGACCGAGCACGTCGCGCCCCCGGCGCCCGGCGCGGGTGCCCCGACGGCGTCGGCTCTGGCGGCTGACCCGGTCGGCTCGTACCCGGCCGCCGGCTCGCTCGGCGCGGCCGTCGCGGGCCAGACCGGCTCGCCGCAAGCCTCCGGCCCGTTCGGGACCGCTGCCGCGCAGGCGATGCCGTCCGGCGCAGCGGAGGGAGCGCCGAAGCGGCCGTTCCCGTTGTGGATCGTGTTCGTCGTCCTCGGCCTGTTGCTGGCCGGCCTCGTCGCCGCGGCGGCGATCTTCCTGCCCCGCCTGTTCTCGACGCTCGAGGCCGGGGGAGAGCACCAGGCCGCTGCGGTCGCCGCGGTGGAACGGTACGACCAGGCGTGGACGGACGCCGACTGCGACGCCTACTTCGCGACAACGACCGCCTCGTACCGCCAGGCGATGGGCATGACCGACTGTCGCGCGTTCGAGACCACGATGTCTGAGTTCCGCGACAGCACCGAGGGGTACACGCTCACGGTCACGGCGGTGCGCGACGACGGCGACGCCGTGATGGTGGAGACCACCGAGACCTACCGCAACCTGCTGGACGACGGATCCGGCGCGACGCCGACCGACGAGACCATCCACTACCGATACACGGTCATCTCCGGCGAGAGCGGGTGGGCGATCGACGGCGTGGAGGAGCAATGACCTCCTCCGAGCCCGCGGCCCGGACGCCGCGGACCATCCTGACCTGCGTGGGGATCGGTCTGGCGGCCGGCCTGCTGTCGGGTCTGTTCGGCGTGGGCGGCGGCACCGTCATCGTGCCGATGCTCGTGCTGCTGCTCGGCTTCGACCAGCGCCGCGCGGCGGGGACCTCGCTCGCGGCCATCGTGCCGATGGCGAGCGTCGGCGTGATCTCCTACGCGCTGCACGGCGCGGTCGCCTGGATCCCGGCGCTCATCCTCTCGGCCACGGCGGTCGTCGGCGCGCAGTTCGGCACGTGGCTGCTCGCGCGGATCTCCCAGCGCGCGCTGCGCTGGGGGTTCGTCGGATTCCTCGTCGCGGTCATCGTGATGCTGTTCGTCGTGATCCCGTCGCGAGATGCCGGGCTCGAGCTGACGTGGCTCACCGGCATCGGCCTGGCGCTCCTCGGCCTCGTCACCGGTGTGCTCGCGGGCCTCCTCGGCGTGGGCGGCGGCATCGTCGTCGTCCCGGCGCTCATGATCGTCTTCGGCGTGAGCGACCTGGTCGCCAAGGGCACGTCGCTGCTGATGATGATCCCCACGGCGATCTCGGGAACGGTCGGCAACCTCCGCCGTCGCAACGTCGACCTCGTCGTCGCCGTCGCGGTGGGCGCCTCCGCGTGCACGACGACGGCGCTCGGCGCGTGGCTGGCGACGCTGCTCGACCCGCTCACGGCGAACATCCTCTTCGCCGTGTTCCTCACCTACGTCGCGGTGCAGATGGCGCTCAAGGCGTCGTCGCGTCGCGGCCGGTGACCGGGCCCGACCCGTGGCGGGCACCGGGTCGTATCGCGGCCGCGGCCGCGCGGCGGCATCCGGATCGTGTCCGCTCCTCGGTTTAGGATCGGAGGGTGTCCGTGAACCCTGAGCTGGTCGATCGCGCGTTCCCGCCGACGGCCCCCTACCTGGTCGGACGCGAGAAGGTGCGCGAGTTCGCGCGCGCCGTCCTCGCGACCGATCCCCAGCACACCGACCCGGCCGCCGCACGCGCGCTCGGCTATGCCGACGTCGTCGCGCCGCCGACCTTCGCGATCGTCATCCAGGACGTCACGCTGCAGCAGCTGCTGTCCGAGCCCGACTCCGGCATCGCGCTCGAGCGCACCGTCCACGCCGAGCAGCGGTTCCAGTACACGAGGCCCATCGTCGCGGGCGACGAGCTGACCGCGCAGCTGCGGGTGGTCGGCATCCGTCCCTTCGGCAAGGGGGCGATGGTCACGAGCGAGGCCGTCATCACCGATGCCGCGGACGCGCACGTCGTCACCGCCACCTCGGTGCTGCTGATCGGAGGCGCCGAATGACCGCCACACCCACTCCCGACGCGTCGTCCGGAGCCGCCGAGCCCGTGGGCGCGGAGCTCACCGTCGGCGAGATCGTCGCCGAGCGCACCGTGCACCTCACGCGGGAGTCGCTCGTGCGCTACGCCGGGGCGTCCGGCGACTTCAACCCGATCCACTACCGCGACGACGTCGCCGAGCGCGTGGGGCTGCCGGGCGTGCTCGCGCACGGCATGCTCACGATGGGACTCTCGGTCGAGACCGTCGTGCCGTGGCTCGGAGACGTCGGCCGCATCGTCGAGTACGGCGTGCGCTTCACGCGGCCCGTGGTCGTCGACCCCGAGACGGGCGCCGACGTGCACGTGTCGGCGAAGGTGGGCGCCGTCGACGCCGAGACCGCGCGCATCGATCTGACCGTGACCCACGCCGACACGACGGTGCTGGGCAAGGCGCAGGTCCGCGTCCGCCTCGTCTGATGCCCGAGATCGCCCCGATCCCGCTCGCGCAGCTGACCACCCTGCGCACCGGCGCCGCACCCGCACGCATGGTCGACGCGTTCACGACCGACGAGCTCGTCGCCTCGTTGCGCGCGGTGTGGGCGGAGGGCGACCGCTGGTTCGTGCTGGGCGGCGGGTCGAACCTGTTCGTCGGCGACGAGCCGTTCGACGGCACGGTCGTGCGCATCCTCACCGAGGGCATCGAGCGGCTGGCATCCCCCCACGACGGACGGGCGCGCCTGCGCGTGCAGGCGGGCCACGACTGGGACGCGCTCGTCGCCTACACGGTCGACGAGGGGCTCGCCGGCATCGAGGCGATGTCGGGCATCCCCGGCACCGTCGGCGCGGCACCGGTGCAGAACGTGGGCGCCTACGGGCAGGAGATCGTGCAGACGCTCGTCGAGGTGGAGCTCCTCGACGAGTCCACCGGCGAGGTCTCGACCGTGCCCGCCGCCGAGCTGGGTCTCGGGTTCCGCACGTCGGTGCTCAAGCACCACCACGGGTCGGAGCCGCAGCGGCGCGCGGTCATCCTCTCGGTCACGCTCGACCTCGCCGAGGTGGGCCACGGCGAGCGGCCGATCGCGGGCGCGCAGTTGCGCGCGGCGCTCGGGCTCACGCCCGAGTCGACGGTGACGCTGCGCTGGGTGCGCGACCACGTGCTCGAGACGCGCCGTCGCAAGGGCATGGTCCTGGATGCCGCCGACCCCGACACCGCGTCGGCCGGCTCCTTCTTCCAGAACGCCGTGGTGTCGCCGGACTTCGCGGCGACCCTGCCGCCGGAGTGCCCGAGGTGGCCCGTGACGCCCGACCTCGACACCCCGGTCGTGATCCCGCTCGCCGCCTACGACGGCCTGGCGCCGGCGCCGACGGTGGCGCGCCCCGAGGTGAAGGTGAGCGCCGGCTGGCTCATCGAGCACGCCGGCGTGCACAAGGGCTTCCGTCTGCCGCGGTCACGCGCGTCGGTGTCGACGAAGCACGCGCTCGCCCTGACCAACCGGGGAGGGGCGAGCGCGACCGAGCTCGCCGAGCTCGCGCGCTTCATCCAGGGCCGCGTGCTGTCGGAGTTCGGCCTGATCCTGCAGCCCGAGCCCGTGCTCGTCGGCGTCGAGCTGTAGTCCCGGCATCCCGCCGCTCTGCCGAGTCACTGCCCGGGCGCTCGCTCACTGCGTCCCCGCACAGTGACCCGCAGCCAGCGCAGTGACTCGCGGGAGAGTGCGGGCGTCAGGCGAACAGCTCCTGCAGGCGCTGGACGCCCTCGAGCAGCTGGTCGTCGCCGAGCGCATACGACAGACGCAGGTAGCCGCTCGGGCCGAACGCCTCGCCGGGCACGACCGCGACCTCGACCTGGTCGAGGATGAGGTCGGCGAGCTCCAGCGACGTGGTCGGCGTGACCCCGCGCCACTCGCGGCCGAGGAGGCCGCGGACGTCGGGGTACACGTAGAACGCGCCGAGCGGGTTCGGGACGGTCACGCCCTCGATCTTCGCGAGCTCGGCGACGATGAGCTTCCGGCGACGGTCGAACGCCTGCCGCATCTGCTCGGCCTCGTCCTGCGGGCCGGTGAGGGCTGCGAGGGCCGCGCGCTGGGCGATGTTGTTGACGTTCGAGCTGAGGTGCGACTGGAGGTTCGCGGCGAGCTTGATCGCGTCGGCGGGGCCGACCATCCAGCCCACGCGCCAGCCCGTCATCGCGTAGGTCTTCGCGACGCCGTTGACGAGGATCGTCTGGCCGGCGAGCTCGGGCACGGCCTCGACGATCGACTCCGCGCGGGCGCCCTCGTAGGTGAGGTTCTGGTAGATCTCGTCGCTGATCACCCAGATGCCGTGCTCCAGGGCCCACTGGCCGATCGCACGCGTCTCCTCGGGGGTGTAGACCGAGCCGGTCGGGTTCGACGGCGACACGAAGACGAGCACCGTGGTGCGGTCGGTGCGCGCCGCCTCGAGCTGCTCGACGGTGACCTTGTAGTCCTGGTCGGCGCCGGCGAAGACCTCGACCGCGACGCCGTCGGCCAGCGCGATCGCCTCCGGATAGGTCGTCCAGTACGGCGCCGGCAGCAGCACCTCGTCGCCCGGGTTCACGACCGTCTGGAACGCCTGGTAGACAGCCTGCTTGCCGCCATTGGTGACGACGACCTGGCCGGGCGAGACCTCCAGGCCCGAGTCGCGCAGCGTCTTCGCGGCGATCGCCTCGCGCAGCACCGGCAGGCCGACGGCCGGGGTGTAGCGGAAGTTCGCCGGGCTCGCGAGCGCCTCGGCCGCGGCATCCACGACGAACTGCGGCGTCGCGAAGTCGGGCTCGCCGGCCGCGTACGAGATCACCGGACGTCCGGCCGCCTGCAGCGCCTTGGCCTTGGCGTCGACCTTGAGGGTCGCCGACTCGGCGATCGCGGAGAGCTTGCGGGAGAGGGGAGCGCGTTCGGTCACGTGTACGAGCGTAGTCGGCGCGGGCGCGGTCAGGCGTCCGCGCGCACCGGTGTGCGCTCGCCCGCGCGCACCGCCACGTCGAGTCGGTTGCCGGGCGGCGGCAGCGGGCACACGTAGTGGTCGCTGAAGGAGCACGGCGGCAGGATCGCGCGCGTGAAGTCGACCGTCGTGCGCCCCTCCTCGTCGGGCAGCGGCACGCGCAGGAAGCGGAACCGGAACGTCTCGACGCCGTTCGTCGCGTCGCCGAAGACGACCGACAGCGCGTCGGCGAGCACCGTCGCCGTGAGCCGCGTCGGGATGCCGTCGAGCTCGAACTCGAGGGTCCCGGTGCGCTGCTGCACCGAACGGTGCCCGTCGATGTGGTCGAAGCCGACCGGCTCGTCGCGCGGCGTGAAGGTCGCCTCGCGCACCCACGCCCGATCGGGTGCGTACGCGTCGATGCGCTGCAGCCGCACCCGGCCCGGCGTGTGCGGGTCGAGGATGCGCAGCGCCGGGATGCCGTCGCGCACGAACGCGCGCAGCAGCACGTCGCCCGCGCGGAGCTCCTCGCCTCCGGCGAGCGCGACGGCGTCGCCGACCGGTGCGCCGCCCGCGTCGGTGTAGCCGGAGCCGTCGAGCCCGGTGGCGACGACACGGGCGCCGTCGGCGCGCCAGCGCCCGGCGATGCCGTCGACCTTCTGCTCCTGCGTCGAGAGCCACACCGTGTCGGCGAGGGCGGCGGTGCCGTGCGGCGCCGACACGGTCGCCCAGCGGGCCTCGTGCCAGGCATCCCACGCGCGGCGCCACTCCGAGGCCTCCTCCGGAGTGGTCCCGGCCACCTGGGGCGCCTCCTCCGCGGTCGCCCGGGTCGTCGCCTCGGCCTCCGGGGTCGTCGCCTGCAGCCCCGAGTCACTGGCCTCCGTCCGAGTCACTGTGCTGGTGGGCAGTGACTCGTCAGCAGAGGAGTGACTCGGCGATGAACTCGGCGCGAGGGCAGGCGCAGCGGCCGGGGCCGGGGCGGAGGCCGGGGCCGGGACCGGGGTAGGCGCGGAGGCCGAGGCCGGGGCCGGGGCGGAGGCCGGGGCCGTCGAGCGGGTCATGCGCCGACCTCCACGGGGGTCGCGAGACCGAGCTCCTCGCGCGCGGCGCGCCAGCGCGGCTCGACGAGGGGCACGACCTCCTCGATCAGGATGCGGGCCTTCTCGGCGGTCTCGTCGATCGTGTGGGTCACCGGGTGGATGCCGAGCACGAGCTCGTCGGTCAGAGCGATCGTCGGGTCGGCCAACAGGTCGTCGGCGAGGGCCTCGGCGTCGCCCCACGCGAAGTTGTCCGACAGCAGCTGGTCGGCACGGCTCTGCGTCAGGTCGGTGCGGCCGATCTGCCCCGCGTACTCGTTCCAGCGCGCCGCCGCGTCGCCCGCCTCGGCGAGCGCCTGCGCGGTGGTGGCGCCGGGGAACGTGCTGCGCGACGTGATGACGTACGGGGTGCGCTCGGCGCCCCACGTCTCGGCGAACACGCGACGATACTCGCGCACCGACGCGGCCTGCCGCTCCTGGAAGCCCGCGCGCGCCGCCGGCGTGCGCTCCGGACCGTTGCCGAAGCGCTCCAGGATCAGCCCGATGCCGCTGCGGGCGGCGTAGCGGATCGTGTCGATGTTCGAGCTGCCGACGAACTCGCGGCCGACGAGCGCCTCGTTCTCGGGCCAGATGGACGCCGTGCCGCCCTCGACGCGGCTTCCCGCGAGGGCCCAGTTGAGCGTGTCGATCTTCTCCTCGAAGTTGCGGTCGCGGTCGGGCTTCCACGCCTCGAAGACGTGGAACGAGTCGCTCGGCACGCCCTTGCCGAGGCCGAGCAGCACGCGGCCGTGCGAGAGGTGGTCGAGCACCGACACCTCCTCGGCGGCGCGCACGGCGTCGTCGAGCACGATCGGGAGGACCGCGGTTCCCAGGGCGATGCGGCTCGTGCTGATCGCCGCCGCTCCGAGGAACGTGTACGGCGAGGGGAGCGCCGCCCACCCGGAGAAGAAGTGGCGCGTCGCGATCCAGGCGCTGTCGTAGCCGAGCTGCTCGAGCTGCTGGATCAGCCGCACGTTGTCGCGGTAGACGGTCGTGACGTCCGCGTGCTGGTCGAGGTGCGTGATGAAGCCCACGCGCAGCCGCGTGCCGATCTCGCTCGTGCCGAGCGGGTCGAGGGTGGACGGCGTCGTGGTCATGAGGAAACCTCCACGGTCTCGCGCACGGCATCCCGTTCGGGTCGCGCGCCGCGGACATCGGGCTCGGCGATCGTCGAGCTGTAGGGCTGGAGCGGGGCGGGGAGCGGACGCTCGGGGATGCCGCGATCGACCCACGGCTGCGACGTGTCGACCGCATCGGCCTGCAGGCCCGGCAGCTCGTCGGCGAACAGCTCGATGGCCTCGAGCACGTGCGCCTGCGCGACGTGCGGGCCGTGGAACTGGATCGCGGTCTGCTCGGTGCCGCCGAACTGCGCGGTCCAGTCCCAGATCTTGTCGGCGACCTCGGACGCGGTGCCGACGGCGAAGCTGAGCTTCTCGGCGATGTCGTCGAACGAGGCGCTGTCGGGGCCGCCGCGCCAGTCGGTGCGCAGGTAGATCGCGGCGTACTCGCGCAGGAACTCGGTGGCGCGCTCGCGGGCGAGCGCCCGCGTGGGCGCCACGAGGCCCGAGCGCAAGTGGAGCACCTCTCCGCCGGGCACCGCGGCGCGGTACTCGGCGTTGATGCGCAGGCGCTCGGCGAGCGGCAGCGGGCGGGGGATCATGAGGCGGAACCCGTGGCGGCTCGCGAGCGGGATGGCGTTGCGACCCGCGGCCGTCCACACGAGATCCCGCGCGGGGCGGCCCGCGGGCGGCGAGATCTCCACGTCGGAGAACGAGTAGTGCTCGCCGTCGAAGTCGACGACACCGCGGTCGGCGGCCTGCACGAGGATCTCGTGGATCTCCGCGGCGCGGGCCGAGGCATCCGGCAGCGTGAAGCCCCAGATGCGGGCGAACTCGTCGTTCGCGATGCCGGTGCCGACGCCGAGGTCGAGGCGTCCGCCCGAGAGGGCGTCGACGAGGAACGCCTGCTCGGCGAGGCGGATCGGGTGGTAGAACGGCGCGCACACGATCGACGTGCCGAGCCGGATGCGGCTGGTCACGGCGCTCAGGCGCGCGAAGAAGGTGAGCGGCTCGGGCACCTCGCCGCGGCTGCGGAAGTGGTGCTCGGTGACCCACACGCCGTGATAGCCGAGCTGGTCGCCGAGGACGACCTGCTCTTCGAGGTCGCGGTACAGCCGCGCCGGGGACTGTCCGGGCGAGACGTCGCCATACGAGAAGAGATCGATGCGGGGCACGGAGGGGGCCTTTCCTGCGGGGGATGAGGGAACGGATGCCGGTGGGGGCGGACGAGCGCGCCCGCGCCCACCGGTGCGTCAGTCGGACAGCCAGACGTCGAAGAACGAGTCGGTGTAGCCCACCGCGTCGAACTTCCAGCCGTGGACCGCGGGGGTGACGCCGACGATCTTCTTCGGGATGTACAGCGGCACCGCGAAGCCCTCGTCGAGGATCCGGTTCTGCGCCGCGTGCGCGGCCTCGATGCGGGCGTCGGGGTCGAGGCTCGTGGAGATGATCCCGTACGCCTCGTCGAGGGCCGGGTCGCTCAGCAGGCCGTAGTTGATGCCCGATCCGCCGTTGCTCGACGGGATCGCCCGCGTCCAGAACGGCACGACGCTCGTGCCGACGTCGGCGAAGCCGCGCGAGGCGTCGGCGAGGTTGTGCTCGCCCTTGGCGAGCTCGGCGGTGAACGACGACGTGTCGAACGGCGTGCGGACGACCTCGAAGCCGGCATCCTTCAGCGACGACGCGATCGCCTCGCCCAGCTGCTGGCGCTGGTCGGTCTGCACGTAGAGGCTGTCGACGTACCAGTCGACGTGCAGGCGCTGCCCGTCCTTGACGCGGTAGCCCTCGCTGTCGACCTCGTCGTAGCCGGCCTTCTCGAGGAGCGCGGTGGCCTCGTCGAGGTCGTAGCCCCACGAGTCGACGAGCGACTCGTCGAACGAGCCCTTCGGCGGGGTGTCGGGGAGCGTCGTCGACCAGGCCTTCTCGTAGACGCCGGCGTAGACGCCCTTGAGGAGGCCGTCGATGTCGATCGCCTCGCGGAAGGCGAGCCGCACGTTCTTGTCGTCGAACGGTGGGCGGTTGGGGTTCAGCGCCAGGTAGTACGGCGTGCCGGTGTTGTCCTTCGTGAGCACCTCGTCGCCCGCGGCCTCGACCTCGGGGATGTTCAGCGGCGGCACCTGGTCGATCGCGTCGGCCTGGTCGGACGTGAGCGCGCCGATGCGCGCCTGCGGCTCGGGCACGAACTGGATGACGACCTCGTCGAGGTACGCGGGACCGGTGTGGTCCCACGTCTCCGGCGCCCAGTCGTAGTCGTCGTTGCGCTCGAGGACGAGCGAGCTGCCCTTCGTGTACTTCGCGACCTTGAAGGGTCCCGTGCCGATCGACAGGGTGGGGTCGGCGCTGAGCTCGGCCGGAGAGTGCGCCGACAGCACCGCGCCGGAGTAGATCGGCCAGTGCGGCGTCGAGAGCGCGTGGATGAACGCGGCGTTCGGCCGCGACAGCGTGACGGCCAGGGTGTGCTCGTCGACGACCTCGGTGCTCGCGATGCCGGTGCTGACCGTCGCGAGGTCGGGCTCGCCCAGCGGACGGTCGAGGTTCTGCTTCAGCACGGCCGCGTCGAACGGCGTGCCGTCGTGGAACGTGACGCCCTCGCGCAGCGTGAACGTGTAGGTCAGTCCGTCGTCGCTGATCTCCCAGTCGGTGGCGAGGTTCGGCTGGTAGCCGCCGTCCTCGTCTTGGGCGATGAGCGTGTCGAAGATCGAGCTGTTGATCGAGTTCGCGCCGAGGCTGGGGATGCGCTGGCCGTCCCACACCGGCGGCTCGGCGCCGGCGAGGTAGGTGAGCGTGCCGCCGGACTGCGGCTCGCCGCCGGCGTCGGAGGGGGAGGGACTGCCCGAGCCGCCCGCGCACGAGGCGAGCGTGAGGCTCGTCGCGAGCGCGAGGGCGGTCAGGGCGATTCGTGAGGTTCGCATGGCTGGGTTCCTTGGATCGGGAGGAAGTCGGGTGGGATCGGGTGTCAGAGGACCGGGATGGCCCCGATGAGCTCGCGGGTGTAGGGATGCTGGGGCGAACAGAAGACGTCTTCGGTGCGGCCCCGTTCGACGATGCGCCCGTGCCGCATGACGACCACGTCGTCGGTGACGTGGCGGATCACCCCCAGATCGTGGGAGATGAACAGCAGGCTGACCGCGAGCTGGCGCTGCATGTCGCCGAGGAGGTCGAGCACCTGGGCCTGGATCGAGACGTCGAGCGCCGAGACCGGCTCGTCGCACACGAGGATGTCGGGCTCGGTGGCCAGCGCCCGCGAGATCGCGACGCGCTGGCGCTGCCCGCCGGACAGCTCGAGCGGATGCCGCGACAGCACCGCCGGGCCCAGACCGACCTGCTCGAGCAGGTGCGCGGCGCGGTCGCGACGCTCGCCGCGGGGCACGCGGACGGTCGCGAGCGCCTCGGTGAGGAGGCCCTCGACGTGGTCCCGGGGGTCGAACGAGCCGAGCGGATCCTGCGAGATGAACTGGATCGAGTGCCGCAGGCGTCGGCGGCGGCGCTCGGGCAGCGTCGACCAGGGCCGTCCGTGCAGGCGGACCTCGCCGGCATCCGGCGTCAGCAGCCCGAGGGCGATGCTCGCGGTGGTCGACTTGCCCGACCCCGACTCGCCGACGATGCCGAGGGTCGCGCCGCGCGGCAGCGTGAACGAGACGTCGTCGAGCACACGCGTGAGCCCGCCGCCGGGGCGCGGGTAGTGCATCGTGAGGCCGGTCGCCTCGAGCGCGGGGGTGTCCGACACGGCCTCGTTGCGCGGGCGCGGCGCCCGGTCGAACACGGCTACCGGCTGGCGCGACAGGCGCGTGCCGCGGGAGGTGGCGGAGGGCACGGCGGCGAGGAGCTCGCGCGTGTACTCGTGCCGCGGGAAGCGCAGCACCTCGTCGGCGGTGCCGCGCTCGACGACCTCGCCCTCGCGCAGGATGATGATCTCGTCGGCGAGCGAGGCGACGACGGCGAGGTCGTGGCTGATGAGGAGCAGTCCGGTGCCGCCGCGGCGCAGTTCGGCCAGCAGCGCGAGCACCTGCGCCTGCACCGTCACGTCGAGGGCCGTCGTGGGCTCGTCGGCGACGAGCACGGCGGGCGAGCCGGCGACGGCGCTGGCGATGAGGGCGCGCTGGCGGAGACCGCCGGAGAGCTCGTGCGGGTACTGCGCGGCGCGGAGCTCGGGCTCGGGCACGCCGACCTGGGCGAGGAGCTCGATCGCGCGCTCGCGGCGCTCGGCGCGCGCGGTCCTCTCGTGCACGCGCAGCGTGTCGGACACCTGCGGGCCCACAGGCACGAGCGGGTCGAGCGAGACCAGCGCGTCCTGCAGCACGAGCCCGACGTCGCGGCCGCGCACCTCGCGCCACTGCGCGGGCGTGAGAGCGCGCAGGTCGCGGCCGCGCAGCGAGAGCTCGCCGGCGGTGACCGTCGCGCCGGGGCCGGTGAGGCCGAGGAGGCTCCGCCCCGTGACCGACTTGCCCGAGCCGGACTCGCCCACGAGCGCGACGCAGCGGCCCGGCTCGAGGTCGAAGCCGATGTCGCGCACGGCGGTGACGTCGCCGAACCGCCCGGTGCCGAACCGGACACTGAGGTCGCGCACGCGCAGGAGCGGGTCGGTCATAGCGAGCTCCTCTTGGAGACGTAGCGCTGCTGCGCCCAGCGGCCCGCCGCGGTGATCGAGACGACCGTGACGGTGATGAGCAGGCCCGGCCAGATCGCGAGCGCCGGCGCGATGGAGAGGTACTGGCGCGCCTCGGCGAGCATGAGGCCCCACTCCGGGGTCGGCGGGATGGCGCCGAGGCCGAGGAAGCTCAGCGCGGCGCCGAAGATGATGCTGACGCCCACGCCGAGCACGGCGTTGACGAGCACCGGACCGAGGCTGTTGGGGACGACGTGACGCAGGACGAGGCGCGCCGGGTGCAGGCCCAGCGTCACGCCGCTGGCGACGTAGCCCGACCCGCGCACCTGCAGCACCTGCGCGCGGACGAGGCGTGCCGACCCGGGGATGCGGCCGAGCCCGACGGCCCAGATGACGCTCGCCTGGCCGGGGCCCAGCACGGTGATCGCGATGAGCGCGACGAGCACCTCGGGGAAGGCGAGCAGGATGTCGAGCGCGCGGGTCACGACGCGGTCGACGACGCCGCGCGAGTAGCCGGCGACGACGCCGAGGACGATGCCGCCGACGAGCCCGATGAGGGTCGCCCCGACTCCGAGCGAGATCGAGTACCAGGCGCCGTGGACGATGCGCGAGTACAGGTCGCGGCCCAGCTGGTCGGTGCCGAGCAGGTGCTCCGCACTGGGCGGTGCGAAGGCGTTGGCCGGGCTGCTCGTGTACGGGTCCTGCGAGGTGAACAGGCCCGGCGCGACGGCGGCGACCAGGAGCAGGACGACGACGGCGAGCGCGACGAGCACGCCGACCGGCGGGAGCCGGCGCGCGAACCGGGAGGGCGTCGTGCGAGAGGTGCGGGACGGGGCGGCGACGGTCATCGGGCGCCCTTCAGTCGCGGGTCGAGCACGGGGTAGAGGAGGTCGACGATCGTGTTGATCACGATGAAGAAGAACGCGGCGACGATGACGAAGCCGAGGACGACGGGGATGTCGCGGTCCTGCAGCGCCATGACCGCGAGCCGACCGACGCCGGGGCGCGCGAACAGGGTCTCGATGACGGCCGTGCCGCTCAGCAGCGACCCGAAGATGACGCTCGAGAGGGTGAGGGCGGGAAGGCTCGCGTGCCGCAGCACGTGGCGGGCGCGCACGTCGCCCTCGCCGAGGCCGCGCGCGCGCAGCGTGGTGACGAACGGCTCGTGCAGCGTGTGCTCCATGCGCTCGCGCAGCACCTGGGTGAGCACGCCGATGAGCGGCACGGCGAGGGTCACGACCGGGAGCACGAGGCTCGCCGGGTTGTCGGCGCCGAAGGCGGGGAACCAGTGCAGGCCGAACGAGAACGCGGTCATGAGGAGGATGCCGAGCCAGAACGACGGCACCGACACCGCGACGAGCTCGAGTCCCTGGGCGAGGAGGCGCGCGTTCTTGCGGCGGCCGCTCGTGGCGAGGGCGAGGAGGATCGACACCGTGACGGCGAGGAGCATCGCCCACACGGTGAGCTCGATCGTGGGACCCAGCTCGCCGAGGATGACCTCGGTGACGGGCGTGCCGCGCTGGTAGCTGGTGCCGAGGTCGCCGCGCGCGACCCCGGCCAGGTACGTGAAGTACTGCACGATGACCGGTTGGTCGAGTCCGTAGTGCGCGGCGATCTGCGCGCGGATCTCGGGGGTGGCGTCCTGGATGCCGGCGAGGAGCTTGTCGAGCGGGTCGCCCGGGATCAGCTGCAGCGCGATGAACGTGAGCGTCGCCGCCGCCCACAGCACCAGGACGATGTCGAACAGCGTGCGGCCGACCGTGCGCAGCACGCGCGTGTGGCGGCGACGGCCGGTGCGCTCGGTCACGCGCGTGGTGGCGGCGGTCGAGAACGCCTCGACGGTCGCGGTGTCGGCGGTCACGCCTCCCACCTCCGCGAGCCGCCGGCGGCGGCGAACTCGGCCGCGACGGCCTCGCGCAGCCCGCCGTCGGCAAGGAAGTCCACCGCGGTGCCGGCGAGGGCGATCGCGGCATCCGCCATCGCGTCGAACGCGGGCGGCTCGACCGTGCTGTCGGCGAAGTCGGCGTTGTGCGGCAGCACGCCCTCGGCGGCGCCCAGCCCCAGGGCGGGGTGGATCGCCGGCACGAACCAGCTGACGTTGCCCATGTCGGTCGACGGGCCGCCCTGGCGCGGGGCGACCGGCTCGAGCGGGGCGATGCGCCCGCGGCCGGCGAGGGCGGCCGCGAAGCGCTTGTTCAGCTCGACGTTCGGTCGCAGCGGAAGGTAGGCGGGCTCGAAGTCCACCTCGACCTCGGCGCGCGTGCCGGTGGACAGCGCCGCCGCCTCGAGGATGTCGACGACGCGGTCGGTGAGCACCGAGAGGGTGTCGAGCTCGGTGGAGCGCACCAGGAACACGGCCGACGCCCGCTCCGGCACGATGTTCGCGGCGGCGCCGCCGTCGGTGATGACGCCGTGGATGCGGTCGACCGGCAGGATGTGCTGGCGCAGCTGTGCGATGGACTGGTAGGCGGTCACGACGGCATCCAGCGCGTTCAGACCGAGGTAGGGGCTCAGCGCGGCGTGCCCCGCGCGACCGTGATAGGTGACGCGCACGCGGCGCACGCCGCTCGTGCCGCCGCCGCCGTAGATGGGGCTGACGTCGGAGCCGACCGACGGGTGCACCATGCCGGCGGCGTCGACGTCGTCGAAGCCGCCCGCGCGGATGATGAGCTCCTTGCCGCCGCCGCTCTCCTCGGCGGGAGCGCCGATGAGCGTGAGCCGGGCGTCGGGCACGAGGTCGGTGGCGGCGAGGTAGGCGCCCACGGCGACGGCCGCGATGATGTTGTGGCCGCACGCGTGCCCGATGCCGGGGAGCGCGTCGTACTCCGCGACGATCGCGAAGTGCGGGCCGCTCGTGCCGCTCGTCGCGCGGAACGACGTGGGCAGGCCGTGCGCGCCGCGCTCGACGCGGGCGCCGTGCCGCTCGAGCAGCAGCGCGACCTGCTCGGCGCTGCGCACCTCCTCGAAGGCCACCTCCGGGTGCGCGTACAGGTCGCGTGCGAGCTCGACGAGCTCGGGGCGCAGCCGCTCGACGCGCTCGGCGATGCGTGCGTGCGCCTCGTCGCCGGCGCCGGCGAACGGCGAGTGCCGGTCGCGCACCTCGCCCGCGGCGGTGCGGCGGGCGTCGAAGGCGGTGTAGACCTCGAGCGGGTCGGTGCCGGTCATGCGTCCTCCCGCGGCTCGCTGGGGTCGAACCGCACGCCGGCGAGCTCGCGCGCGACGACGTCGTCGATGCGCGCGAGCGCGTCGACGGGGAGCCGGACGCCGGACGCCGCGACGTTGCCGGCCAGATGCCGAGTGGAGCGCGAGCCGACGACCGCGAGGCCGTTCGGCAGGGTCGTGAAGATCCACGCGAGGGCCAGCTCGGCCGTCGAGACGTCGAGGTCGGCGGCGATCGGGGCGAGCGCGGCGAACAGCCGGGCGTGGCGCTCATGCGACAGGCCGCGTCCGATGAGCGGCCAGTAGGCGACGAACGGGATGCCGCGCTCGTCGAGCGTCCGCGCGATCACGGCGTTGTCGCGCGCGACGAGGTTGTAGAGGCTCTGCACGGCGGCCAGGCGCGGCTCGAGCGCGAGCACCTCGTCGAGCTGGGCCGCGGTCGGCTCGCTCACGCCGAGACGGGCGATGAGGCCCTGGTCGCGGAGGTCCTGCAGCGCGCCGAGCTGGTCGGCCAGCGGATAGGCCGGGTCGATGCGGTGCAGGTACAGCAGGTCGATGCGCTCGCGGCGCAGCCGCAGGAGGCTCGAGTAGACCTGCTGACGCAGGTAGTTCGGGTGGCCGAGCACGTCCCACGTGCGTGGCCCGGCGCGCAGCATGCCGACCTTCGTGGCCACGAGGACGTCGTCGGCGTCGCCGAGGGTCTCGCCGATGATCGTCTCGCTGACCCCGGGGCCGAGCGCGTCGGCGGTGTCGAAGTAGTCGACGCCGGCATCCCGCGCCGCGCGCACGAGGGCGCGCGACCGCTCCGGGTCGACGGGGCGACCCCATCCGTCGCCCGCGGTGAGGCGCGCCGCGCCGAAGCCGACGCGGACGACGTCGCGTCCGGCGAGCGCGAGGCGCGCCGACACGGCCAGGGAAGCGGGGGAGGAGGTCATGGGAAGCCTTGGTCTTCGGGAGGGGACGTTGCCACCCAACCGCATGCGCCCGCCCGACTCGAACCGAGCCCGTAACGAAGCGGCGGCGCCCGCAACACGACGTCATACGGCGTCATGGA
>NZ_JBDIAB010000029.1:0-22360 GCF_039812165.1 Microbacterium sp.
CGGGCGTGCTCGCGCCCGCGGCGCGCGCGTGCCGCCACGAGCGCCCACGCGAGCCCCGACAGCAGGAGGCCGCCGACGACGCACACGGTCGCCACGGGGGCCCCGACGGTGAGGACGCCGTTGTGCCCCGCGACCGCGACGGCGATCGCGGCGATCACGCCCGCGCCCGTCGGCAGCAGCAGGAGGGCGACGCTCCGCGGCATCCTCATCCCGACCTCACCTCCGCCCGGAAACGGTACCCGACGCCGGCGACGGTCTCGATCCAGCGCGGATGCTGCGGGTCGTCGCCCAGCTCGCGCCGGAGCTCGGCGATGCGATGGTCGACGGCGCGCGTCGTGACGGCGAACTCGAAGCCCCACAGCGCCGCGAGCAGATGCTCGCGCGTATGCACCTCGCCGGGGTGCGCCATGAGGTAGTCGAGCAGCGCGACCGCCTTGGGCGTCAGCTCCACGGCGCGCCCGTCGACCCGCGCGCGGCGGGCGGTGCGCTCGAGCTGCAGGCCGTCGGCCCGCAGCGACCCCGCACTCGTGAGCGGCCGTCCGCCGGCGACAGTGCGACGCAGCACCGCGCGCACGCGCGAGACGAGCTCGGGCGGGTCGAAGGGCTTGCCGAGGTAGTCGTCGGCGCCCTCGTCGAGCGCCGCGACGCGCTCGAACGACTCGTCGATCTTCGTGAGCAGGATGACCGGCGTCCAGGTCTCGGCACGGCGCAGGCGCCGGACGAGCTCGCGCCCGTCGAGCGCCGGCATCATGACGTCCGACACGACGATGTCGGGCGCCCACTCGGCGTGGAGGCGCAGCGCCTCCACGCCGTCGGCCGCGACCCGCACGCGGAAGCCGCTGCGCTCAAGGTAGGGCGCGAGGGTCGCCGTGATCGCCTCCTCGTCGTCGACGAGGAGGAGGCGCGGGCCCTCGCCCTCGGCCGTCATCTGCTCGTCCCCCACCACACCGCAGCGACGACGGCGATCACGACCAGGACGGTGACGGCGAGGGTGAGGTAGCCGAGCACGAGCCCGACGATCGCGAACGCGGAGCCCTGGGCGCCCGTCGCGCGGATGCGCGTGAGCGCGAGGTGCCCGAGGATCACGGGGATCAGGCCCAGTCCGCACAGGGCGGTCACGAACGACGCGATGGCGAGGCCGTCGGTCGGCCGCGGAACGGCGTAGAGGGCGGTGGTCGACGCGGCCATGTCAGCGCCCCGCCGCCGGCAGCACGCGGTTGAGCGTGCCGATGTCGGACACCCGCGGGCTGCCGCTCTCCCAGACGACGTCGTTGGCGAGTCCCACGACGTCGACCCTGTCGGCGCTCCCGACGACCACGACCGATGCCGTGCCCGACACCTCGATGGTGCCGACCGCGGGCGCGAGCACCACGGCGCCGAGGGCGGCGACGTAGACCTTCTCGCAGTCGTCGACCACGCGCAGGACCGCGCCGTCGGTCGCGATGTCGGCGACGCCGTCGATGCAGCTGACCACGCCCGTCACGCTGGACTCCCACTCGGCCCGCTTCGGGAGCGCGCCGGGCTTCTGCCCCGGCGCGAGCGGCGGCTCGACGCCGGCCTCGGCGCGCTGCTGGAGGATCGCCGGCAGTGCGCCCGAGCCGGGCTCCTCGGCCGGCTGGGTGCGCACCGGGGTCTCCACCGCGCGGCTCACGGTCGACGTCGCCGACGGGGTCGGGCTCGGGCTCGACGGCGGCTGGTAGCCGACCGCGCAGCCGGTGAGGGCGGAGCCGGCGAGGGCGAGGGCGGATGCCGCGGTCACGACCAGCAGGGTGCGACGGCGACGCTGGGGGCTGTGGTGGTTCCTCATGCCATCGACGCTATCGGGGGCGCCCGGGCGGAGTGGTCGCGGGGGTGTCGCAGTCCTGCGACACGACTGCGCGACGCGACGGTCCGCACACGGGAAAGGCCCCGCCGAAGCGGGGCCTTTCCTCTCGCGCGCCCGAAGGGACTCGAACCCCTAACCTTCTGATCCGTAGTCAGATGCTCTATCCATTGAGCTACGGGCGCGTGGTCCTCACTCGCGTGAAGGCCGACGATCAGAATACCTCACGTCGCGGCATCCGACGAATCGGCGCTCTTGCGCTGCTGCTTCCGCCGCTTCTTGTCGAGCTTGCGCAGATCGACCTTGCGCAGCTCCTTCATGCGCTGGGCGCGCGCGTCGTCGTAGTCGGCGTCGAGGTCCGGCCGCGCGGCGTAGATGTCGAGCCTGCGCTCGATGTTGCGCGCGACCTCCTCCCACGCGGCCTCGCGGGCGTCCAGCACCAGCTGCAGCAGCGCGAGCTCGTCCTCGGCGCGCTCGCGCAGCTCGGCTGCGATGCGCCGGAACTGGTCACGCCGCCGCTTGAGGTTGCGCACGTCGCGCCGACGGTAGTCGTGCGTGCCGTCGGAGCGCGTCGTGCGGGTCTTGGCGATCTCGCGCTCCCGCTCGGTGCGCTCCGCGTCCTGCTCGGCCTCGTCGGCGAGCGCGAGCAGCGCCTCGCGGGCGTCGACGAGCACGTCGTCGACCTCGAAGTTCTTGTCCTCGGCCAGGACCTGCATCAGGATGCTGTTCTTCAGCTTCAGCCTCGTGACGGCCGAGGCGAGGTAGACCCCGTCGGCGACGATGTCGGCGCTCTTGGGCCGCGTCTTCTTCTCTGACACCGGATCGATCCTAGGTCGCGGCGACCGGTGGGATCGTCGCGGCGGCGACGCGCTCGGCCGCGAGCCCCGCACGGTAGCGGTCGAGGAATCGCGCATAGCCGGCGACGTCTGCGGGATCGGGGTCGATCGTGTCGAGCTCGGCGCCGTCGAAGACCCGGTCGCGCAGGTAGGTGGCGAGGTCTGCGTCGCCGGCGGCCGACAGGTAGGCGGCGAGCACCGCGATGCCCCACGCCCCGCCCTCCGAGGCCGTGCCGCTCACCGTCACGGGCGTGTCGAGCGCGCCGGCCAGCAGCCGCTGCGCCACGCCGGCGGTGCGGAACACGCCGCCGTGCGCGAACATCCGGTCGACGCCCACCCCCTCGTCCTCGAGCACCCGCATGCCGAGACTCAGGGAGCCGAAGACGCCGTACAGCTGCGCGCGCATGAAGTTCGCGAGCGTCAGCCGACTGTCGGGCGTGCGCACGACCATCGGCCGCCCCTCGTCCAGCTCGGCGACGGGCTCGCCGGAGAGGTGGTTGTACGCGAGCACTCCCCCCGCATCGGCCTCGCCGTCCAGCGCCTCGCGGAACAGCGTGCCGAACACGGCGTCGGCGTCGAGCGGCGCGCCCGCGGCGGCGGCGAACCGGGCGAACATGCCGACCCACGCCGACAGCTCGCTCGCGCCGTTGTTGCAGTGCACCATCGCGACCGGGTCGCCCGCCGGGGTCGTGACGAGGTCGATGTCGCGGTGCACGCGCTCGAGTGCCCGCTCGAGCACGATCATCGCGAAGATGCTGGTGCCGGCGCTGACGTTGCCGGTGCGCGGCGCGACCGAGCCGGTCGCGACCATGCCGGTCCCGGCATCGCCCTCCGGGGGGCACAGCGGGATGCCGGCGGCGAGCGCGCCGGTCGGGTCGAGCAGGCGCGCCCCGTCGTCGGTGAGGGCGCCCGCCGGCTCGCCCGCGACGAGCACCTCGGGGAGGATCGCGACGAGCGCGAGCCCCGGCACGCGCTCCTGCACCGCGGCGTCGAACCGGGCCACGAGCGCGGCGTCGTACGCGCGCGTCGCGTCGTCGATCGGGAACATGCCCGACGCGTCTCCGACGCCCAGCACGCGGCGACCGGTGAGCCGCCAGTGCACGTAGCCGGCGAGCGTCGTGACGAAGTCGACCCGCGGCACGTGCGGCTCGTCGTCGAGGATCGCCTGGTACAGGTGCGCGACCGACCAGCGCAGCGGGATGCCGGTTCCGAACAGGTCGGTGAGCTCGGCCGCGGCCCGCCCGGTGGTCGTGTTGCGCCACGTGCGGAACGGCACGAGCAGGTCGCCCGCGGCGTCGAACGCGAGGTAGCCGTGCATCATGGCGGAGATGCCGATCGCCCCGAAGGTGCGCGGCGCCACGCCGTAGCGGCTCTCGACGTCGGCCACCAGCTCGGCGTAGGCGGCCTGCAGCCCGGTCCACACGTCGTCCAGCGCGTACGTCCACACGCCGTCCTCGAGCCGGTTCTCCCACGCGTGGCCGCCGACGGCCAGCACGTCGGAGCGCTCGCCGATCAGGCACGCCTTGATGCGCGTCGAGCCCAGCTCGATGCCCAGCGACGTGCGCCCTGCGACGATCGCCTCGCGGACCGCGGCGTCCACGGCGTCGCGTTCGGTGCTGCTCACAAGCTCTCCTTCGGGTACATGGTCGATGTTGCCGGCAACCGGTGCGTCAGCGCCAGTCCCGGTTGGCCACGGGTCAGGCGGCGCCGCGCTGCGACGGACGTCCACGCTTGGGCCGGTCGGTCGACAGCTCGAGCACGACGGCATCCGCCCCCTGCCGCGCGAGTCGCTCCTGGGCGTGCTCCAGCCACCGCAGCTCGGCCTCGGCGGCGAACACGCGCGCGTCGGTCACGAGCGACCACGCGACCTCCTCGGGGCCGGCCGGGCCCGTGTACGCCGCGCCGCGGAGCTCGTCGAGCTGGGCCTGCGAGGCGCTCCGCTGCGTGCGGATGACGTCGGCGGCGTCGACCCCGGGCAGGGTCGCTGCGACGGTCAGCTTGATCGCGAGCTCGTCGCGCGGCGCCCGCTCCACCGGCGCGCGGAGCCATTCGCGCACCTCGAGCGAGCCGGCATCCGTGATGTGCCAGTACACGTGCCCCTGCTCGTCGACGTCGCCCTTCTCGACGAGCCCGTCGCGCTCGAGCCGGTCGAGCGTGTTGTAGATCTGGCCGACGTTGAGGGGCCACGTCGCCCCGGTGCGGCGGGCGAACTCCGCGCGCAGCTGGTAGCCGTAGCAGGGGCCCTGATCGAGGATCGCCAACAGGCTCTGACGCACCGACATGGCACTCCGTTCCGTTTCGCCCCCCGAATACGGTTGTCGGGTATATGCATACACGGAATGCAGCGGCGCCGGCGCGCGGCACGCCGCCCGCGCGCCGGCCCGCGGCATCCGTTCCCGAGCACATGAATCCGCGAGAGTGCAGCGGCGCACCGAGAATGCATGCCCAGCGCGCATTCTCGGTGCACCGCTGCATTCTCGCGGTCAGGGGCAGGGCGCGCGGATGCCGTGGGGTGACCCGTGCGGGTCGGGGCGCGGCCTGAGCGGATGCGGGCCGCGGGCGGCGCGGCGCGGGGGGTCAGGCGGCGAGCGCCTGCGCGAGGTCGGCGACGATGTCGTCGGGGTCCTCGAGCCCGATCGACAGCCGCACGGTGGTCGGCGAGATGCCGCCCTCGGCGAGCTGGGTCGGCGTGAGGTGGCTGTGCGTCATCGACGCGGGGTGCGAGACGAGGCTGCGCGCGTCGCCGATGTTCGCCACGAGGCGCACGAGGCGCAGCGCGTCGACGAACCGCGCGACGCGCGCGAAGTCGGCCTCGGCGTCGCCGGTGCCGTGCAGGTCGAACGCGAACACCGCGGGCACGCCCCGCGGCAGGTACCGCTCGGCGAGCCCCGACCACGGACCGCCGGCCAGCCCGGGGTGGTGCACGACGGCGACCTCGGGGTGCTCCGCGAGGAACCGCGCGACGGCGAGTCCCGACGAGCTGTGCCGCGCCACTCGCAGGTCGAGCGTCTCGATGCCCTGCAGGAGCTGGAACGCGTTGAACGCCGCGAGCGTCGGACCGAGATCGTGCACGTACTTGGTCTTGATCAGGGTGATGAGGGCCGTGCCCTCGGCGCCGAAGCGGTCCCACAGGGTGATGGCGCCGCCGACCCGCGCGTAGGGGCGCGTGAGCTGCGGCCAGCGCTCGGGCTCGGCGCCGAAGTCGAACGAGCCGAGGTCGACGACGACGCCGCCGAGCGACGTGCCGTGGCCGCCGAGGTACTTGGTCGCCGAGTGCACGACGACGTCGGCGCCGTGGTCGCCCGGCCGCTGCAGATACGGCGTCGCCACGGTGTTGTCGATCACGAGCGGCACGCCGGCCTCGTGCGCGAGGTCGGCGACCGTCCGCACGTCGAGCACCTGCGCGGTCGGGTTGGTCACCGACTCGGCGAAGAACGCGCGCGTCGACGGCCGCACCGCGGCGCGCCACGCGTCGGGGTCGTCCTGGTCGACGAAGGTGACCTCGACACCCCAGTCGACGAAGGTGTCGGCCAGCAGGTCGATCGTGCCCCCGTACAGCTGCCGCGCCGACACGATGTGCCCGCCGCGCGCGACGAGGGCGAGGAGCGCGACCGTCACGGCCGCCTGACCGGATGCCACGGCCGCCGCCGCGGTGCCGCCCTCGAGCGCGGCCACCCGCTCCTCCAGGACCGTCTGCGTGGGGTTCCCCGCGCGGCTGTACACATGACAGGAGGTGCGCAGCGCGAACGCGTCGGCCGCGTCGGCGAGCGACGGGAACTGGTACGCGGTCGTCTGGTAGATCGGCGGGACGGCGGCCGGGTGCGCCTCCCCCACGGCGTGCCCGGTGTGCACCTGGTGCGAGGCGAATCCAGCAGGCGCGGACACACGCGCGGGCACGGCAGAGGAGACGGTCATGCCTCCATTTCAGCGGAGCGCGTCGCCGACGGATGCCGGTGTGTCGAAGTGTTGCGTCGCGAGGCCGGCAGGGGCCCCACCGGCATCCCGCCGCCGCGTCGTCAGCCGACCGCGGCGCCCGGCACGGCGATCACCGGGACAGGTGCGTACCGGATGATCTTCGTCGCGCTGGAGCCGAGGAACACCTGTGCCAGCCGGTGGGTCGACGAGGAGCCGACCAGCAGGACGTCGCCGTCCACCCAGTCGAGCGATCCGACGGCCTGCGCCCAGTCGATGCCCTCGGCGAGACTGAGCTCGAGATCGTCGTCGGCGAACCCCGTCGAGCTCAGGTGCTCCCGCGCCCCGCGCTGCGCCGACGCGACCTGGATCTTCCAGCGCTCGATGACCTGCGTCTCCGCATGGCTCACGCTCGTGGTCGCCATCCGCCCGGGTGTGACCAGGAACGTGACGATCCGCAGGCGCGCGTTCACACGGCGGCAGATGTCGGCCGCTGCGGTGAGCAGCGTCCAGCCGGCGTCGTCGTCGCGGAAGGCGACGGTCAGACGCGCCACCGGGCCGTCCGCACGATAGCCCTGCGGCGCGATCGCCACCGGGATCTCGGACGAATGCACCAGGCGGTGGGTCTTCGAGGTGAGGCCGATGCGGCCGTCCGGCGCATCGTCGCCGGAGCCCACCACGACGAGCGTGCCCTCGAGCTCGGCCGCGCGCTCCAGAAGGGTCTGCGGAACGGACCGCCCGCTCACCCACGACGCGCTGGACTCGATCTCCGGGTGCGCGGACAGGAAGCCGCGTGCGGTCTCGGCGCTGCGCTCGCCCTCCTGCGCGGCCCAGGCCTTGAACTCGCGGTCGGTGTCTCCCGCGGCCACGGGCGTCGCCCATCCCCGCGGCACCACGGTGACCACGTGCACCGGTTCGGGCTGCGACCGCGCGAACTGGCACGCCAGCTCGATGGCGCTCTGGTCGTCGTTGTGCAGGCCGTAGCCGACGATGTAGGTCACTTCTCAAGCTCCGGGTGGATCGGCTCGGCGATCTCCTCGTCCGACGTGTAGGTGTTCAGCGTAGCCTTCCGACGACCGTAGGCGAGGTAGAAGAGGAAGACGATCGCGAGCCACGACACGCAGATGAGCCACGTGACCGGCTTGAGGCTCGTGAGCACGTACACGCACACGACCACGGTGAGGATCGGCACCACCGGGTACAGCGGCACCTTGAACGGCCGCTCCAGGCCCGGGTGGGTGCGGCGCAGCACCATGAGCGAGATCGCGACGACGCTGAACGCGACGAGCGTGCCGAACGAGACGCTGTCCCACAGGTAGTCGGAGGGAACGAAGCCCGCGACGATCGCGACGAGGATCGCGACGACGAACGTGTTGAACACCGGCGTGCCGGTCTTCGGGCTGACCTCCTCGAACTTCTTCGAGATCATCCCGTCGCGCGAGACGGAGAAGAGGATGCGCGTCTGGCCGTAGAGGGTCACGAGGGTCACGGAGAACACCGAGATCACGGCGCCCGCGGCGAGGATCGTCGCCCACACCGGCGTCCCGGTCACGTTCTCCAGGATCCGCGCCAGGCCGGCGGACTGCGCCTCCTCGGTCTCGAACCACTCCCGGGGCTCGGCCGCGAGCCCCGCGAAGGCGACCAGCAGATAGATGGTCGTCACGATCAGGAGCGCGCCGATGATGGCGCGCGGGATGGCCTTCTGGGGGTTCTTCACCTCCTCGCCCGCTGTCGCGACGGCATCCAGTCCGATGAACGAGAAGAAGATCGTGCCGGCGGCGGCGCTGATGCCGGCGGCCTGCGCGAAGAAGTCGGAGAAGTGGTCGGCGTTGAACGCCGTGATGCCGATGACGGTGAACAGCAGCAGCACGCCGATCTTGATGACCACCATGATCGCGTTGACCGTGGCCGACTCGGACGCGCCGCGGATCAGCAGGAGCGCACAGAGGAGGATGAGCACGACCGCGGGCAGGTTGATGACGCCGCCCGTGGCCGCGCCGTCCTCACCCGGGACGAAGGAGACGGACAGCGCCTGGGGCAGCTGCCAGCCGAAGAGCTGGTGCAGGAGCTCGTTGAAGTACCCGCTCCAGCCGACGGCGACCGCCGAGACGGCGACACCGTACTCGAGCAGCACGCAGCCGCCGACGAGCACCGCGACGCCCTCGCCCAGCGCGTGGTAGCTGTAGGAGTACGTGGAGCCGCTCACCGGGATGGACGAGGACAGCTCGGCGTAGCAGAGCGCGGACAGGCCTGCGGCGACGGCGGCGAGCAGGAACGAGATGAGCACGGTGGGACCGGCGACGGGGACCGCCTCGCTCAGCACGAAGAAGACGCCGGTGCCGACGGTCGCACCGACGCCGAGCATCATCAGCTGGAACGTCCCCAGCGTGCGCGGAAGCTCCTCGCCCGGGTGATGCTTGCGCTGGAAGATGATGGGCTTGCGCCGACGGAGCTGAGCTCCCAGGCCGATGCTCTGCTGTGCCATGCGAGCTCCTTTGTCAAGACGAATCGTCTGAGTATCCCGTCGCTGAACAAAAGCTGTCAAGGATCCGACGGCAACGTCACGCAGCCGTAACGACGCCCGTCGGGGCCGTCAGTCCGCGCGCGTCCACGTGCCGAGGCCCCAGGTGTCGAAGTAGCCGAGCACGACGGCATCCACCCGGTCGCCGTCTCGAGCGAACCTCGCCGACGCCAGCGAGCCCCCCGCGGCGTTCTCGCCGGCGGGGACGAACGACCACGTGTCGCCGTCCCACGGCTCGATCGGGAACGTGTAGCCGCCGTCCGGGCCGAGGGCGCCGACCAGCGCGTCGCCGTCGGCGCTGATCACGAGGTCGCCGAAGTACGCGTTCGTGTACGTGCCGGCGTAGTCGGCGGCCGCGGCCGGCGCCGCGGGACTGCTCGGCCGCGTCTGGCCGGCGAGGTCGCCCGACGGCTGGTGGTACACCTGGAAGAACCCCGCCATGTCCGACACCCAGTCGCGCGTGACCTCTCCGAACTGCACGAGGTCGAGGAACGCGGCGACGACGGCCTCGGGGACGCCGACCGGGGCTCCGTTGGTCAGCACCACGATCCCGAGGTCGAGGTCGGGGACCATGGTCGCCGCCGTCGCGGCCCCCAGCGAGAACGCCCCGGAGTGACTGAGGGTCACGCGCCCGCCGACCGTCGACGACACGTTGATGCCGTAGCCGTAGTGGCCCGGCCGCTGGTCGACGGCCGTCGTGTGGCTGCTGATCATGTGCGCCGACATGGCCTCCAGGAGCGCCGCCTCGTCGATGTAGGGCTCGCCCTCCCACTGGCCGCCCGCGAGCACGAGGGTCATCCACTTCGCGAGGTCGCCGACGGTCGACGACACGCCTCCGGCCGGCGACTGCGGATCGGGGTCGCGGTCGTAGAGCGGCTCGAACTCGTCGCCCACCTTCGCGTGCAGCACGGCGCGGTCGTCGTGGGCCACGAAGTCGTCGTGCGACGGGCTCGTCGAGGTCATGCCGAGCGGCTCGAACAGCAGCCGGTCCGCGGCCTCCTCCCACGGCATGCCCAGAGCGGATGCCGCCGCCTCGGCGCCGACGGTGAGCCCGAAGTTGGAGTAGTTGTACGTGATCCGGAAGTCGCTGAGCGGCAGCATGCGGAGGTGGTCGAGGATGTACGCGCGGTCGTAGCCGATGTCCTCGAGGTCGTCGCCGCCGCCGGTCGGAAGCCCGGTGCGGTGCGAGAAGTAGTCGCCGACCTGCCCGTCGTCGGTCACGTACGGGTCGGACATCGCGAACCCGGGCAGCAGGTCGTGCACGCGCGCGTCCCACGTGAGGGCGCCGTCCGACACGGCCTTCGCGACGACGGTCGCCGACAGGGGCTTGGACAGCGAGGCGATCTGGAACACGGTGTCGACGTCGACCGGCTCCCCGGTCGACGCGTCGCGCACCCCGAACGCGCCGGTGTAGACGACCTCGCCCTTCGAGACCACCGCGACGGCGGCACCGGGCACCCCGGACGACTCCAGCGCCGCCTCGACGAGCCCCGGAAGCTGCTCCACCGCGGCCGACACGAGCGCGTCCCGCTCCCCGGGCAGCGCGACGACGTCCGCGCTCGGGAGCTCGCCGGTCGTGACCGCGATGCCCGGCGGCTTCTGCTCCGCGGTGCACGCGCTGATCGTCCCCATGGCCACGACGGCCGCCATCACGACGGCCGTTCCGCGCCGCATCCCTCGTCCAGACATCCCTGCCCCCTCCGCTCCCTCTCAGTAGAGTGGACGACGACGTACTGCGGCAAGAGTCGCAAGCGGACATGTCCGCGAGCGGACGACGGAGGATCATGGGGACGTTCATCTACGAGGGCTCCGTCAAGGTCGACTTCGAGGACCGGCTGCTCACGCACCTGCAGATCGTGATCGCCGACAAGCTCCGTCGCGGCGAGGCGTTCCAGTTCACGTGGCGAAACGACCCGAGCCTCGGAGACGGCCGCACCTCGGTGTGGGTCCACCCGCACGCATCCCTCGTCTACAAGTACTCCGGCAGCCGACGCCCCTCGCTCAACCGCACGTGGGTCGACGCCCTCGCGCGCGCGGCGAACTCGCCGTCGGGCCTGCGGGTGCTCGCCGAGCCGGCGGGACCGGCCGAGCCGCTCGAGCCGAGCTGACCGGTCCGCGCGCACGGGCGTTGCCGGAACGGCGCGGGTGTGTCAACCCCGTCGGCATCGGCGCACGTCGTGGCTATCGTCCTTCCCGAACGAAGGAGGACACCATGCACGATCCGCGCGACAAGCACCACTCCGACGGCTTCCCGCCGGACGACCAGGATCAGCCCGGCCTGGTCGGCGAGACCGATCCCACCCCCGACCACGGGGAGAAGAGCTACCAGGGCAACGGCCGGCTGCGCGGCCGGCACGCGCTCATCACGGGAGGCGACTCCGGCATCGGCCGCGCCGCGGCGATCGCCTTCGCCCGCGAGGGCGCCGACGTCGCGATCGTCCACCTCCCCGAGGAGCAGGAGGACGCCGACGACACCGTGCGGCTCATCGAGGATGCCGGGCGCACCGGCGTGAGCCTCGCCGGCGACGTGCGCGACGAGGGCTTCGCGGCATCCGTCGTCGACCGCGCCGTCGAGGCGCTCGGCGCGCTCGACATCGTCGTGCTCAACGCGGCCTATCAGAGGGATCGCGAGTCGCTCGCGGCGCTCGAGACCGAGGAGCTCGACCGGGTGTTCCGCACCAACCTCTACGGGCTCATGTTCACCGCCCGCGCGGCGGTGCCGCACCTCGAAGCGGGCGCCTCGATCATCGTCACGGCCTCGATCCAGGCGTTCGACCCGTCGCCGTCGCTCATCGACTACGCGATGACCAAGGCGGCGCAGGTCGCGTTCGTCAAGGCGCTCGCCCAGGAGCTCGGCCCCGACGGCATCCGCGTGAACGCCGTCGCGCCGGGCCCGATCTGGACGCCGCTGATCCCGGCGACCGGGTGGGATGCCGAGCGGCTGGCCACGTTCGGCCAGGACACGCCGCTCGGCCGGGCCGGGCAGCCCGCCGAGCTCGCGGGCGCGTACGTCTACCTCGCCTCGGACGAGGCGTCCTACGTCTCCGGCGCCGTCCTGCCCGTCACCGGCGGCAAGGGCCTCTGAGTGCGCGCCCGGCGGGGCGGGAAGTGCGGGATCGGCACCGGACGCTCCGCCCCGCGCGGGCGCTGCTCGGCGACGATCGCCACGATCTCGTCGAGGGTGCGCACGTGGCGCCGTCCCACCGCACCGGAGTGCCCGACGACGTTGAAGCCGTCGGGGTTCACGGTGGTCTCCACGTACGCGATCACCCCGGTGGCCTCGCCCGACCACGCGTTGCGCTCGCAGAGCCGCCACACCCCGCCCCCGACGGGCACGAGCATCAGGCCGGAGGAGAGCAGGATGCGGGTCTGATGCATGCGTCCATCGTGACGACGGCGCCCGGCGGCGACGAGGGACTTGACACGGATGCCGCGGACCGCCACACCCTCGCGGTCGTCGCACGCGCGTGCCGTGCGGCTGTCGATCCCGTGGTCGTCTGTCAACCCCCTCCGTGACACCCGCCCGCCGGCGATACCGTGGCCCCGCGAGGGAAGGAGATCCCATGCCTGGTGGACGCGGTTCGAACAGCCTGAAGGACCCGGAGCTCTACGAGGAGCTCCGCAAGCAGGGCGACTCGAAGGAGAAGGCGGCGCGCATCTCGAACGCCGCGGCCCGCGAGGGCCGGAGCGCCGTCGGCAGGCGCGGCGGCGAGTCGGGCGACTACGACGACTGGACGGTCGACCGGCTGCGCAAGCGCGCGAAGGAGCTCGGCATCACGGGCTACTCGGACAAGAGGAAGTCCGAGCTCATCTCCATGCTGCGCGACCACTGACGCGGCCTCGCGAGATGGCGCGGCTCGTGCGGGTCAGGCCGGGGGTCGACCCCGGTCTGAGGCGTGTGCGCGCCGGCAAGGGGTTCCGCTACGTCGACGACGGGGGCGGCACGGCATCCGCCGAGACCCGCCGGCGCATCCGCGAGCTCGTGATCCCGCCGGCCTGGCGGGAGGTCTGGATCGCCGCCGACCCGCTCGCCCACATCCAGGCCGTCGGCACCGACGAGGCCGGACGCCGTCAGTACCTCTACCATCCGCGCTGGCGCGAGCGCAGGGACCGCAGCAAGTTCACGCGTGCGCTCGCGCTCGCCGAGGCGCTGCCCGCGGCCCGCGCGCGCGTCACGGTGGCCCTGCGCCGGGACGGGCTCGACCGCGAGCGCGCGCTCGCGACCTCGTTCCGCCTGCTCGACGAGGCGGCACCGCGCGTCGGCTCGGCGCGCTACCTCGCGCGCCACGGCAGCCGCGGGCTCACGACGCTGCAGCGGCGCGATGCGGCGGTCGCGGCATCCGTCATCACCCTCTCGTTCCCCGCGAAGAGCGGGCGTCGGGCCCTCATCGAGCTGGACGACGCGGACCTCGCGACCGTGATCGCGATCCTGCGCGCCGGCAGGCCGCGCGCCCGGCTGCTCTGGTACGAGCGCGGGCGCCGCCAGGTGAGCCTCACGCCCGCCGAGGTGAACGCGCACATCCGGCTGCTCACCGGCGCCGCGTTCACCGCGAAGGACTTCCGCACCCTCCGCGGCACGATCCTCGCCGCCGACGCGCTCGCCCGCATCGGCACGGTCGACACGGCGCGCGACCGCGCGCACGCCGAGGTGCTGGCGGTCCGCGCCGCCGCGCAGGCGCTCGGCAACACGCCCGCGGTCGCACGCGGCAGCTACATCGACCCGCGCGTCTTCCGGCAGTACGCGAAGGGCCGGCTGCTCGATCGCGGGGTCAGCCCCGAGACCGCGATCCGGCGGCTGCTGACCGCCGCCGGCTGACCGTCGCCGTCCGCGCTCACGGCGTGCCGGGCCTGTCAAGACCCTCGGCCGCGCCGCGTGCCGGACGTACCGTGGGCTCGACGAGGAGGCATCCGTCATGGCGAGGAAGGATCCGGAGGACGCGGCGCGGCGGCCGGTCGACGAGACGTTCGTGCGCAACCGACCGGCGCTGCGGAAGGATGCGCGGCGGTCGTGGCTGCTGTGGGCGGGACTGCTCGGAGCCGTGTCGGTCGCGTTCCTGATCGCGAACCTCGGCGCCCAGTTCGCGGCGGCGCTGACCGGCATCCTGGCGCTCGTCGCGCTCTATGCGGCGATGCTCGTGTGCGCGGCGACCATGCGCACCTCGCGACGTCGGAACGTCGTGCTCGCGGCGCTCATGATCGCGATGGTGCTCGTCAGCGTGGCAGCGCTCATCGCGGTCGCCGCGCTGCGGCTCGCCTGATCGCATGCGCTACGGCGCGCCCGCCACCTCGGGCACACGGTGGGTGAGGTCGACCGCGCGGCGCGCGACCGCCGCGGTGGTGCCGTGCCGGGCCAGCTCGGCGCGCTGGAGGTCGGCACCGGCGCCGCGACGGAGGATCTCGGCCAGCCCGTGTCGCACGCGCACCTCCTCCTCGGTCGTCGCGAAGCGCTCGCGCGCGTGCCGGTAGAGATCGTGCACCGCCTCGCGCGCGGGCACCGGACGGCGCGACAGCGGATGCAGCAGCTCACCGCCGACGCCCGACCGGCTCGCGCGCCACGACGCCAGCCGGAGGACGCGGCCCGCCACGTCGTCGACCGGCTCGCCCGCACGCCAGCCGGCGGCGGCGGTCTCGACGAGCGCCCGGATCAGCACCGCGAGCGTCGCTGCGTCCTCCGCCGCGAGGCACACGTCGGCGACCCGCACCTCGACCGTCGGGGCGTGGTTCGACAGCCGCGCGTCGAAGTAGACCATGCCGGCGTCGAAGGCCACACCGGTCGCGATCATCTCGTCGACCGCCGCCGCGTAGCCCGCCGCCGAGCCGAACGGCTCGTACGTGCCCGCACTCGGCCAGCGCCCCCACGCCTGGTAGCGGTAGCTGGCGAACGTCGAGTCCGCACCCTGCCAGAACGGGGAGTTGGCGCTGAGCGCGAGCAGCACCGGCAGCCACGGCCGGATGCGGTCGAGGACGCCCACGCCCTCCTCGCGTCCGTCGATCGAGACGTGGACGTGGAACCCGCAGGTCAGCTGCTCGTCCATCGTGAGGCCGAAGCGCTCCCGCATCCGGTCGAAGCGCGGCGTCGTCACGACGTGCGAGTCGCACGCCAGCGGCGACGTCGCGAGCGCCGCGGCGCGGGCGCCGACGGGGCGGGCGGCCTCGTCGGCGGCGCGACGCCCGTCGACGATCGCCTCGACGAGCTCGCCGTACGTGCTCAGCGGCGGGCTGACGACCTCGATCTGCTCGCGCTTGACCTCGTGCTCGAGGAGCGCTCCGTGCGCCACGACGCTGCCCGGCGCGGGTCCGATCGCGTCGTCGACGACGGGCACGGGGCGAAACGTCTCGGCATCGACGAGCAGCAGCTCCTCCTCCACGCCGATCCGGCGGATGCCGCGATCCCGCGCGACGTCGATCCCCGACGCGCCCTCCCCCGGCGATGGCCTGGTCATGAGCACCTCCCGCGTCGTCATCGGGCCGCCCCCTGCTCGGCAGCCGACGCCCCATCCTGCGACGTCCCGGACGGCCCGGGCCACGGGATTGACGCCCACCCCGCCACGAGGTAGCGGGGCCGCCCCGGCCCGCGCCGTCCGCGGCGCGGTTAGGCTGACCGGATGGGCACGATCTACTACGGCGGCTCCGCCACGCCGATCCACATCGAGGACCGCGCGCTCGCGCATCTGAAGGTCGTCATCGCCGTCAAGCTGCGGCGGGGCGAGAGCTTCACGCTGTCGTGGCGGCACCCCGACGACCAGCCCCGCGGACGCAGCACGATCTGGCTGCACCCCTCGATCCCGCTGCGCTTCGTGTTCGACGAGCCCGAGCCGCCGGAGCTGAGCCGCGCCTGGATCGACGACCTCGCGAACTCCGCCAACACGTCGGGCGGCATCTCCCTGGTCGCCGAGCACTTCGACGTCCCGCCCGTCGAGGTCAACGACGACGCCCCGCAGGTGGTCGAGGTCGACGGCGACTCCGGGGCGCGCGGCTGACGCCACCCGGTTAGCGCGATCGGTCGCGCCAGTCAAGTCCCATGCGCTCCGCGCGGGCGGCTCCTAGCGTGAGGCATCCGCCCCTCGAAAGGATGCCGTCGTGACCGATCCGCATGTCCACCCCGAGGCGCCCGCCCGCATCGTTGCCGAGGACGAGACCGTCGCGGACCGGAGGGACGGCCGCGCCGACGCCCCCGACGAGGACCGCGACCCGCTCGACGAGGCCGAGCGGCACGCCGACGACGTCCTCCGCCCATCCGTCGACGACGAGCGGGACGCGGACCGATGATCGAGACCGCGACGGACTGCATCCGCGGCCGGGTCCCGGACGACGCGCTCGCCGACACCCTGAGCGCGCACCTCGCCGAGCACCGGAGGGTGGTCGACGGACTGTGCGTGCGGCTGCCGGTCGTGGCCTCGTGGGGAGCCGAGCTCGCGCTGCGCATGCTCACCGGCGGCCGCCTGCTCGTCATCGGCGACGAGCGCTCGGCGGCGGCCGCGCGGCATCTCGCGGATGCCGTGATCGGTGCTCCGGACCGACGGCCGGCCTTCTCGGCCACCGTCGTGTCCACCGGACCGCCCGCGACGGGCGCGACGACGGGCGACGCGGTCGTCCGCCAGGTCGTCGCCCATGGCCGCCCAGGCGATGTCGTGATGCTCCTCGCGCTCGACGGGCGCGACGCGACGCTCATGCGCGCCGTAGAGGCGGCGTCGCGGGCGGGCACCGACACCTGGGCGCTGACCGGACGCGCGCCGAACCCGCTGTGCAACGCCGCCACCGCGCACGTCGCTCTCCCGGGCGACGACGACGCCGTGCAGGAGGCCCAGTGGCTCGCCCTCAACCTGCTGCGACAGGTGTTCGTGCACGAGCTCGGCACCCTCGCCCGTCACACCCCGGCGGCCCGACGACAGGGCTAGCGCCATCGGCCGGGCGAGTCAAGCCCCGTGCCGGGCGGGTGTGGCGGAGCCTAGCGTGAGGCATCCCAGAGAAAGGATGCCGCGATGTCCAGCCCGCACCCGCCCTTCGTCCCGACCCCCGACGACGACGACCGCGCCGACGAGTCCGTGGCGCCCGTGCCGACCATGGAGGAGGACGGCGACCGCGTCCTCGACCCGGACGCCGACCAGGACGCCGTCGACAGCGCCCGTGCCGATCGTGTGGCAGCCGGCGCCGACGACGACGAGGAGGACCTGCTCTGACCGATCGGCGCGACTCGCCGCGCACGGCGCCGCCCGAGCGTCCGTCCTCGCTGTGGTCGCAGACGTGGGACGGCGTCGTGACGGACGCCGACCTGCCCGGCCGCGCCGACGTCGTCGTGGCCGGTGCGGGGCTCACGGGCCTGGCCGTCGCGCTGATCCTCACGCGCGCGGGACGCCGCGTCGTCGTGGTCGAGGCCCGCTCGGTCGGCGCCGTGACCACCGGGAACACGACTGGCAAGCTCAGCCTGCTGCAGGGCGGCACGCTTGGTCGCATCCGCGAGCACGCGGGCGACGACGCCCTCGCCGCCTACGTCGATGCGAACCGCGCCGCGCAGGAGTGGCTGATCGGCGAGATCGGCGACGACGATCGGATCGTCCAGCCCGCGACCGCGTGCACGTACGCGACGACCCCCGAGGGCGATCGCGTCGCCGACCGCGAGCTCGCGGCGGCGCGCGCCTGCGGAGTGCCCGCCGAGTCCCTCAGCACGACGCAGAGCGACCGACTCGGGCTGCCGTTCCCGGCGTCGCGCGTGCTCGCGCTCGACGGCCAGTGGCAGCTGCATCCGCTGCGCGTGCTCGGCAGGCTCGCCGAGCGCGTGCGTGCGCTCGGCGGACGGATCGTCGAGGGATGCCGTGTGGTCGGGGCCGACGTCGAGGACGACGGCGTCCTCGTCCGCACCGAACGGGCGTCGATCCGCGCGGAGGCGCTCGTCCAGGCGACGGGAACGCCGGTGCTTGATCGCGGACTGCTCTTCGCCCGGCTCGAGCCGTCGCGCGCGCTCGTGGCCGCGTACGCACTGCCGGCGTCGTCGCGACTGCCGGCCGCGATGTGCCTCTCGGTCGACGAGCGCACGCGCTCCCTTCGCACGGCGCAGGACGCGGAGGGCCGGCAGGTTCTGCTCGTCGGCTCGGCGGGCTTCACGCCCGGACGCGAGCCGGACGCGGCCGACGTCCTCGACGAGCTCGAGGACTGGACGCGGGCCGCCTACCCCGACGCCCGTCGCGTCGCGTGGTGGGGCGCCCAGGACTACCGGTCGGCGACCGGCCTGCCGTTCGCGGGACCCGTGCCGCGCGGCGGCGATCGCGTCTTCGCCGCGACCGGCTACGCCAAGTGGGGCATGACGAACGCCGTCGCGGCCGCGCTCGCCATCGCGGGCGACCTGACCGGCACGTCGTCGGCGCCGCGGCTTCCCCAGGACGTGCCCGCCGCAGCGGGCGAGACGATCGCCCTCAACGCGGAGGTCGGCGGACGCCTCGCCGCGGGCTGGTTCGAGGCCGAGACCTCCAGCCGCCCCGACGACGAGGCCCCGCCCGAGGGCCATGGCCGCATCGTGCGGCACGGCCTGCATCCGATCGCGGAGTCGACCGTGGACGGCGTCGTGTGCCGTGTCTCTGGCGTCTGCACTCACCTCGGCGGCGTGCTGCGGTGGAACGGCGCGGAGCGCTCGTGGGACTGCCCGCTGCACGGGTCGCGCTTCGACCCCCGCGGCGACGTGCTCGAGGGGCCCGCCGTGCAGGCGCTTCGCGCCGCCGAGGAGGACGTCCGGGCGTGACCGCCCGGACGTCGCCGTCACTCGGAGATCTGGGCGACCGTCTCGCCGGCCTCGGCGGCCGAGACAGACAAGACGACATCGGCCTGGCTGATGATGCCGACCAGCTCGTCCCCGTCGATGACCGGAAGGCGCCGCACCTGATGGTGTTTCATCTTGTCGAGCGCCCGGTGGACATCGTCGTCGGCGCCGATCGTGACCGGCTTGCCCTCCGCGAGCGAGCCGGCGGTCGTCGTCGCGGCATCCCGCCCTCGCGCGAGACACTTCACGACGATGTCGCGGTCGGTCAGCATGCCTTTGAGGGCGCCGTCCTCACCGCAGATCGGCAGTGACCCCACGTCGAGCGACGCCAGCAGCCGTGCGGCATCCACGAGCGTGTCGTTCTCTCCGATGCATTGCGGAGCGATGGTCATGATGTCGCGTGCGGTGGTCATGTCCTCTTCCTTCCGATCGTGCCTCGAGAGCAACGCTAAGAGGACCCCTCGGCAACCGTTCAGGGGGTTGACAACCACGGCGGCGCTTGCAATCTCACTACTCAGTGTTACTATCTACCAGTAGTAAGCGTCACTGAGTAGCGAGGAGCCGTCCGTGGGCAAGCAAGCCACCGAGATGCTCAAGGGGATCCTGGAGGGCGTCGTCCTGGCGATCCTCTCGCGCCGCCCCGCCTACGGGTACGACATCACGGCGCGGCTGCGCGCGCAGGGCTTCTCCGACATCGCGGAGGGCACGGTCTACGCACTGCTGGTGCGCATCGAGCAGCGCGGTCTCGTCGACGTGGAGAAGGTCCCGTCCGAGAAGGGCCCTCCGCGCAAGGTGTACACGCTCAACGGCCGCGGGCAGGAGTACCTCGACGAGTTCTGGCGCACCTGGGCGCTCCTGACCGAGCGGCTGGAGCGACTCCACGACGCCGGCACCGACGACGACACAGAAGGAGAGGGCTGACATGGCAGCCAGATGGATCGAGCTGGTCACCGGACCGCTCGAGCAGAAGCGGCAGTACAAGCAGGCGAAGGCGAGGCTCGACGCCCTGCCGGAGCCCTACCGCGCCGTCGCGGACGCGTTCAACCGGTACCTCATGTACTACGGCGGCGTGACCGACGGCGACGTCATCGTGCAGATGTTCCTCGACCTCGCCGACTTCTGGGAACGCGCGGCCCTCGACGGCACGCCCGTCCGTCAGGTCGTCGGCGACGATCCCGTCGAGTTCGCCGAGAACTTCGCCCAGGCCTACGGCGGCAAGCGGTGGATCGACAAGGAGCGCGCGCGGCTCGTCGACGCGGTCGACGCGGCGGAGAAGGAGCGGTCATGACCGCGACCGCCGTGCAGGTGCGGGGGCTGGAGAAGTCCTACCGCGACCTCCGCGTGCTGCGCGGCGTCGACCTGACCGTCGACCGCGGGACGGTCTTCGCCCTGCTCGGCTCGAACGGCGCCGGCAAGACCACCGTGGTGCGGATCCTCGCCACGCTGCTGAAGGCGGACGCCGGGACAGCCGTCGTCGACGGCTTCGACGTCGCCGCCCAGCCGGGGTGCGTGCGGGAGTCGATCAGCCTCACCGGCCAGTTCGCCGCCGTCGACGAGATCCTGAGCGGCCGCGAGAACCTCGTGCTCATCGCGCGGCTGCGGCACGTCGCCGACCCGCGCCGCGTCGCCGACGAGCTGCTCGCCCGCTTCTCGCTGACCGATGCCGCGAGCCGTGCGGTAGGGACGTACTCCGGCGGCATGCGTCGCCGGCTCGACATCGCGATGAGCCTCATCGGCGACCCGTCGGTGATCTTCCTCGACGAGCCGACGACGGGTCTCGACCCCGAGGCCCGTCTCGAGATGTGGCAGGCGATCAGGGAGCTCACCGCGAAGGGCACCACGGTGCTCCTCACGACGCAGTACCTGGAGGAGGCCGAACAGCTCGCCGACCGCATCGCGATCCTCCACGAGGGTCGCATCATCGCCGACGGCACGCTCGCCGACCTCAAACGGCTGCTGCCGCCCGTCGAGGTGGAGTACGTCGAGAAGCAGCCGAGCCTCGAGGACGTCTTCTTCGCGATCGTCGGCACTCGCACGAGCGGCACGGACTCGGCCGACGAGAGCCCGGATGCCACGAAGGAGTCACGATGACCACGCTCACCTCTCCCGCCCGCGGTCTCGGCGACACCGCCGTGCTGCTCGGCCGCTCGCTCACGCACGTCACGCGCAGCCTCGACACGATCATCACGACGGCGATCACGCCCGTCGCCCTCATGCTGCTGTTCGTGTACGTGCTGGGCGGCGCGATCGACACCGGCGGGGCCGGCGGCGCGTACATCGACTACATGCTCCCCGGCATCCTGCTCATCACGATCGCGTCCGGCATCGCCTACACCGCGTACCGGCTCTTCATGGATCTGAAGAGCGGCATCTTCGAGCGCTTCCAGTCCCTGCCGATCGCGCGCTCGGGCGTGCTGTGGGCGCACGTGCTCACGTCGCTGCTGGCGAACCTCGTGTCGCTCGCGATCGTCACCGGTGTCGCGCTGCTGATGGGCTTCCGCTCCGGCGCCGGGGTACTCGCGTGGCTCGGGGTCGCCGGCATCCTGACCCTGTTCACCCTCGCCCTGACCTGGCTCGCCGTGATCCCGGGACTCACCGCCAAGACGGTCGACGGCGCGAGCGCGTTCTCGTATCCGCTCATCTTCCTGCCGTTCGTGAGCTCGGCGTTCGTGCCCACCGACACGATGCCGGGGCCCGTGCGCTGGTTCGCCGAGAACCAGCCGGTCACCTCGATCGTGGACTCGATCCGCGCGCTGCTCGCCGGCGAGCCGGTGGGCGGCGACCTGTGGATCGCCCTCGCGTGGTGCGTCGGCATCCTCGTCGTCGCGTACGTCGTCGCCATGGTCGTGTACCGGCGCCGCATCTCGTAGGAGCGGGCACGCGCTGCCCTGCGGTGTCAAGCCCCTGGGACCGCGTCGTCGCGTGGCGGACGGTTGTGACATGGATGATCCGCCTCGATCCGGTCCGCCGGACGAGACGGATGTCATGAGAGGAGAACCGGCATGAGTGAAGGTGAAGTCCGCGCAGACCCCGACGGCGAGGACGTGCGGGAGAAGTCCGTCGGCAAGGACAGCTCGGCGACCGGCCATCCCTCACAAGCCGAGGGCGAAGACCCCGCCGCGAACGGCACCGGGCAGGAGACCACTGCGACCGGACATCCCTCGCAGGCCGAGGGAGAGGATCCCGACGCGGCGTAGCCCGGTCGGTCCCGCGATCCGAGCGAGGCCGGATCGGGCGGGGTTGCCACCCGGTCAGCCGTGCAGAGGTCGGAGCCGCGCACGCTCAGCGCCGTGGGCGCGACGATGTTGAAGTCCTCGCCCGCGGCGGCGTCCCGCCGCGACGGCGAGTTCGAACGCCTGCGCGACGTCGTCGGCGTGCACGTGGTGCATCGGCTCGGCACCACTGTCGGGCCGCGCGATCGTTCGTCGCAGAGACTGCCCCGTCGATCTCGATGCAGGTTCGACGTCCGCCTCCTCGCAGCGAGCCCGTGATGGGCCGCGAGTTCCAATGTCGGAGGT